>JBDHRX010000200.1:0-2987 GCA_039807785.1 Burkholderiaceae bacterium
CGCCTCGCGGGCGGCGTGATCGGCCGGCGGCGATCCGGCGCGGCCGGCCTCGCGCGCCGCACCGTCCGGGCCGGCCGGGCCGGCCGCGTCGAAGCAGGTTCGCAGCGCGTCGAGGTCGACGGTGGCGGCGCTCTCGACCACCTCGGAGATCGCCTTCATCCCGACCCAGGCGCCCGAGTAGCGCGACAGCGCCCAGCCGTACAGGCCGAACTCGATCAGCTCGGCGACGCTGGCCGGGCTGAGCACCGGCATGCGCCACGAGATCATCGTGAAGTCGCTCTGGTGCGCCATCGACGAGGACACGCAGCCGTGGTCGTCGCCGGCCACCACCAGCACGCCGCCGTGGGGCGAGGCGCCGCGCGCGTGGCCGTGCTTGAGCGCGTCGGCGGCCCGGTCGACGCCCGGGCCCTTGCCGTACCAGAGCCCGAACGCGGCCGCGACGCTGCGCTGCGGGTCGCCCTCGACCTGCTGCGAGCCGAGCACGGCGGTGGCCGCCAGCTCCTCGTTGACCGCCGGCAGGAAATGCAGCTGCGCGGCCTCGAGGCGCGCCTGCGCGCGCCACAGTTGCTGGTCGTAGGCGCCCAGCGGCGAGCCGCGATAGCCGCTGATGAAGCCCGCGGTGTCGAGCCCGGCGGCGACGTCGCGCGCGCGCTGCATCAGCGGCAGCCGCACCAGCGCCTGGGTGCCGGTGAGGAAGATCGGCCCGGAGACCGCGGCGAGGCCGTCCTCCAGGCGGTAGTCGAGGCGCAGCGGCGCGGCGGACGCGAACAGACGATCGGGCGCGTTCATGGGCGGGGCGCGACGACGAGCCGCGACAAGGGTTCGGATGGTGCAATGCTAGGCGCAGGCCGTCGCACGAATCACGCGAGTTCGGGCGAAATCTGGCCACGTCGCGCGCGATTCGTGCGTAAATCTCATATTCGGCGCATCATTACCGCATCCTGAGACGCAGCCAGCCCATGCCCACGCTCGACCGCACCGACCTCCAGTTGCTCGCCGCCCTGCAGCGCGACGGGCGAGTCACCAACCCCGAGCTCGGCGAGCAGGTGCACCTGTCGGCCTCGCAGGTCAGCCGGCGCATCCAGCGGCTGGAGGAGGCCGGGCTGATCGACCGCCGCGTCACGCTGCTGCGGCCGGGCAAGGTGGGGCTCACGGTGACGGCCTTCACGCGCGTGTCGCTGGAGCGGCACGGCGAGGCGCGCAACGACGCGTTCGATCGCGCGGTCGCGCTGATGCCCGAGGTGCTCGAGTGCTACTCGGTCACCGGCCCCTACGACTACCAGCTGCGCATCGTCGCCGCCGACCTCGAGGCCTTCGCGCAGTTCATGATGCACCGGCTGATGCGCCTGCCGGGCGTGCGCAGCGTCGAGTCGAGCGTGGTGCTGCAGGAGATCAAGCGCACCACCGAGCTGCCGCTGGCGCAGCTCGGGCGCGGCGGCTGAGGCCCGCCGGCGGCGCGCTCAGCGCCGCTCGTCGAGCAGCGCGCGGACCAGCGCGCGGGTCAACGCGCCGAAATCCGCCAGGCGCGGCGCAAGCGCCTGCACCAGCGCGTCGCGGCCCGCCGGGTCGTCGCGCGACAGCAGCGCATACAGGTCGATGCCGCGCGCGGCGGCGCCGAACTCGAACCCCGGGTCGCTGACATAGCGCGCCGGCAGCGCCGTCTCGATCGTGCGGTCGAGCGCATCGGCGGCCTGCGCCGCGCGGCGCGCCGCCACGTCGCGCGCGCTGCGGTCGTCATAGACCGGGTCGCCCTCGCCCGGATCGCGCAGCGCGCGCAACAGCGGCGCGCCGTCCGCGCCCGCGCCCAGCATCGCGCCGCGCTGGAAGTTCTCGAACGCCAGGTGCCGGTTCGACACCAGCGTCACCGCCTGGTCGCGCGCCCGCGGCCAGCCCGCCATGTACAGGGCGTTGATCCAGAGCATCCGCACGGTGCCGACCCCGGGCAGCACCCGCGCGTGGTACGGCTGGGTGAGGTCCTGCAGGTAATGCACCGCCCAGCCCGCGAAGCGCCACGCCCAGTAGTCGTGGCCGGTGCGCAGCGCATGCCGCGCGAGCGTCTGCCACAGGTGCACCCGGTACTCGGGATAGGTGCGCTTCAGGAACCCGGCTGCGGCGTAGATGATGCGCGACTCGTGGTAGAAGCCCATGTGGAACGGCGCCTGGGTGCCGAAGTCGAGCGCCGGGTTGCCGAACGGCTGCTTGCCGAAGCCGTAGGCGCGGCCCTGCTCGGTGCCGTTGTCCTCCCACAGGCCGATGTCGAGCCCCTGGTCGGGCTCGTCGGAGGCGGTGGCGATCACCGCCAGCGGCGACACCGGCTCGCCGGCGCGCAGCGCGACGAACTTCGTGCCCGAGACCGAGTCGTCGCGCGGCAGCGTGGTGACCTCGCGCAGCGGCAGCGGCGGGCGGGCATCGTCGGCGGCGCCCGGCTCGCGCTGCAGGAACAGGCCCAGCCGGACGTCGGGCGCGATGCGCACCGCGGCCAGGAAACGCCGGCGCAGCTCGGCCGCGTCGGCGGCGCCGGCCGCGGTGAAGCGCAGCGCATCGGGCCGCGGCGGATAGCCCGGCACCTGCGCGCGCGCCCAGCGCTCCTGCTCGTCGAGCACCGCTTCCAGGCGCGTCGCCTCGGCGGCGAGGAAAGCTTCCAGCGTCTCGGCCGGCACCGGCGGGAGCGCCGCGAACATCGGCAGCGCCTCGAGCGCGGGCCGGGTGCCGAGCGCGTGGTTGCTCCAGGCGAGCGCCGGCGCGGGCGCGGCGCCCGCGACCAGCGCCGCGGCGGCCAGGACCGCACGGACGATCCGGGCGCGCCGGAAGACGAGGCGCGCGAGCACGAGAGGAATGCCGGTCCGCATGCCCGGAGCATACCCCGGTCCGCGCGACACACCTCGGTCCGCGCGCCGTGCCTCGGTCCGTGCGCCACGGCACTGCGATCGGCCAAGGCGTGGGCGGCCGGCCGGTCGGGCGCCTGTGCGCCGCCGAGAAGCGCAGCA
>JBDHRX010000056.1:0-18986 GCA_039807785.1 Burkholderiaceae bacterium
AGACCGCCGAGCGCGCCAGCGATGCGTGCCGCGCCGGGTCGGCGCTGCGCCACAACCCGGCCAGCGTCTCGTGCATCCAGCGGCGCGCGGTCTCGGGCGGCGGCGCCTCGCGCACGATCCGCCCGAGCACGTCGAGCAGCGCGCGCTGGCGCGCCTCGCGCTCGGCCAGCCAGTCCGCCTCGCCCGACGGCAGGGCCAGCGCCAGGGCCCGCACCTGCTGGACCCGCTCCGGCGGCAGCTCGCCGACGAAGAAGCGCACCCGCTCGAGCACCCGGTCCACGCGCGCGGCCTCGCGAGGCTCGGGCGTCGCGGGCAGCAGGCGGCGCCGGGCATCGTGGTTCGAAGCCTCGAAGCGGCGCGCCATCCGGTCCAGCTGCTCGGGGCGCAGCGTGAGCGCCAGCTCGGCCAGGTCGGGCGCCAGCCGGGCTGCGATCGGCGCCCAGGCAGTGAGCGCTTCCTCTCGCCATCGACCAATGTCCTCGGCCTGCACCGGGCCGTCGAGGCGGGCCTGGATGGACCGTAGCCAGGCGCTGTAGGCCGGCAGCTGGGTGCGCCGATGCCAGGCGTGCAGCACGTCGAGCCGGGTCGAAACCAGCTCGCGCTGCGCCGCATCCAGCCCGAGGTGCCGATCGACCTGCCAGCCGAGCCAGTACGGCATCGCGTCGTAGCCGAGCCGGGTCGACGAGCACCCGGTTGCCACCAGGCAACTGGCGACGAGCGGTAGCAGGGCTTGCCATGGCCGCGTGATAAGCTTTTCGAGCAACACCCCGAAATGCCCCCCTAAGTACCTGAAAAAAAAGCAAAAGATGAACGTCGTCATCCTCGCGGCCGGGATGGGAAAGCGCATGCGCTCGGACCTGCCCAAGGTGCTGCACCCCCTGGCGGGCAGGCCCCTGCTCGCGCACGTCGTCGACTGCGCGCGCAGCCTGGGGCCGGGTCGCATCGTCATCGTATACGGCCACGGCGGCGAAGCGGTGCCGCGCGCGATCGCGGGGGCCGACCTGCGCTGGGCGCTGCAGGCCCCCCAGCTCGGGACCGGCCATGCGGTGATGCAGGCGGTGCCGCACCTGGACCCGTCGGTGCCGACGCTGGTGCTGTACGGCGACGTTCCGCTCACCGCGCCCGAGACCCTCGGGCGGCTCGTCGCGGCGGCCGGCATCGACCGGCTCGGCCTGCTCACCGTCGACCTCGACGACCCGACCGGCTACGGACGCATCGTGCGCGAGGATGACCGCATCGTGCGCATCGTCGAGCACAAGGATGCCGACGACGCCACCCGGAGGATCCGCGAGGTCAACACCGGCATCCTGGTGGCGCCCACCGCGGCGCTGGTGCGCTGGCTGGGCGCCCTGTCGAACGACAACGCGCAGAAGGAGTATTACCTCACTGACGTCGTGGCGGCCGCGGTGCACGATCGTGTGGCGGTCGTCTCGGCGCAACCGGCCGACGCCTTCGAGACCTTGGGCGTCAACAGCAAGCGGCAGCTGGCCGAGCTCGAGCGCATCTTCCAGAACCGGGTGGCGACGAAACTGATGGACGAAGGCGTCTGGCTGGCCGATCCCGCGCGACTCGACGTGCGCGGCGAGCTCATATGCGGGCGCGACGTCTCGATCGACGTGAACTGCGTGTTCGAGGGCCGGGTGGTCATCGAGGACGGCGCCCGCATCGGCGCCCATTGCATGATCCGCGACGCGCGCATCGGCGCGGGCGCGCAGATCCTGCCGTTCACCCTGATCGAATCATCCGCGATCGGCGCGAACGCGCGCATCGGCCCCTACGCGCGGCTGCGTCCGGGCACCGAGCTCGGCGACGAGACCCACGTCGGCAACTTCGTCGAGATGAAGAACACCCGCATGGCCGCGAAATCGAAGGCCAACCACCTGTCCTACCTCGGCGACACCGTCGTGGGCGAGCGCGTGAACATCGGCGCCGGCACGATCACCTGCAACTACGACGGCGCCAACAAGTACCAGACCGTGATCGAGGACGACGCGTTCATCGGCAGCGACAGCCAGCTCGTCGCGCCGGTGCGGGTGGGCCGCGGCGCCACGCTCGCCGCCGGCACCACGCTGACGCGCGACGCCCCCGAGAACAGGCTGACCGTCTCCCGCACGCGGCAGACGACGGTCGAATCGTGGAAGCGGCCGGTGAAGAAACCCGCCGCCAAGTCCTGACCCGCCGGGGCCGGGCCGCAGCAAGGAGCAGCAAGATGTGTGGAATCGTCGGAGCCGTCGCGCAACGTAATGTCGTCCCGATCCTGATCGAGGGCCTGCGCAAGCTCGAGTACCGCGGCTACGATTCGGCCGGCATCGCGATCATGAACGGCAAGATGGAGCGCGTGCGCGCCGTCGGCCGGGTCGCCGACCTCGAGGCGCGCACGCGCGAGGTGCATGCCGACGCGCCCACCGGCATCGCCCACACCCGCTGGGCCACCCACGGCGGCGTCACCGAGAAGAACGCGCACCCGCACTTCTCGTCCGGCAAGGGCATCGAGGTCTCGGTCGTGCACAACGGCATCATCGAGAACCACGAGACGCTGCGCCGGCGCCTGAAGGACGCCGGCTACGAGTTCTCCAGCGACACCGACACCGAGGTCATCGCGCACCTGCTGCACAGCCACCTCGCCGCCGGCCTGGACCTGTTCCGGGCGGTGCAGAAGGCGGTGCGCGAGCTCGACGGCGCCTACGCGATCGCGGCAATCAACAAGGCCGAGCCGCACACCGTGGTCGGCTCGCGCAAGGGCTCGCCGCTGCTGCTGGGCATCGGCAACGCCGGCTCCGGCAAGGGCGAGAACTTCCTCGCCTCCGACACCTCGGCGCTGCTGCAGGTCACCAAGTACGTCACCTACCTCGAGGAGGGCGACGTGGTGCGGATCAGCCCCGACGGCTACGCGATCGTCGATCCCGAGGGCCGGCCGGTCGAGCGCCCGATCGTCGAGAGCCAGCTCTCCAGCGACGCGATCGAGCTCGGCAAGTACCAGCACTACATGCAGAAGGAGATCTTCGAGCAGCCGGGCGCCATCGCCAACACGCTCGAGATGGTCGCCAACGCCGCCTCGCTGTCGGCCGGCCTGTTCGGCGCCGAGTCCGAGGAAATCTTCGCCCGCACCCGGCAGGTCCTGATCCTCGCCTGCGGCACCAGCTACCACTCGGGCTGCGTCGCCAAGTACTGGATCGAGTCGATCGCCGGCCTGCCGGTCTCGGTCGAGATCGCCAGCGAGTACCGCTACCGCGACTCGGTCGCGCTGCCCAGCACGCTGGTCATCACCATCTCGCAGTCCGGCGAGACCGCCGACACCATCGCCGCCCTGCAGCACGCCAAGTCGATGGGCCTGCGCGACACGCTCGCGATCTGCAACGTGCCCGAGTCGGCGCTGATCCGCCAGAGCAAGCTGCGCTTCCTGACCCGCGCCGGCCCCGAGATCGGCGTCGCCTCGACCAAGGCCTTCACCACCCAGCTCGCCTCGCTGTTCGCCCTGGCCCTGGTGCTGGCCAAGCAGCGCAACCGCCTCGCCCCCGCGCGCGAGCAGGAGCTGCTCGCGCAGCTGCGCCACCTGCCCGCCGCGATCGCGCACGTGCTCGAATGCGAGCCCGCGGTGCGCCACTGGGCCAACCGCTTCGCCCCGAAGCAGCATGCGCTGTTCCTCGGGCGCGGCGTGCACTTCCCGATCGCGCTCGAGGGCGCGCTCAAGCTCAAGGAGATCACCTACATCCACGCCGAGGCCTATGCCGCCGGCGAGCTCAAGCACGGGCCGCTGGCGCTGATCGACAGCGAGATGCCGGTGGTCGTGGTCGCCCCGAACGACGCCCTGCTCGAGAAGCTGAAGTCGAACCTCCAGGAAGTGAAGGCCCGCGGCGGCGAGCTGTTCGTGTTCGCCGACAAGGACACCCACATCGAGCCCGAGGACCGGCTCAACATCATCAACCTCGGCGACCACGCCGGGCTGCTGTCGCCGATCCTGCACGTCGTCCCGCTGCAGCTGCTCGCGTATCACGGGGCGCTGGCGCGCGGGACGGACGTGGACAAGCCGCGCAACCTGGCCAAGAGCGTGACGGTGGAGTGAGGCGGGCCCGCCCGCCCGCTCGCTCGCTCAGTCGAGCTTCACCCCGATCGCCCGGGCCACCGCGCCCCAGCGCTCGATCTCGCCGCGGATGTAGGCGCCGTACTCCGCGGGGGTCGAGCCGAGCGGCTCGGCGCCCTGGGCCGCGAGCGTCTTGCGCACTTCGGGGTCCTCGAGCAGCGCGTTGACCTCGGCGTTCAGCCTCTGGACGATCGAGGCCGGCGTCTTCGCCGGCACGACGATGCCCTGCCAGCCGCCGACCTCGAAGCCCGGCAGGCCCGATTCCCGCAGCGTGGGCACGTCCGGCAGCAGGCTCGACCGCTTCATCGCCGACAGCGAGAGCGCTCGCAGGCGCCCGTCGCGGATGTACGGCAACGCCGAGTTGATCGCGTCGGTCATGAAGTGCGTCTGGCCGGCGACCACGTCGAACAGCGCCGGGGCGCTGCCCTTGTAGGGAACGTGCACCGCATCGATGCCCTGGGCGTGCAGGAACCGGTAGGCCCCCATGTGGGTGATGTTCCCGTTGCCGGCCGAGCCGTAGGTCAGCTTCCCCGGGTTCTTGCGCGCATGATCGATGAACTCCGCGACGGTCTTCACGGGCAGCGACGGGTTCACGACCAGCACGTGCGGCACGATTCCGGTCAGCACCACGGGCGCGAAGTCAGCCAGCGGATCGTAGTTGAGCCGGTTGTACAGCACCGCGTTGAGCGCCAGCGAAGCCGTGTTGTAAAGCAGCGTGTAGCCGTCGGCCGGCGCCCGCGCGACCAGCTCGGCGCCGATGTTGGCGTTGGCGCCCGGCCGGTTCTCGACGACGACGTTCTGGCCCAGCGTGCGCGACATCTCCCTGGCGAGCACCCGGCCCACCAGGTCGGTCGGGCCGCCGGGCGGAAACGGCACCACCAGCCTGATCGGCTGGCTCGGCCAGGCCTGCCCGCGCACGGCGGGCGAAACGACGGTGGCGGCGAGGCCGGCGGCGCCGAGCTTCAGGAGCTCGCGGCGGGAAGCGGTTTTCATCGTGACTCTCCTCGAAGAGGATCCGGTGGGGGGAAGGCGGCGAAACGTCGTGCGACCTCCCGGGGCGGGCCGGTCAGGCCCATCGCCTCGAGCGACGGCGCGCAGGTCCGGGGATCGATGTCCAGCAGTCGCCCGAGGATCTCGGCCAGCGCGCGATGCAGCGACGCATCGATGCCGGCTTGCTCGGCGAGCCGGACCAGCGGCACGACGGCATACGGCACGTCGACGGATTCCCAGTCGCGCCAGGTGTGCGCCCCGATCGGGCCGAAGGACTGGTAGACGGCGCAGTGCAGGACGGCGTCGTGGACGCTGTCCGTGCGACGGGTGCCGTAGTAATGATCGATCGCCTCGGGAAGGGTCCGGTGCCTGACGCCGTAGGCGCGGCAGACGCGTCCGCGCTCCTCGTCCATCGCCTCGGCCAGGCGGCCGGCGGTCGGCACGTTGCAGTCCCGGTAGAACCGGACCTCCCGGCCTTGCCCGATCGACCGCTCGGTCAGCCCGATGCCGAGCAGCGCCATGGCCGGATGCACCATCAGGTTCACCGACTCGAGACTCGTCTGCAGCACCGAGGGCGCCGCCCGCACGTGGGGAAACAGCGTGCGCAGCTTGCGCCGGGCCGCGTCGCCCCGGTCCGCCGGAACGCTCGCGATCTCGACGTCGCGTCGCAGCACGACTTCGGAGACGACGTTCCCCGAGCGCGACGCCGTATGGGTCGGCACTGCCGCTTCGCACAGCACGATGTCGCCGCGCCCGTGCGCCCGGAGCCGTGCGTTCAGTCGCGCCGCAACCCAGTAGCCGAAGCTCTGGACGTAGACGACGGCGCCGGGCTCGATCCAGGCAACGAGGCTCTCGAATCGATGCTCCAGCTCGGGGATCGGCACGTCGAGCAGCACGACCTCGGCGCGCTCGAGCGCCTGCGCCGGATGGTCACAGATGGCGTGAGGCGCCGCCTTGCCGATCCGGCCGCAAAGCAGGCTGCCCGGGTCGCCCCGGACCTCGAAGCCGCCGCCTTGCCGGAGCGCCTGCAGCTCGGCCGACGCGTCCGGAAAGAGGTGGTAGCGCACCTCGTGGCCGGCCAGGATCAGGTCGGCCGCGCAGGCGGCGCCGATGTTGCGGACCGTGTTGCCGATCACCGCGACCGTGGTCATCGTTGCTTGCCGTCCCGAGGTCGATGTCGAGTCGCCTCGACGTGAGGCCGTGCCCGGCGGCGCCGGGAGCAGCCCGGCACCGGCGCGCCCTAGGTCCCGGAATCCCGGGACACCGCGTCGGCGATCGCCTTGCCGACATCGACCGTGCCCGCGCTGCCGCCGATGTCCGGCGTGCGCGGGCCGCAGACCAGCACCGTCTCGATCGCCGCGACGATGGCCCGGCCGGCGTCGCGGTGCCCGAGATGCTCGAGCATCATCGCGCCCGACCAGATCTGCCCGATCGGGTTGGCGATGCCTCGACCATGGATGTCGGGCGCGGAGCCATGCACGGGTTCGAACATCGACGGGTGCTCGCGCTCCGGATTGAGGTTTGCCGAAGGCGCGATGCCGATGGTTCCGGTGACGGCCGGGCCGAGGTCGGAGAGGATGTCGCCGAACAGATTCGAGCCGACGACCACGTCGAAGCGCTGCGGATCGAGCACGAAGCGCGCCGCCAGGATGTCGACGTGGTACTGATCGACGCGCACTTCGGGAAACTCCCCGGCGATCGCCGCCAGGCGCTCGTCCCAGTACGGCATGGTGATGGCGATGCCGTTCGACTTGGTCGCCGAGGTGAGGTGCCGCTTCGGGCGCTCGCGGGCGCGCTCGAACGCGTAGCGGAGGATCCGGTCCACGCCGCGACGGGTGAAGACGCTCTCCTGGAACGCTTCCTCGCGATCCGTCCCGGCGTGACGCAGGCCGCCGGTGGTGGAGTACTCGCCTTCCGTGTTCTCGCGCACGACGAGGAAGTCGATATCGCCCGGCACGCGCCCCGCCAGCGGCGACTTCACGCCGGGCATGAGCCGCACCGGGCGAAGGTTCGCGTACTGCTGGAAGCGCCTGCGAATCGGGATCAGCAGCCCCCACAGCGAGACGTGGTCCGGCACCCCCGGGAACCCGACGGCGCCGAGGTAGATCGCATCATGCCCGGCGATCCGGTCGAGCCCGTCCGCGGGCATCATCGCGCCGTGCCCGAGCAGGTACTCGCAGCTCCAGGGGAACAGGTCCCACTGCAACTCGAACCCGAAGCGGACGGCCGCGGCGTCGAGCACCCGGATGCCCTCGGGCACGACCTCCTTGCCGATGCCGTCGCCAGCGATCACCGCGATCCGGTGTCGCGTCATGCCGGCGCCCCGGGAAGCCGGCCTGCGTCCCGCCGCGCTTCGTAGGCTTTCGCGTGCGTGTAGGCGGCCCGATGCAGGGCATCGGGCTGGCCGGCGTCCCGGCACTTGCGCAGCATGAAGCCCAGGATCTGCTCGGATTCGATCTTCCCGCCCTTCTCGAGGTCGCGCAGCATCGAGGCCTCGTACGCGGAATCGCGCTGCGCGAAGAGGGCCATGTAGGGCTTGGCGAACGCTTCGTCCGGCCGGTATCCCGCGTGCGCCGCGATCTCGGCGTTGATCCGGAAGAATGCCTTCAGGAGCTCGCTTCCCTCGGGCGTCCGGACGATCTCGCCGAGGTTCGCCCGCATCAGGCAGGTCATGCCCGCGACGGTGGCCAGATGCACGAGCTTCATCCAGAGATCGCGCAGGATCTCGGACGACGGCTTGGCGTCGACGCCCGCCCGGACGAGCAGGGCCGCGAGCCGCCCGACGCGCTCCGAGACCGTGCCGTCCTGCTCGCCCAGGGTCACGGTCTGCCAGTCGTTGAGCTGCCTGATGACGCCTTCGGACGTCAGGGTGACCTGGACCTTCGCCGTGCCGCCCAGGACGTTGGCGCGCCCGAACGCGTCGTTCAGCGTCTCGATGTGAGCGAGCCCGTTGAGCAGCGGCAGGACGGCCGCCGGCCCCTTCATGGCGGGGCGAATGCTCTCGATCGCCGAGGCGAGGTCGTAGGCCTTGCAGGTGAGGACCACCAGGTCGTAGACCGGCTCGATCTCCGCTTGCGCGCGCGCGTCGACCGCGAGCGTCGCGTTGCCGAACGGGCTCTCGATCCGCAACCCCCGCGCGGCAAGCGCCGCCTTGCGCTGCTCGCGCACCAGGAAGGTCACGTCCGCGCCGGACTGGAGCAGCCGTCCGCCGAGCCAGCCGCCGATGCCGCCCGCCCCCAGGACCAGAATACGCATCGGATCAATCCTTCCTGAAGACCACCGGCGCCGCGGCCGATTCGTTGACCTGCAGCTGGAAGATGTCGGGGCGCGCGTAGTGGCCCACGACGTCGAAGTCGAACTTGCCCCGCACGGTCTCGCCCAGGTCGATCTCGGCCACGAGCACGCATTCGCGCTCGAAGTCCGGACCCGCCAGGACCTCGCCCAGCGGGCCGACGATGCAACTGCCGCCGTTGGCGAGGATCTCGCCCGGCGGCCCGGGCGGCGCCGCGTCGCCGGCGTTCGCGGGCGACGGACGCCCGGCGGCGTCGCCGCGCCGGCAGAACTGGTTGGCCGAGAGCACGAAACACCGCCCTTCCAGGGCGATGTGGCGCATCGTGGGCAGCCAGGTATCGCGTCCGTCCGCCGTGGGGGCCAGATAGATCTGGATGCCCTTGGCGTAGTGCGCCGCGCGCATCAGCGGCATGTAGTTCTCCCAGCAGATGACCGCGCCCATCCGGCCGATCGGCGTGTCGAGGACCGGCATGGTCGAGCCGTCGCCGAAGCCCCAGATCAGGCGCTCCGAGCCCGTGGGCATGAGCTTCCGATGCTTGCCCAGGTAGCGGCCATCGGGTCCATGGAAGAGCACCGTGCAATACAGGGTTCCGCCGTCGCGCTCGATCACGCCCATCACCAGATGGATCTCGTGGAGCGCGGCGATCTCCCCGAGCCGGGCCGTGGCCTCTCCCGGGACTTCGATCGCGTCGTGCCAGTAGCTGCGATACTGGTCGCGTCCGGCGGCGCTGCGACTGCCGACGGTCGCGCCGAAGTCCATGCCGCGCGGGTAGCCGCCGATGAACGCTTCCGGAAAGAGCGCCAGCCGGGCCCCCCTGGAGGCGCACTCGGCCACCAGCCGCTCGATCTTGTCCAAGGTCGCCGGCAGGTCGCCGGTGACCGTCGCTGCCTGGACGACCGCGACGGAGAACCGCGGAGGATGGGGATGACTCATTGCTTATTTTGTATACAATCGACAGTCGAAAGATAACGCCGGAGCGATGTCCTGTCAAGATCCGGGCACAATCGGGGCTGGTTGAATCCGGACCGCCGCGCCATGGATCTCGATGACGTCTACGTAGCCCAGTCCCGCAAGCGTTCCCAGACCACGGCCGACGCGATCGCCGAGGCGCTGCGCGAGGCGATCCTGGCCGGCGATCTGCCGGCCGGCCAGCCCCTGCGCCAGGAGACCCTGGCGGCGCGGTTCGGCGTGAGCCGGGTGCCGGTGCGCGAGGCGTTGCTGAAGCTCGAGACCGACGGTCTGGTGGCCTCGATCCCGCGGCGCGGGACGGTCGTCACGTCACTCGACGTGGACGACTTCGAGGAAATCCTCGAGATGCGCGTCTCGCTGGAGTTGCTCGCGGTCGAGATCGCTCTGCCCAAAGTGCAGCCCGGGCACCTGGACGCCGCACGCCGGGCGCTCGATGCCGCCGAGCACGCGCTCGAGCTGGCCGTCCCGGGCGACCACGACGCCAGGCGGGAGTTCGAGGCGCGCTGGGGCGAGCTGAACTGGCAGTTCCACCGCAGCCTCTACGAAGCGGCACGGCGCCCCCGGCTGCTCGGCACGATCGAGAACCTGCACCTGCAGTTCGCCAGGCACCTGCGCGCCCGCCTCGAGATCGTCGCGCCGGCGCTCCTGCCGACCGCCGACGGCGGCAATCGCCGCGACGCGCACGAATGGCAGACCGTGCTCGACGAGCACCGGGCCCTGCTGGTCGCGTTCGAGCGCGGCGACCTGGGCGGCGCGAAGACGACGCTGAAGCGCCACATCGGCCACCACGGCGCGGAGCTCGTGAAACGGCTGCGCGAAGCTTCGCGCCTGGAAAGCGTGCGCAGGAAGCGCTAGGGGCGTCGGTCAGCGTTCCTGGCGCTCGACCGCGGAACGCTCCCAGTAAGACCGGTTGCGCCCGAAGATCGCGCGGATCGCGCGCGCCACCTGCAGCGTTGCGCGCGACGGGGGCCGCGCGGTCGTGATGCCCAGCACGATGGTGCGGTTGAACTCCGGCTCGACGATCCGGGAAATCTTCAATGCGCCCCCTTCGATCTCCTCGGTGGCGGCATGCGCCGGCAGGACGGCGTACGCGCCGCCGAGCCTGGCCACGGCTTTCTGGATCTGCGTCGAATCGGCCTCGAGGGCGACGTTCAGGGTGATGCCCGTCTGCTTGGCCATCTGATCGAGCGCCAGCCGCACGCCGCTGGGGGTACCGGGAAGCACCAGCGGTCGCTGGTCCAGCGCGGCGAAGCGCACCGTCGGCCCTGCCGTCAGCTCGTCCCCCGGCCGGGCCATGACATACGAGGAAATCCTGACCAGGGGGTCCGCGTCCGATTGCAGGACCTTTCCGTACCGGTAGGGCAGCCCGATGTCGATGAATCCATTGGCCAGCCACTGGTCGATCTGGCCGGCGGAGCCTTCGAAGACCTGCAGCCGGACCCCGGGAAGCGCGCTGCGCAGCTCGAAGAAGAGAGGCAGGACCAGCACCATGTAGAGCGAGGGCAAGGCGCCGAGGCGCACCTCCCCGCTCGGCAGGGCGGCGCCCTGGTCCAGTTGCGCGGTCAGCTCATTGGCCTCCCGCAGCAGGGACGTGATCCTCGGCAGCAGGCTTTCCCCCAATTGAGTGAGGATGACGCCGCGGCCGGTACGGTGGAAAAGCCTTCCGCCGCACTCGTTCTCCAGCCTCGTGACCTGCCTGCTGATCGCCGGCTGCGGCACGCCCAGCACCGCGGCGGCGCGAGTCAGGCTCCCTTGCTGGACGACCGTCAGCAGAACCCGCAGTCGATCCAGATCCCATCGAATTGACTTGGCCATTTCCGCATCCGCCGGCGTGCTCCAGCCGGCATTCTGCCTCCGGCCGGGAAACCTTCCGCACGGAGCCGGAAGACGGGCCGGCGACGCCCCTCAGCCCGGCAGATCCAGCACCGCCCGCGCCAGGATGTTGCGCTGGATCTCGTTGGATCCGGCATAGATCGTGGTGATCATGGCGTTCAGCAGGGGGGCCGCGACGTTGACCGACCCGGCACCGAGGTCGACGTCCCCGAGCGCGCCGCCATGCTCTTCACAGACCTCGAACATGAACCGGGTGATCGCGGTGTAGGTCTCGCTGGCCCAGATCTTCAGGATCGACACCGAGGCGGGCAGCTCGTCGCCGCGCTTGACGATCTCGGCGAATCGACCGTAGGCCGCCTTCAGGTCGGCGACATCGAGCTCGAGCTGCGACCAGCGGGCGACGAACCAACCCTGCGCGAACAGGCCGCGCCCCTCGCCGGCCCGGCGCAACAGGCCGAGCGCGTACTGCGCGGTCTTCGGACTGCCGACGAACAAGCGCTCGAAGCCGAGCAGGGATTTGGCGATCGTCCAGCCGCCGTTCATCTGTCCGACCAGGTTGCGGCGCGGCACCCGTACGTCGTCGAAGAAGACTTCGCAGAATTCCTCCTCGCCGGCGATGTTTCGAATCGGCCTCACGGACACGCCGGGGGAAGACATGTCGACCAGGAGGAAGCTGATCCCGGCCTGCTTCTTCGCCGACCTGTCGGTGCGCACCAGGAGGAAGATATGGGTCGCGTCCTGGGCGAGCGTGGTCCAGATCTTCTGGCCGTTGACCACGAACTCGTCGCCGTCCGGCACGGCCACGGTGCGCAACGACGCGAGGTCGGAGCCCGCACCGGGTTCCGAGTAGCCCTGGCACCACAGGTGCTCGCCGGAGAGGATCTTCGGCAGGTACTCGCGCTGCTGCTCGGGAGTCCCGAAGCGGATCAGCAGCGGCCCGAGGTTGATGATCCCCTGGTCCGGCAGCCGGGCCACCCCGTAGTCCTCCATTTCCTCGATGAACGCGAGGAGCTTCGAACCCGGCAACGCCATCCCGCCGTGAGCGCGCGGCCAGGCGGGCGCGAGCCAGCCCTGCCGGGCCAGCGTCATGTACCAGGCCCTGCATTCCTCCCAGCGCAGCCGATGCGCGGGATGGCGCAGGCGGTCCGGATAGTGCGCCCCGAGGAACCCCCGCACCATGCGACGGAAGTCGCTCTCGTCCATCGCGGTCCAGTCCGCGTCCCGGACGGCCGCGGGCGGGGCGGGATCGACTCCGGGCTGCGTCCCGGAGTCGCCGGACGCGCAAGCGTGGCGATGATGGCGCAGCCGCATGGCCTGCTCCGACCCGAGCCAGCCGGCGAGCTGCAGCGCCCGCTTCAGGTACAGGCCGATGTCGCATTCGTCCGTGTAGCCGATCGCGCCATGCAGTTGCACCCCCAGGCGCGTGACGTGCAACGCGGCATGCGCGCAGCGCGCCTTGGCGCGGCTCGCGGCAGCGTCCAGGCGCCCGGGATCGGCCTGCGCCTCCCGCAGCGCCTCTTCCAGGCACGCGGACGCCAGCTCGATCTGGATATAGGCGTCGACCATCCGGTGCTGCAGGACCTGGTTGGCGCCGATGGGTCGATCGAACTGGATGCGCGTCTGCAGGTATTCCCGGGTGGCCTCGAACGCCCGGCGCGCGATGCCGAGAAGCTCCGCAGCCTGCACCACGCGCGCGCTGTCGTTGGCCTTCCGCAGCGCTTCGAGCGCCGCGCTGCCGGTCGCCAGCCGATGGGACGCGGGCACGACGACGCCGGCCAGGGCGAGCGTCGCCGACGTGCTGCCGTCGATCCGGGCGTCCTCCTCGACCGCCAGCCCCGCGCTCGAAGCCGGCACCCACCATATGCCGGGGCCGGAAGCGGAAGCGGCGGACACCAGCCAGCCGTCGGCCCCGGTTCCCGGTACGACCCATCGCTTGACCCCCTCGAGCCGGACGTCGTCCCCGACACCGTCCGGCACGGCATGCGTGTCGAGCGCTTCGTCCGGTTCGAGCTGGCCCGCACGCTCCTGCCAGGCGACTCCCAACAGCCGCTCGCCCCGGACCGCCGATGCGAGCAGGCGGTCGCGCCGTTCGCCGCCGGGCAAGGACGCGAGCAGCGAAACCGCCTGCACGGCGCCCGCGACGAAGGGCTCGGGCAACGGATGCCGGCCCACCTGCTCCGCCACCGCGCACGCGTGGCGCAGGCCCAGATCCAGGCCGCCCGCGTCCTCCGGTGCCAGGATCGCGGTCCATCCGGCCTCGGCCAGGACTTCCCACAGGCTTCGGTCGAAGCGCGGCACCGAGTGGCGCAGCGACCGGACGCGCGCGAGCGGAGACCGGGACCTCAGCAGCGCTTCCGTACTCCGTGAGAAGGCCGCGACGGCATCGATTTCCTCGGTGGTGGCGGATACGGTCATCGCTTCGCGGCTTCCCACAGGACTGACAGATGGCGGACAGCGCGAAGTCTAGTCAGCACCCCCGCGGCACGACAGCTCCGGCCCGGGCATTTCAGCCATGCGCGATCGCGCATGGCGGGCGGCGACGCCCGGAACCATCGATGCCCGGCAAGCGCTCGCATACCTCCAGGTGCATACCTGCAATGCCGTTTCCGGCGGTACATCGGGCTGCGCCGGCCGCATACACTCCGCCGGCATGCTCGACGACGCGAGCCAGACCGCCAACGAGACCAGGGGAGCCAGCGCGATGGAAAGACCGGTTGAATTCAAGAGCAAGGGCACGAAGCTGCGTGGGGTCCTGAACATGCCGGACGGCGCGGGCCCCCACCCCCTCCTGGTGATGGCGGGGGGATGGTGCTACGTCAAGGAGATCGTGATGCCGACCTACGCCGCCGAGTTGGCGGCCGTGGGATGCGCCACGCTGCGTTTCGACTATCGCGGATTCGGGGAAAGCGATGGCGAGCGGCGCCAGCACATCGATCCCTGGGCACAGATCGAGGACTACCGGAACGCACTGAGCTTCGCCGCCTCGATCGATGGAATCGACGCGGGCCGGCTCGGGGCATGGGGCATCTCCTACTCCGGCGGCCATGCCCTGATCCTGCCGGCCATCGACGCGCGCGTACGTTGCGCGATCTCCGTGATCCCGGTGATCGACGGGTACGAGTCCATGCGCCTGGTGCACGGCTACGGAAAGGGCCGGTTCGCCAAGCTCGAGCAGGCCTTGATGGAGGATCGCGAGCGGCGCGCCCGCGGCGAGCCCGAGCAGATGATCCCGCACAACGTGCCCGATCCCGACCAGGCCCTGTGCACCTGGCCGTTCACGACGTCCTACAAGTTCTTTTCTTCGGCGCGGGAGACGTTCGCCCCCAACTACCAGTCGCTGAGCACGATGGAATCGACCGAGCTGCTGATGCAGTACTCGGTGGCCGACTACCTGAAGCGCAACCTCAATACGCCCACCCAGATGCTCATCGTCGAAGGCGACGAGCACACGCCCTGGGATCTGCAGGTGGATGCCTTCCACAAGATCGGCTCCGTCCGCAAGGAGCTGTCGGTGATGTCCAAGGTCACGCATATCGGCCTGTACTCGCAACAGGATTTCCAGCGCGAGGCCGCGCGACGCAACGCGCGATTCGTCAGCCTGCATCTCGTGCAGGGCCGCTGACCGAACCCGATCGAGGAGAGTGCACCATGATCCGACGCGAATTCCTCCTGTCCTCGCTGGCGCTCGCGCTCGCTCCCGGAGCGTCGCGCGCCGCCGAATACCCGGACCGGACCATCAAGATCATCAATCCGTTCCCCTCGGGCGGGACGACGGACATCCTCGCCCGTGCCATCGGGGACGGGCTGCACCAGGAGCTCGGCCAGCCCGTGATCGTCGACATCAAGGCCGGCGCCGGCGGCAATATCGGCCTGCAGCTCACGGCGCGGTCTCCGGCCGATGGCTACACCCTGGCCATGTACCCGATCTCGAGCGTCATGGCGCCGAGCGTCTACAAGGATCTCGGCTACGACCCGATCAAGGACCTGTCGGCGGTCGCGCTGGTCGGGACGATGCCGGCGCTGCTCGTGGTGCACCCGAACCTGCCGATCCGCTCGGTCGCCGAGCTGATCGCGTACGCGAAGAAGAACCCGGGCAAGCTCAGCTACGGCTCGGCGGGCGTGGGCACTTCCCCGCACCTCTACATGGAGCTCCTGAAGTACCAGACCGGCATCGACATGATCCACGTGCCGTACAAGGGAGCGGGGCCGTCGATCATCGACCAGATCGCGGGCCACGTCGACGTGTCGTTCCAGACCGCGACGGCCGTGCTGGAGAATGTCCGGAAGCAGCAGATGCGTGCCCTCGCAACCTCGACGCGATCGGCGTTCGCGCCGCTGCCGGACGTGCCGTCGGTGGCCAGGACGGTGCCGGAGTTCGACGCGAGCACCTGGTTCGGGATGGTGGCGCCGGCGGGCGTGCCCAAGCCGATCATCGACAAGCTGAACACCACCGTCATGAAAGTGCTGACCCTCCCTGCCGTCAAGAAGCGCTGGGAAGACCTGGGCGTCTCCGTCGTTCCCAATACGGCCGACGAGTTCGCCGCTTTCATCCGCAGCGAGCATGACCAGTGGGCCAAGGTCGCGAAGCTGGCCGGCGTCGCGCCACAATAGGAACGGGCATGGCGGGACCGCTCTCGCAGGTCAGGGTGCTGGACCTGAGCCGCGTGCTGGCAGGGCCGTGGGCCGGGCAGATCCTGGCGGACCTCGGGGCCGACGTGATCAAGGTCGAGCGACCGGGCACCGGCGACGACACGCGGACATGGGGCCCGCCCTTTCTCAGGGCGCATGACGGCACCGAGGTCGGGGCCGGTTATTTCCTGGCGGCGAACCGCGGCAAGCGATCCATCACCCTCGACCTCGGCACCCCCGAAGGGCAGGAGATCGTCCGCACGATCGCCGGACGGGCGGACGTGCTGCTCGAGAACTACAAGGTGGGAACGCTGGAGCGCTTCGGCCTGGGCTGGAAGGACCTCTCGGCGCTCAACGAGCGGCTGGTCTACTGCTCGATCACCGGGTTCGGCCAGTCGGGCCCGCGCGCTTCGCAGCCGGCCTACGACTTCCTGATCCAGGCCATGGGCGGATTGATGAGCGTCACGGGCGCCCCGGACGGCGAGCCCGGCGCAGGTCCGCAGAAAGTGGGCATCCCGATCATCGACCTGATCACCGGGGTGTACGCGGCCACCGCGGTCTGCGCGGCGCTGGCCGGGCGCGCCGCGACGGGCAAGGGCGAGTACATCGATCTCGCGATGCTGGATGTCGGCGTGAACCTGCTGTCCAACCAGGCCATGAACAGCCTGATCTCGGGGAAGACGCCGCGCCGCACCGGCAACGCGCACCCGAACATCCAGCCCCAGAAGGTCTACGCGTGCCGCGACGCCGACATCATCCTGGTCGTGGGTAACGATGCCCAGTTCGCGAGCCTGTGCGACGTCATGGGCATGCCGGAGTTGTCGGACGACGAGCGCTTCCGGACGAACGGCGCAAGGGTGAGGAACCAGGCGGCGCTGCAGCCGATCCTCGAAGCGGCCTTCGGCGCCGGCGATCGCGCGGACTGGTTGGCGCGCCTGACCGAAGCGGGGGTCCCCGCCGGCCCGATCAATACGATCCCCGAAGCCCTCGCGGAACCGCAGGTGCGCCACCGCGACATGGTGCGCGTCTACGAGCATCCTGCCGCCGGACCGGTTCCGCTCGTGATGAGCCCCTTCCGCTTCGGCGGCCGGGGAGCGAACCACGAGCGACCGCCCCCGGGGCTCGGCCAGCATACCGAGGAAGTGCTGGCCCAGTTCGGGATCGACCCTTCGGGCGTCGCCCGGCTGCGCCGGCGCGGCGTCGTCTGAGCACGATCGTCCGGCAGGCGCCCATCGGAATCCGGAAACAGGAGGACCACGTGTCAGAGGAACTGTCGCGCCGGCTCGAGGCGCTCGCGCAGCTGAAGGTCGGCGTCGAGGACGGGGTCGCGCTGCTCGAGATGAACTTCCCCCCGGTCAATGCGCTGAGCCGGACCCTCGGCGAGGAAATCACCGCCACGCTCGACCTGATCTCGGAAACGGACGAGATCAGGGCGGTCGTCCTGACCGGCGCCGGAAAGGTCTTCTGCGCGGGCGCGGACCTGAAGGGTCGCAAGGACGTCATCAAGGGGCCGGGCGACCTCCCCGCGCATTCGCGGCGTACGCGGGAGTGCTTCCATACCCTCCGGGAGTGCAGCAAGCCCGTGATCGCCGCCGTCAACGGCGCGGCCCTGGGCGCGGGGCTCGCGATCGCGGCCTCGTGCGACATCATCGTCGTCGCGGAGACGGCGACCTTCGGCCTTCCCGAGATCGACGTCGGGCTGATGGGGGGCGCGAGTCACGCAATGCGGCTCTTCTCGCACTCGTTGCTGCGCCGGATGGTGCTGACCGGGCACCGCGTCCCCGGCCCCGAACTGTACCGCCTGGGCGTCGTGGAGGCCTGCGTTCCCGCCGCTCACGTGGTGCCGGAAGCGATGGAGATCGCGCGCGCCATCGCCTCGAAAAGCCCGGTGGCCGTCAAGCTGTCCAAGCAGACCCTCAACGCCATCGAGGACATGACGCTTCGCGACGGCTATCGCTACGAGCAGGACATGACCGCGGCGATCTCGAAGACCGAGGACGCGCGCGAGGCGCAGCGCGCATTCGCGGAGAAGCGGGCCCCCGTATTCGTGGGGCGATGAGCGGCCGCGCCGGCCGCCGGCCCGATCCGCCCCCTATTGCCCGCCGCCCTCCGGCACGTACACCATCGTCCCGTCCTTCAGCCGGTACGCGACGCCGGCCTTCGAGCCCTCGCCCTGGCCGATCTTGCCGCTGGCCTGGTAGCGCTCGATCTTCTCCCCGTCCTTGATGACGATCTCCATGTCGGGCTGGCCGGGGTTCTTGATGACGGTGACGTTCTCCTGGGTGAACGGGTTCATCGGGTTGTTGGCCACCGCCAGCAGCAGCGCGGCGATGATCACCAGGAACACGTCGATCAGGTTGACCACCGACAGGATCGGGTCGTCGCCGTCCGGGTCGTCCATCAGTCGCATGCGCATGCTCATTGCACGGCCTCCGCGGGCGAGGCGAGCGCGGGATCGAGGTGGGTGAGCGCGCCGGTCGCCGGGGTCATGTCCTTCTCGATCATGGCGAGGTCGTGCGCGTACCAGCGCCGCCGCACGTTGACGACCCAGTAGGTGATGGCCGCGGCGATCAGCGCGAGGATCACCGCCGAGAAGGCGACCATCAGGTTGCGCGAGACGTCGGCGAGCTGGCCGTCGGCGAGCGCCTTGAGCGCGGGACCCATCGGGATCATGGTGGCGACCAGGCCGAGCATCGGCGCGACGCGGGTGGCGATGCGCGCGAACTCGAGCCGCTGCACGGCGAGCGCCTCGAGCTCGGCGATGGACAGCGCCGGATGCGCCCGGCGCGCGGCGAACAGCTCGAAACCGCGCTCGCGGCCCGCGCGCCGCTGCCAGGCCTGCCAGAGGAAGCCGCCCAGCGCATAGAAAGCGTAGAGGAAGAGCACCGCGATGGCCAGCAGAACGGGGAACAGGAACAGCTGGCTGATGTCGTACATCAGCGATTCGATCGGGTTGTTCAAAGCGGTCTCCTCGAGAAAGTAAGCGGATGGGCGGCCTGGCGGATCGCGCCGGCGGCGACCAGCGCGGCCAGCGCGAGCGCCAGCAGCAGCGCGGCCCGGTCGGCGGGCGTGTCGGCGGCGGGATCGACCCGCTCGAGCACCTGGCCCGTCACCTGCTGCGGCGCGGGGGCCGATTCGGGCTCCGGCTGCGGGGGCGGGTCGTCCGGCGGCCTGGCGGCCTCGGGCGGCTCG
>JBDHRX010000201.1:0-2968 GCA_039807785.1 Burkholderiaceae bacterium
GCGCGATCACCAGCCAGCGCCGCAGCGCCGGCGCCGCGTCCGGCCCGACCGCGGGCAGCCCGACGACATGGAACGCCGGCACGGCGGCGTCCGCGCGATCCGACGCACCCTCTGGCGCCCCCCCCCCTGACGCACCCCTTGACGCGCCCTCTGAGGCGGCCACCGCGAACGGCTCCGGCGCCGGCACGCCGGCCGCCGCGAGCGCGCCGGGCCCGCCCGCGCCGCACACGCCGAGCACCACCCGCGCATCGGAGCGATCCTCGATCCGGACCTTCGCCCGGAGCACGTACATCGACAGGCGCTTGCGGGCCGGCTCGGCCTGCGGACGCGGAAGCAGCAGCCAGATCGCGCCGGGATCGCGCCAGGCGAGCAGGGTGGCCAGCAGGCGCCCCTTCGGCGTGCACAGGCCATGCCAGCGCGCGGTTCCCACCGGCTGGTGCTCGACGTCGTTGGTGGTCATCGAATGCAGGAAGCGCGTCCGGTCGTCGCCGGTGGCCACCAGCAGCCCGTGGTCGGGCAGCAGCGCGACGGCGCCGGCGGCCAGCGCCTCGAGCGAGGCAGCGTCGCGGACCGCCTGCGGGCCGTAGGCATCGACGGCGAAACGCGCGCCGGAGGCTTCGACGGCGGCGCGCGCCGCGTCGTCGTCGACGGGGGAATGCGGGGCAGCGAGCATGTCCGATCCGGCACCGGGCCGGGATGAAGGAGGTCGGGATTATTATAGGCACCCCCGGCGCCCGCGACGGCCATGACCGCTGTACCCCAAGGACGATCAGAACGACCCGGAGGACGCGCCCGCCGGCCCGCCCGGGGCGGGGTCGTCCGTGTCCTGCTGGTCCTCGTCGCCGCGCTGCTGCTGGCCGGGGGCGGCGCGCTCGCCTGGGCCTGGCACGCCTTCACCGCCCAGCCGCTCGCGTTCGCCGCCGCTCCGGTGCGCTACGTGGTGCCGAAGGGCGCGAACCTGCGCACCGTGGCCGCCGGCCTGCGCGAGCAGGGCATCGACGTCTCGCCGACGCGCCTGTGGCTCTGGTACAAGCTGCGCCGCTACGACGGGCAGCTCAAGGCCGGCACCTACGGCTTCGAACCGCCGCTCACGATCGACGCGCTGCTCGGCAAGCTGGTGCGCGGCGACGTGCTGCTCACCGACATCCGCTTCATCGAGGGCTGGACCTTCCGGCAGATGCGCGCGGCGATCGACGCGCATCCCGACCTCGTGCACGACGCCCGCGGCCTGGACGAGGCCGGCCTGCTCGCGCGCATCGGCGCCGAGGAGCGCCGCGCCGAGGGGCTGTTCTTCCCGGACACCTACACCTTCTCGCCGGGCGCGAGCGACCTGGAGATCTACCGGCAGGCCTATCGCAGGCAACAGCAGACGCTGCGAGCCGCCTGGGCGGCACGCGACCCCGCGCTGCCGTACCGCAGTCCCTACGAGGCGCTCGTGATGGCCTCGATCATCGAGAAGGAGACCGGCAGCCCGCCCGAGCGCGGCCGCGTCGCGGCGGTGTTCGTCAACCGGTTGCGGATCGGCATGCTGCTGCAGAGCGACCCGACCACCATCTACGGCCTGGGCGAACGCTTCGACGGCAACCTGCGCAAGCGCGACCTGCAGGCCGATACCGCCTACAACACCTACACCCGGGCCGGCCTGCCGCCGACGCCGATCGCCCTGCCGGGCCGGGCCTCGATCGAGGCGGCCCTCGACCCCGCCGACGTGCCGGCGCTGTACTTCGTGGCGCGGGGCGACGGTACCAGCGAGTTCTCCGACGACCTCGCCAGCCACAACCGGGCGGTCTCCCGCTACCAGCGAGGCGGTCGTTGAACGGACGCTTCGTCACTTTCGAGGGGATCGACGGCGCCGGCAAGAGCACCCATGTGCCCTGGTACGTCGAGCGGCTGCGCGCGCGCGGGATCGACGTGCTGCAGACCCGCGAGCCCGGGGGCTCCGAACTCGCCGAGACGCTGCGCGACCTGCTGCTGCACCGGACGATGTCGCTCGAGACCGAACTGCTGCTGATGTTCGCCGCCCGCAACGACCACCTGCAGCGCGAGATCCGCCCCGCGCTGGCCGCCGGCCGCTGGGTGGTCTGCGACCGCTTCACCGATTCCACGTATGCCTACCAGGGCGGAGGCCGCGGCGCCCCGCTGGCGCGCATCGCCTGGCTCGAGGACTGGATCCACGGCGACCTGCAGCCCGACCGCAGCTACCTGTTCGACCTCGAACCGTCGCTGGCCGCGCAGCGCCGCGCGTCGGCGCGCCCGCCCGATCGCTTCGAAGCCGAGGACAGCGCATTCTTCGAGCGGGTCCGCCGGGGCTACCACGCCCGGGCGCTGGCCGACCCGGGGCGCTTCCTCCTGATCGACGGCGAACAGACTCCCGAAGAAGTTCGTGTCAAACTTGAGAATGACATCGCAATGCTAGGAAAACAATGAGTTTTTCCTGGTTGAACCCGACCCTCGATCAGCTTCTTCGCGAGCGCGACCGGCTGCATCACGCCTTGCTGATCCACGGTCCGGCCGGAATCGGCAAATCGGCCTTCGCGGCCGAACTGGCGCGCTCACTGCTGTGCGAGGCGCCGCTGCCCGGCGGGCGCGCCTGCGGCCGCTGTCATGCCTGCCACTGGTTCGAGCAGGGCAACCATCCGGACTTCCGCCGGCTCGCCCCGGCCGCCGAAGACGCCCGCGACGGCGAGGGTGCGGCCGACGAGGAGGGGGGCCGCAAGCCCGCCGGCAAGCCGGCCGCGCGCGCGTCGCGCGACATCCGCATCGACCAGGTCCGTGCGCTCGAGCGCTTCACCGAGGTCGGAGCGCACCGGGGCGCGGCCAAGGTGGTGCTGATCGATCCGGCCGATGCCTTGAACAGCGCCGCCGCGAACGCGTTGCTCAAGACCCTCGAGGAGCCGAGCGGCGCCACCCGCTTCCTGCTGGTCACCGCCCGGGCCGACAGCCTGCCGGCCACGGTGCGCTCGCGCTG
>JBDHRX010000057.1:0-18572 GCA_039807785.1 Burkholderiaceae bacterium
CCGCGCGCCGAATCGCCCTCGCGCGACAGGCGTCCGGCCTCGCGCAGGAAGTCGCGCGTCGGCAGGTCCGCATGCGGGCGGGCGTCCGCGTGCGACGGTCCCGCGGCGCCGGCCGGGCGCGAGCCCTGGGCGGCATCCGGTTGGCCGGAGTGCGCGACGGAGTCGGGCGCGAGGCGCTCCGTCCCGGGATGGCCGGACTGCGCGGGATGGCCGGACTGCGCGGGGGCGGCGCCCGGTGCCATCTCCATCTCGACCACCCGGTTCAGGATCGGCAGCAGTTGCAGCGTGAGCCGGTCGATCGAGATCGCGTGCCGCGCGCTGCTCGGGACGCCGCGCGGCACCGCCGAGATCACCGGCACGTCGCGCCCCAGCGTACGCAGGCGGGCGAGCGCGCGCAGCCCCTCCGACTCGACCGGGTTGACGATCAGGATGTCGACCGTCTCCGGCACGAGCTTCGGCTCGAGCACGAACTCGAAGCGGTTGTACTGGCTGTGCTTGAACACGATCTCGATCAGCCGCACGTCGCGCGGATCGAGACCGGCCGCGGCCACGCGATAGACCGGTCTGCTTGGCATGGCTGGCGCGTCAGGGTCGTTCGTCGACCCGCATTGTCGCTTGAGACGCGTCCGAACCCAAGTCGACGGCCGGACGCTGTCCCGCCTCCGCCACGCGCCGACCGACGGCCGGTGCCGGCCCGGGCGCCGGCGGCGGCGCCGAGGGTCCGTGCTAGGATCGTTCGAACGCCCCGCTCGCCCGCCCCGCTCCCTCCGGGGCGCGCCGCGCGAACCGGGCGCCCACCGAGCGAGCATCGATGAGCCAGCGCGACTACTACGCCTTCGATACGCTGTCGCTGCACGCCGGCGCCGTCCCCGACCCCGAGACCGGCGCCCGGGCGACGCCGATCCACCTGTCCACCGCCTTCGTGTTCCGCGACGCCGACCATGCGGCGGCGCTGTTCGACATGGAGCAGTCGGGCCACGTCTATTCGCGCATCAGCAACCCCACCGTCGCGGTGCTCGAGGAGCGCATCGCGGCGCTCGAGGCCGGCGTCGGCGCCATCGCCACCGCGAGCGGCCAGGCGGCGCTGCACCTGGCGATCGCGACGCTGGCCGGAGCCGGCTCGCACATCGTCGCGTCGCGCGCGCTCTACGGCGGCTCGCACAACCTCCTCGAATACACGCTGCGCCGCTTCGGCATCGCGACCACCTTCGTCGATCCGCGCGACCCCGACGCCTGGCGCGCGGCGATCCGCCCCGAGACGCGCCTGCTGTTCGGCGAGACCCTCGGCAACCCCGGACTCGACGTCCTGGACATCCCCACCGTCGCCGAGATCGCCCACGCGCAGCGCCTGCCACTGCTGGTCGACTCGACGTTCACCACGCCCTACCTGATCCGGCCCGGCGAGCTCGGCGCCGACCTGGTCCACCACTCCGCCACCAAGTTCCTCTGCGGGCACGGTACCGTAGTGGGCGGGCTGCTGGTCGACATCGGCCGTTTCGACTGGGAAGCCTCGGGGCGCTTCCCCGAGCTGACCGAGCCCTACGACGGCTTCCACGGCATGGTGTTCAGCGAGGAGTCGACGGTCGCGCCGTTCCTGCTGCGCGCCCGCCGCGAGGGACTGCGCGACTTCGGCGCCTGCCTGAGCCCGATGAACGCCTTCCAGATCCTGCAGGGCATCGAGACGCTGCCGCTGCGGATGGCCCGCCACGTCGCGAGCGCCGAGCGGATCGCGCGGCATCTCGCCGCGCATCCGATGGTCGCGCGGGTCGCGTACCCGGGGTTGCCCGGGCATCCCGACCATGCGCTCGCGCAGCGCCTGATGCCGCGCGGCTGCGGGGCGGTGTTCGGCTTCGACCTCGCGGGCGATCGCGCCGCCGGGCGCCGCTTCGTCGAGGCGCTGCGGCTGTTCTCGCACCTGGCCAACGTCGGGGATGCGCGCTCGCTGGTGATCCATCCCGCCTCGACCACTCATTTCCGTATGGACGAGCGGGCGCTGGCCGCCGCGGGCATCGGCGCAGGCACGCTGCGCCTGTCGATCGGCCTCGAGGACCCGGACGACCTGATCGCCGACCTGGAGGCCGGCCTGAAAGCGGCCGCCCGCGCGCCGAAGCGCTGAACCGCCGCCGCCATGCTCCTCGAGGTCGACGCCCGTCCCGTCTATGCCTACACCGGCGGCCGCCGCTTCGACCCGGCGCAGCCGGTGGTGGTTTTCGTCCACGGCGCCGAGCACGACCACAGCGTCTGGGGCCTGCAGTCCCGCTACCTCGCCCATCACGGCCACGCGGTCCTCGCGGTCGACCTGCCCGGGCATGGCCGCAGCCCCGGCGCGCCGCTCGCGACGATCGAGGCCATCGCCGACTGGCTGCTCGCCCTGCTCGACGCGGCGGGCGTGGGCCGTGCCGCGCTGGTCGGCCACAGCATGGGCTCGCTGGTCGCGCTCGAGGCGGCGGCCCGCGCGCCGGCCCGGGTCGAGCGCCTCGCCCTGGTGGGCACGGCCTTCCCGATGCCGGTGGCCGACACGCTGCTCGCCGCCGCGCGCGACGACGAGCCGCGGGCGCTCGACCTGATCAACGTCTGGTCGCACGCGACGATCAACGCACGGCCGGGTTGCCCCGCCCCCGGGTTCTCGATCTTCGTGCAGAACCGCCGGCTGATGGAACGGCAGCGGCCCGGCGTGCTGCTCGCCGACCTCTCGGCCTGCAACGCCTACGCCGGCGGGTTCGCCGCGGCCGACGCGCTGGCCTGCCCGGCGCTGTTCGTGCTCGGGCAGCGCGACCTGATGGCCGCGCCGCGCCAGGCGCGCGCGCTGATCGAACGCTGCCGGGCCGGCGCCGCGACCTCGGGCGCCCCGGCGCCCCGCGTGGTCGAGATCCCCGGGTGCGGCCACGCGATCATGATGGAACGACCCGATGCCCTGCTGGAGGCGCTGCGCGGGTTCCTCGCCGCGACGCCGGCATAGGGTTCCCGCACCCGATCCCGGGCCGGCCCGGGATCGGGCCGGTTCGAAACCGGGCGGCACCGGCGCCGCCCGCGTCGCCGCGGCTCAGCGCACCGGTTCGCCGACCAGCGGATCGTCGAGGAAGGCCGCCGGGAACGGCGCCGCGCCGGCCGATCCGCCCGCCTGCCAGAGTTCCTCGAACAGCGCGCGGACGGTCATCGCCCGCGGGTCGTCGGCCCAGGCCCAGCGCTCGGACCAGATCGAGTCCGCGTCCGGCCGCGCGGCCGACCAGCGGCGCGCCAGGCGCTGCGCGATCCGCGCCCGCCGCGTGGCCGGCGCCTCGGCGGGCGCCTGCGCGTCGCCGATTGCCGCGAAGCGCGTGATGTAGCCGAGCCGGGACAGCAGCAGCCCCGCCTGGCTCGCGCGCTGCGGATCGTGCGCCAGGAGCGGCGCCAGGCGCTGCACCGGCAGCGCGCCGTGCCGGTCGCCGCCCAGCGTGTCGCGCATCGCGAGCAGCACCCCATGGACATCATCGAAGTGCTCGGAAGGCGCGCGCGCCAGATGCGGCTCTCCCGGCTGCCCCCAGAAGCGCAGGTTCGCCGCCAGCAGCGCGCCGGCCAGCAGCGCCATCCAGGCGAGCGACAGCCAGAGCAGGAAGACCGGCAGCGCGGAGAAGGTCCCGTAGACGACGGTATAGGTCGGCAGGCGCGTCACGTACCAGCCGAGCAGGCTGCGCAGCAGGTCCACGAGCACCGCCGCCAGCAGCGCGCCGGCCAGCGCCTCGCGCCAGCGGACCGTCGCGCTGGGCAGCAGCCGGTACAGCAGCATCAGCCCGCCCACCGTGGTGACCCAGGGGAGCACCACGAACCACACGCCGCGCAGCTCGCGCAGGTCGGCGCCGCGCAGCCAGGCCGTCGCGACCATCCCGTGCACGGCCAGGTAGGCCCCCAGCAGCAGCGGCCCCAGGGTGAGCAGCATCCAGTAGAGCGTCAGGCGGGCGGCCAGCGGGCGCGGCCGGTCGGCGCCCCAGATCCGGTTGAGGGTGCGCTCGACGGTGACCAGCGCGGCAAACGCAGTCAGCAGGAACGCGGCGGTGCCGATCAGCGAGAGTTCGCTCGCCTTGGCCGCGAACTGGTTCAGGTGGCCGATCACGGTATCGCTGATGGCGGCCGGGAACAGGTTCGCGACCAGGAACCGCTGCAGCGCCTCGCGCAGGTGCCCGAAGGCAGGCAGCGCGGTGGTCACCGCGAAGACGATCGAGAACATCGGGACGATCGCCAGCAGCGACAGGAAGGCGAGGCTGCCCGCCGCCTGCGGCAGCTGCAGCCGGCGCGCCTGCCGGCCCATCGCGCGCGCCAGGCGCAGCCACGATTGCGGCACGGTCCGCGCGTCCTCGCGCCCGTCGTCCGGCCGGAGATCGGGAATCGTCATCGAGCCTCTCTATAATCCGCAACCGGACCGGATCCCGCCACCCGCATGTCGCTCATCCATCTGCGCCGGCTCGTCGTCGCCGCATTCGTCGCCCTGGTCGTGCTCGGCCTCGCCTGGGAGCTCTGGCTGGCCCCGCTGCGGCCGGGCGGTTCGGCATTGTCGCTGAAGGTGCTGCCGCTCGCGCTCGCGCTGCCTGCGCTGGCCCGCGGCCGCGTCCGCGCCTACCAATGGTGGTCGATGCTGGTGCTGGTCTATCTCGCCGAGGGCCTCGTCCGGGCGACCTCCGATCACGGCCCCGGCGTCGCGCTGGCGGCGGTCGAGACGGTGCTGGCCGCCGTCGCGTTCATCGGCATTCTTCTGTACGTGCGCGCGGCGCGTCGTGCGCCGGGCCCAGCGCCAGGAGCGCCCGGTCCAGCACCCGCGGCCCCGCTTCCGCCAGCAGCCCCGGATCGCTGAGCGCGCGCCGCCAGTGGCGCGCGCCGGGCCGGCCGTTGAACAGGCCCAGCATCGGGCGCACCACTGCCCGCACCGGGGTTCCCGCCGCCCACTCGCGCGCGAGGCGGTCGCGCATCGCCTCGACCGCCGCCTCGCGCGTGAGCGTCGAGGCCGGCGCGCCGAAATAGCGCGCATCGACCTCGGCGAGCATCCAGGGGTTCTCGCAGGCCTCGCGGCCGATCATCACGCCGTCGACCCGGTCGAGCTGGGCGAGCGCCGCCGCATGCTCGCGCAGCCCGCCGTTGAGCACGAAGGTCAGCGACGGGAAGTCGCGCTTGAGCCGCGCGACCACCTCGTAGCGCAGCGGCGGCACGGTCCGGTTCTCGCGCGGGCTCAATCCCTGGAGCCACGCGTTGCGCGCATGGACCACGAAGACCGCGCACCCCGCCGTCGCGACGGTGCCGACGAAATCGCGCACGAAACCGTAGTCCTCGACCCGGCCCAGGCCGATGCGGTGCTTGACGGTCACCGGGACCGACACCGCGTCCCGCATCGCGCGCACGCACTCGGCAACCAGGGCCGGCTCGTCCATCAGGCAGGCGCCGAACGCGCCGCGCTGCACCCGTTCGCTCGGGCAGCCGCAGTTCAGGTTGATCTCGTCGTAGCCGGCGGCTTCGCCGAAGCGCGCCGCGCGCGCCAGCTCGGCCGGTTCGCTGCCACCCAGTTGCAGGGCCACCGGATGCTCGGCGGGATCGAACGCCAGCAGGCGCTCGCGCGGCCCGTGCAACAGAGCGCCGGTGGTCAGCATCTCCGTGTACAGGCGCGCGTGCCGGCTCAGCAGGCGATGGAAATAGCGGCAATGCCGATCGGTCAGATCGAGCATCGGGGCGACGCAGAAACGGTAGGAATTCATGGCGCGGTGCGGGAACGCCGGATTATCTCAGGGTGAGCCCTAGGCCGTTCGGACGAGTCCGGGCGATTCGGGCACCCGCCGTCTTGACGGGCCCCGGTCGGCCCCATTAAAACGACCGGACGCATCGAGCAAGAACAAGGAGAACGCTCATGGCAGTCTGCGTGCTGATCATCGACGATCACCCGCTGATGCGCGACGCAGTGCGCCTGACGATGGACGCCGTCGCCCCCGGCAGCCGCATCGACCTCGCCGCCAGCTTCGCCGAGGCGCGCCGCCTGCTGGCGCTGAACACCGCCTACGATTTCACGCTGCTCGACCTGAACCTGCCCGACAGCACCGGCTTCGAGGCGCTCAAGGCGCTGCGCGCGCAGTACCCCCAGCTACCCACCGTGGTGCTCTCGGCCGAGGTCGATCGCGAGACGATCCTGCGCTGCCTCGACCTCGGCGCGGCCGGCTACATCCCCAAGACCTACCACGCCGACGTCATCACGCATGCCCTGCGCCTGATCGCCTCCGGGCACGTCTACGTCCCGCGCGAGGCGGTCGACCCCCGCCGCGAGGTCCACGAACCGATCCGCCTGCGCCAGATCGACGGCGACCCGCGCGGCCTCGGGCTCACCGACCGCCAGTGCGACGTGCTGCGGCTGATCCTGCGCGGGCTGCCGAACAAGCTCATTTGCCGGCAGCTCGACCTGGCCGAAGGCACGGTCAAGGTCCACGTCAGCGCCGTGCTGCGCGCGCTGGGCGTGCGCAACCGCACGCAGGCGGTGATCGCGGCGAGCCGGCTGGGCTTGCGGCTGGTCGACTAGGGCTCCGCGAGCAGGCCCTAGGCCATCGACTGCCCGCCATTGAGGTCGAGCGCGGCGCCCGTGACGAAGGCCGAGTCGTCCGAAGCGAAGAACGCCACCGCGGCGGCGACGTCCTCCACCTCGCAATGCCGCCGCAGCGGAATGTCCTGCAGCACGCGGGCGCGTTCCTCCGCGGTGCGGCGCTCGGCCCAGAGGCCGCGCGTGCGCTCGGTCATCACGACGCCCGGGCAGATGCAGTTCACCGTGATGCCCTGCGGGCCGTACTCCATCGCCATCTGCCGGGTCAACGAGGCGATCGCGCCCTTGGCCGCGGCGTAGTTGGCGCCCGCGATCAGGCTGCCGAAACGCCCCGCCTTCGAGCCGAAGTTGACGATGCGGCCGTAACCGCGCGTCACCATCGCCGGCAGCGCCGCGCGGCTGGCCCACACCACGCCCATCACGTTCAGGTCGAGCACGCGCTTCCAGTCCGCGTCGGACTCCTCCTCGAAGCGGTACGGCGTGTGCAGCGAACCGCCGGCGTTGTTCACCAGCACGTCGAGCGAGCCGGCCGCGGCGATCGCCTCGCGCACCCGTCCGGCGACGTCCTGCGGATCGGACGAGTCCATCCTGAGCGTGTGCAGCGCCAGGCCGAGTTGCGCGGCCTGCTCCGCCGCCGCGGCCAAGGCATCCTCGTCGCGATCGGTGATCCAGACCCGCGCCCCCTCGGCCGCCAGCCGCAGCGCCGACGCGAGCCCCAGGCCGCGCGCCGCCGCCGTCAACAGCGCGGTCCTGCCGTCGAGCCGGCGGCAGCCGCGGGCCGGGTCTGTCGCGTCAGGCGATGCACCGGGCCGCCCGCGACCGGCCCGGCCGCTCACCGCAGCCCCCTGCGGATGCTGGAAGACGCCTGCATGCTCATTCCGCCGTGATGTTCGCGAAGCGGATCACCTTGCCCCAGCGTTCGGTTTCGCTGCGCAGACGCTGCTGGAAATCGGCGATCGAGCCGCCGACCGGCTCGGCACCCACGCGCGCCAGGCGCTCGCGGAACTCCTGCGTCGCGAGGATGCGGTTCGCTTCCGCGTTGATCCGCTCGAGGATCGGCTGCGGCGTGCCCGCGGGCGCCAGCAGCGAGAACCAGCCCTGCGAATCGAAGCCCTTGACGCCCGATTCGTCCAGCGTCGGCAGCTCGGGCGCCGAGGCGGTGCGCTTGAGCGTGGTCACGGCCAGCGCGCGCACCTTGCCCGAACGGATGTGCGGCAGCGCCGCCGGCAGGTTGTCGAACATCATCTCGATCTGCCCGCCGATCAGGTCCTGCAGCGCCGGCGCGCTGCCGCGGTACGGGATGTGCACGATGAAGGAGTTGGTCATCGACTTGAACAGCTCGGCCGACAGGTGCGGCGTGCCGCCGACGCTGGACGAACCGTAGTTGAGCTTGCCGGGCTGCGAGCGCGCCAGCGCGATCAGGTCCTGCGGCGTCTTGGCCGACAGCCCGTTGGTGACGAGCAGCACGTTCGGCACCGACGCGATGACGACGATCGGCGCCAGATCGCGCTGCGGATCGAACGGCAGGTTGCGGAACAGCTGCGGGTTGATCGTCAGCGTCTGGGGCGCGCCCACCACCAGCGTGTAGCCGTCGGGCGCGGCGCGCACCACCAGCTCGATGCCGATGTTGCCGCTGGCGCCGGCACGGTTCTCCACCACGAACGGCTGGCCCAGCGCCCTGCCGAGCCGCTCGCTGATCTCGCGGGCGACGATGTCGGTCGCTCCGCCAGGCGGGAACGGCACGACGACGCGCACCGGTTTCGAGGGCCAGGCATCCTGGGCCTGGGCGGTCGCGACGACCAGCGTCGCCGCCATCGCGAGAACTGCACGCATCCACTTCATCAGGTTCTCCTTGGTCAGTTCATCCAGGTACCACCGTTGACGTCGAGGACGTGGCCGGTCACGTACGACGCGGCCGGCGAGCACAGGAACCAGCACGCCTCGGCGATGTCTTCGGGCTTGCCCATCCGGCCCAGCGGGACGCGGGCGGCGATGGCGGGCCAGCGCTCGCGCGCGATCATGTCGCCCTCGATCGAGCCGGGCGCCACGCAGTTCACGCGCACCCCGCTGGCGGCGAGCTCGATCGCCAGCGAGCGCGCCAGCGAGATCAGCGCCGCCTTGGAGGCGCAATAGTGCGGCTTGGTGCCGGCCGGCGAGGGGTCGAGCGCCGCGTAGCCGACGCGCGCGGCGCGCGACGAGATCAGCACCGCGGCGCCGCGCGCGCGCTGCAGCGCCGCGATCGCCGCATGCGCGACGTTGAACGCCCCGTTCAGGTTGACGTCGACCACGCGGCGCCATTCGAGCGGATCGAGCCGGCTGACCGGGACTGCCGGCGCGGTGATCGCCGCCGAATGCAGCAGCGCATCGACCGGCCCGAGCGACTCGGCACGCGCGAGCAGCGCCTGGCACTGGCCGTGGTCGGTGACGTCGACCCGGACGTAGTGGACATGCGGCGGCAGCGGCTGCGCCGGCGCCTGCAGGTCGCCGATCACGACCGCGTGCGAGCCCGCGAAGCGCGCGACGATCGCCGCGCCGATATTGCGGCTGCCGCCGGTCACCACTGCCACGGGCCTGTCCGGCATCGCGCGCCCCGGCTCAGTAGTCCGACACCGGGACGTGGCTCGCCTCGGGATCGACCGCCACGTCGATCACCGTCGGCAGCGCGCGATCGCCCGACTGCCGCAGCGACTCGCGCGACTGCGCGATCGCGTCGGCCAGCGCATCCGCGCGATCGACCCGGATGCCGTGGCAGCCCATGCCGCGGGCGACCATCGCGAAGTCGATCGTCGAGAAGTCCACCGCAGTGCGCCGCCCCTTCATGTTGTCGCGCACCATCCCGAGCCCCTGGTTGTTCGCGACGATCACCGTGATCGGCAGGCGCTCCTGCACGCAGGTGGCGAGCGCGCTCAGCGTCATCGCGATCCCGCCGTCGCCGATCACGCAGATGACGTGGCGGTCGGGATGCACGAGCCGCGTGGCCGCCGCCGCCGGCAGGCCCCAGCCCATGCCGCCGATGCCGCCCGGCACCACGAGCTGCCCCGGCGTGCGCAGCCGCAGGCAGGTGGTGACCCAGATCCGGTTGTTGCCGGCATCCAGCACCAGCATGTCCTGCGGCGTGAGCGTGCGATCGAGGGCGCGCACGATATCGGCGTAGTGCAGCGATCCGCTCGCCGCCACCGACTGCGGCAGCACGCCGAAGCCGTGCTCGCGGTTGTTCGCGTCGACCGCCGCCAGCCGCGCGGCGCGCGCCTCCTCGCCCAGCGGCAGCTCCAGCAGCATCGCCAGCACGTCGGCGACGTCGCCGGTCACGCCCAGCTCGACCGGATACACCCAGCCGGCATGGCGCGGATCGACGTCGACCTGCACGATCCGCTGGCGCGCCGGGTCGATCAGGCCTTCGTCGCGGAACCGCAGGTAGTCGGGCCCCAGGCTCGCGCCGAGCGCCAGCACCAGGTCGGCCTTGCCGAGCATGCGATTGGCGCTGCGGCTGCCCCAGGTACCCAGCATGCCGACCGCCGCCGGCGAAGTCTCGTCGATCACGCCCTTGCCGTTGTAGCTCGTCGCCACGGCGATCCCGGCCCGCTCGGCCAGCTCGGCCAGCAGCGCGCGGGCGCGCGCCGTCTGCGCGCCCTGCCCGGCGACGATCACCGGGCACGCGGCCGCCGCGATCATCGCCGCCAGCCGCCCGACGGCGTCGGCATCGGGCCGCGCCGGCGTATGGCGCAGATAGCCGTCGGACGGATACAGGTTCACGCGCGCCTGCTGCGGCATCTCGCGCCGGATGATCGGCGACTTCAGCACCAGCGCCGCCGGCCCCATGCGCGGCAGCTGCGCGTGCTTGAACGCGAGCTGCAGCCCGTACACCGCCTCGTGCGGCTCGGTGGCATAGCCGGTGTACTTGGTCATCGTGCCGAGCACGGCGCGTACGTCGGCGGCGCCGTAGTCGCCCGTCATCGTCTGGTAGACGCCGTACATGCCGAAGCCGTCGTAGCACGAGGTATCGGTGAGCACCACCATCGGCGAGCCGGCGAACTGCGCTTCCAGGATGCCGAACGCGCCGGTCGTGCTGGCGAACGGCCCCTGCCCCATGAACACGCCCGGGCGGCCCGTGAGCTTGCCGTAGACCTGGGCCATGACCGAGGCGATCTGCTCGCTGCGCGTGAGCACCACGCGCAGCCGGTCGCGCACCTCGTGGAATTCATCGAGCATCCACGTGATGCCCAGGCCGGGCAGCGTGAACGCATGGTCCGCTCCGCACTCGAGCAAGGTATTCACCAGGGCGCGCTTGGTCGTGCTCAAACCGGTTTCTCCCGAGTGCGCCGCCAGCCTTTCCGTGCCCCATGCGCCGGAACATTGATGCAAGCGCTTGCATGAATACTATCCGGCTGATCTTCGGGCGTCAACACCCGATCTCATCAATGTGAACCACATCAGGGTGAACCCCAGTGGCCAGGCGCCCTCCCCCTCCCGATCGTGCACCCGCTTGCACGGACGACCGGCGGCACGGGTACCATAGGCGTCCAGCCCCGCCAGACACCGATGCCACGCCGCCCCGCGCCGAAGCGATCCCCTGCCGCCCCGCCCGCGCCGGGCGCGCCCGCCCTGCCCGCCCCCGGTGCGTCGCGCCCCGCGTCGCTCGCCGACGTCGCGGCGCTCGCGGGCGTCTCCACGGGAACCGTTTCGCGGACGCTCTCGCGACCCGACATGATCAGCGCGGCCACGCGTGCGCGCGTGCTCGACGCGGTGGAGCGGCTCGGCTACGTCACCAACGGTTCGGCCCGCGCGCTCGCCATGCGACGCACGCGCACGGTCGGCGCGATCGTGCCGCGATTCGGCACCTCGTCGTTCCCGACCATGATCCAGGCGCTCGAAACCACGCTCGCCGCCGAGGGCTACACGCTGCTGTTGTCGGCGCCCGAATACCGCGAGGCGCGCGAGCCGGCGATCCTGCGCGCGCTGCTCGAGCGCGGGGTCGACGCCGTCGCGCTGCTCGGCGCCGAGCAATCGCCGCAGACCTTCGCGCTGCTCGCCGCCCACCGGCTGCCGTTCGTGCTGATGTGGGCGCTCCGCAGCCCGGACGGCGACTGCATCGGCTTCGACGAATACGCCGGCGCCGCCCAGGTCATCGATCACCTGGCCGAGCTGGGCCACCGCAGCGTCGGCTTCATCGGCGGGCGCACCGCCGACAACGAGCGTGCGCGCGCACGCTTCCGCGGCGTGGTCGAGGCACTGGCGCGGCGCGGCATGAGCCTGTGCGAAGACGCGCTGATCGAGACCGACTACGGCTTCAGCCAGGGCTACGAAGCGATGCGCAGCCTGCTCCGCGCGCGCGCCCCGGTCACGGCGATCCTCTGCGGGAACGACTATCTCGCGGCCGGCGCGCTCTCGGCACTCGACCGGGCCGGAATCGAGGTGCCGCGCCGGCTGTCGATCGCCAGCTTCAACGACAACGAGTTCGCCGCCTACCTGCATCCGCCGCTGACCACCGTCCGGCTGCCGATCGCCCGGATCGGCGAGGAGGCCGGCCGGTACCTGGTCGCCAGGCTGCGCGGCGACCCGGCGCCGGTTTCCGCCGCGCTGCCGGTGCAGTTGATCGTTCGCGAGAGCACCGGGGCCGCCGCGCCGGCCGGCATCGGGCGCTAGCCCCGGCCGCGAGAGTCGGGAGCCCCGGCTCCCGGAGGCGAGGCCCCGGTCTTGAGATTTCCGGCTGCCGCTCCATATGCCGCCTGAGCGTCGGGGCCGCGCACCGCTTCCCGGGCGGGGCGCCCGCGCCGACCCTAGCCGGAGCCGCCCATGTCCGAATCGATCCACGCCGTCTGCCCGCATTGCGGCAAGACCAACCGCCTGCCCGCCGCGCGCGCCGGCCAGCGCCCCGACTGCGGCGCCTGCGGCGAGCCGCTGTTCCCGGGCAAGCCGCTGGACATCGACGAGGCGCGCTTCCCCGACTACCTGAGCCGTACCGACCTGCCGGTGGTGGTCGACTTCTGGGCCGCCTGGTGCGGCCCGTGCCGGATGATGGCGCCGCAGTTCGAGCAGGCCGCGCAGCGGCTCGCCGGCCGCGTGCAGTTCCTGAAGGTCGATTCCGACGCCAACCCGGGCCTGAGCCGGCAGTACGCGGTCCGCAGCATCCCGACCATCGCGCTGTTCCGGGGCGGGCGCGAAGTGCGCCGCAGCGCCGGCGCGATGAGCGCCGCGCAGATCGAGGCCTGGATCGGCGCCTGAGCGCGCCGGCCGGGCCGGTGCGCCCCGTCCGGGTCCGCGCGGACAGGCTCGCCGCGCCACCGGGTCGAGTACCATCGTGCGCTCGCGCCCCCCTTTCGCCCGACGCACGATGCAAGCCGCCGAACCCGACCGAACCTCCGACACCGACGACGAGCGCGTCACGCAGGTCGTCGTGCTGCCGCCCCCGGAAGACCTGATCCGCTTCTTCCCGATCCAGGGAACGCCCGTCGAGCGGATGGTGGGCGACTGCCGCGGCGCGATCCGCCGCATCGTGCGCAGCGAGGACGATCGCCTGCTGGTCGTGATCGGCCCCTGCTCGATCCACGATCCGCGCGCCGCGCTCGAGTACGCGCAGCGGCTCGCCGCCCAGCGCGAGCGCTTCCGCGACACCCTCGAGGTGGTGATGCGGGTGTATTTCGAGAAGCCCCGCACCACGGTCGGCTGGAAGGGGCTGATCAACGACCCCTACCTCGACGAGAGCTGCCGGATCAACGAGGGGCTGCGCATCGCGCGCGCGCTGCTGATCGACATCGCCCGGCTCGGCGTGCCCGCCGGCAGCGAGCTGCTCGACACGAACTCGCCGCAGTACCTGGCCGACCTGGTCGCCTGGGGCGCGATCGGTGCCCGCACCACCGAGAGCCAGGTGCACCGGGAACTCGCCTCCGGCACTTCGGCCCCGATCGGTTTCAAGAACGGCACCGACGGCAACGTGCGCGTGGCGATCGACGCGATCCTCGCGGCACGCACCCCGCACAACTTCCTCGGCATCCACAAGAACGGCCACGTCGCGATGGTGCGCACCCGTGGCAACCCCGACTGCCACCTGATCCTGCGCGGCGGGCGCGCGCCCAACTACGACGGCGAGAGCGTCGCGGCGGCCCGCGCCGCGCTGGCCAAGAGCGGCTGCCTGCCGGCGCTGATGATCGACTGCTCGCACGCCAACAGCAGCAAGCAGCCGGAGCGCCAGGTCGAGGTCGCCGCCGACGTCGCCGCCCAGGTCGCGGCCGGCGATCGCAGCATCATGGGCGTCATGGTCGAGAGCCATCTGGTCGCCGGCCGGCAGGCGTTCACCCCCGGCAACGACGACCCGGCGTCGCTCGCCTACGGCCAGAGCATCACCGACGGCTGCCTCGGATGGGACGAGTCGGTGCGGTTGCTCGAGACGCTCGACCGGGCGGTGGCGGCCCGGCGCCGGACGCATCCCTGACGGGCCCGCCCCCGACACGCCCGTCATCGCGGCCGGGCGCCCCGCCGATACCGAAAAAATAACGAAGATCAATCAAGAATGGTTTTTATTCTCATAGAATCCCATCGATAGCGCCCGGCCCGACGGCAAGCCAGCCGTCGGCGCGACGCGGCGCCATGCCCGGCTCGAGCCGCGGCTCCGATGATTCGAGGGGTGGGAAATGAGAACGCTCACGTTCGCGGCGACGCGCGCGCCGCGGCTGGCTGATCGGGGCACGCCGGGCATCCTGATCGGTTCCCGGGCGGGCGGCCCGGCGATGATCCGGCGCCTCGTCGTGCTGGCGGCGGTCGTGGCGGGCGTGCTGTGGGCGGCCTCCACCGCCCTGGCCGCGGAACCGGCGCGGGCGATCCTGTTCTTCTCGCCCGCCATGGGCAAGCAGTCGCAGCAGGCGAAGTACCAGGCCATCGCGCGCGCCGGGGCCGAGGCCGGGATCGAGGTGCACTACCGCTTCGCCGACGAGGTGAGCCCGGGCGAGGCGACGGCGCTGTTCGCGCGCTACCGGGCGGTGATCTTCGACGCGCTGGCCGGCGCCGATGCGCTGGCGCCGCTGGGGCCGCGCTACGGCGCGGCGCTGGCGGCCAACCCGGCCCTGGCATCGATCGCGAGCGGCCTGCCCGGGTCGCCGCTGACGCGCAATGTCGACGCCGGCATCGAAACGGATCTGCCGCCGTACCTCGCCAACGGCGGCAAGGAGAACTTCCGGCGCCTGGCCGGATTCATCCGCGTGCGGCTGCTGGGCGAGGCGGGCGAGGTCGAGCCTGCCGTGACCTTCCCGCAGGAGGCGCTCTACCATCCGGACGCGCCCGGCCTGGTGTTCCCGGACACCGCCGCCTACCTGCGATGGCGCGCGCCCGCGCCGGGGCAGCCGCTGGTGGCGGTGGCGTTCCACCGCAACCATCTCGCCGCCGACTCGCTGGCGCCGGTCGACGCCACGATCCGCGGGCTGGAGCGCCGCGGCATCGGCGTCCTGCCGTACTACAGCGACATCACCACCGATTACCTCGGCGAGAAGTTCCTGATGCGCGACGGCCGGCCGATCGTGTCGGTGATCGTCACCCACCAGGCGATGATCATGAACGCCGAGACCGTGCGCGAGCAGGCCGCCCGCATCGGCGTGCCGATCCTGCACGCGCTGCACTACCGGGGCGGCGACCTCGACGCCTGGCGGCAGGACGATTCGGGCATCCACATGACGCAGGTGCCGATGGCGCTGGTCATGCCCGAGATCATCGGCTTCTCCGATCCGCTGATCGTCGCCGAGCAGGACGGCGCGGCGACCCGGCGCATGGAGCCGATCCCCGAGCAGCTCGACGCGCTGCTCGCCAAGGCGCAGGGGCTGGTGCAACTCACGCGGCGACCCAACGCCGACAAGAAGCTGGCGGTGGTGTTCTACAACTACCCGCCGGGCGTATCGAACCTCGGCGCGGCCTTCCTCGACGTGCCGGCGTCGCTCGCGCGGCTGACCTCGGCGCTGCAGGACCGCGGCTACACGGTCGAGCCGCACGCGCCGGACTGGTTCGAGCGCAACGCCTGGACGACGCTCAAGCCGTTCTACGCCGACGACGCGCGCGCGGCCTCGGGCGAGCTGCTCGCGCAGGACCGCGCCGAGCTGTTCCCGCTCGCCGCCTATCGCAAGTGGTACGACCGGCTTCCCGAGGACGTGCGGCGCCGCATCGAGGCGCGCTGGGGGCCGCCGGAGAAGAGCCGGATGGTCGTCGCGGCGAACGGCGCGCGCCACTTCCTCATCCCGCGCATGCGGCTCGGCAACGTCGTCGTGCTGCCGCAGCCCCGGCGCAGCGAGTCGGAGACCGCGAAGGACGATTCGCTGGTCTACCACGACACCCGCATCCCGGTGAACCACTCCTACCTGGCCACCTACCTGTGGCTGCGCGAGCGGGTCGGCATCGACGCGCTGGTGCACCTGGGCACGCACGGCACGCAGGAATGGCTGTCCGGCAAGGAGCGCGGCCTGTCGGTGTTCGACGACCCGTACCTGATCGTCGGCGACACGCCGGTGTTCTACCCGTACATCACCGACAACCTGGCCGAGGGCCTGCAGGCGAAGCGGCGCGGACGCGCGGTGCTGGTCTCGCATCTGACGCCGCCGTTCGCGGTGACCGGCACCTTCGACGAGCTGTCCGACATCGCCCGGCTCATCAACGACCACGCCACGGCCGGCGTCGAGTCGTTGAAGGAGAAGACGTTCCGCGAGATCCTCGCCAAGGCGGTGGCGGCCAACCTGCACCAGGACATGGGCTGGGACGAGGCGCGCGCCAACGCCGACCCGACCGGCTTCATCGGGGTGCTGCAGGACTTCCTGATGGGGCTGTCGAACCAGGCGCAGCCGCTCGGGACCCACGTGCTGGGCACGCTGCCCAAGCGCGAGCATCTGGTGTCCACCCTGGCGCTGATGCTCGGCAGCGGCTTTCGCGAGGCGGCCGACGGCAAGGAGGCCCTGCAGGCGCGCGACTACACCGAGTTCGCGTCGTCGCGCGCCGCGCGGCTGCTGGGCGAGCACGTGATCGACGGCAAGGACCTCTCCGAAGTCGGCGACGCCACGCTGCGCCGCCACCTGGAAACCGCGCGTGAGCACTACCGCAAGTTCCTCGAGAGCGACGAGATCGGCAGCCTGCTGTCCGGGCTCGAAGGCCGGTACGTGCCGACCGGCTACGGCGGCGACGTGGTGCGCAACCCCGGCCTGCTGCCCACCGGCCGCAACATGTACTCGTTCGATCCGGCCAAGGTGCCGACCCGCAGCGCCTGGGAGACCGGTCGCAAGCTCGCCGAGCAGACGCTCGAGGACTACCGCGCGCAGCACGGCCGCTATCCGGAGAAGCTCACCTTCAACCTGTGGTCGCTGGAGACCATGCGCCACTTCGGCGTGATGGAGGCGCAGATCCTGGCGCTGATGGGCGTGCGGCCGGTCTGGAACGACGAGGGCATGGTCGACAAGCAGATCGGCGCGATGGTCAAGGCGCGGCTGGGCTTCCTGCCCGATTCGCTCGCCGGCGCCGTCGCCGGACAGGTGACCGGCGACCGGGTGATGAAGCTGGCCTCGCTGCTGCCCGAATCCGTGCGCAGCCGGCTGCCGCTGGCGCGCATGAAGGCAGCGCGCAATTTCGGGCGCGACGACATCGCCGGCGTGGCGGTGGTCCCCGCCGCCGAGCTGAAGCGCCCGCGGGTGGACGTGGTGGTCTCGGTGACCGGCCTGTACCGCGACACCTTTCCCGGCACCATGATGCGCATCGCCGAGGCGGCCGAGCAGGTGGCGGCGCTCGACGAGCCGCGCAACGCGCTGCGGCGCAACGCGCTGGCGCTCAAGCAGATGCTCGGCGCGCAGGGGGTCCCGGACGACGAGGCGGAGCAGCTCTCGAAGGTGCGCGTGTTCTCGAGCCAGGTGGGCGAGTACGGCAACGGCGTGTCGGACGCCGTGGCCGCCTCGGACACCTGGGACGACGACGCCAAGGTCGCGCGCAACTACCTGGAGCGCCTGGGCTATTACTTCGGCACCGACGAGCGTGCCTGGGGAACCAAGCGCGCCGGCCTGGACCTGTACGCGAAGAACCTCGCCGGCACCGATGCCGTGCTGTTCTCGCGCACCACCAACCTGTACGGACTGCTGACCAGCGACGACCCGTACGGCTACTTCGGCGCGCTCTCGCTCGCGGTGCGCACCGTCTCGGGCCGCTCGCCCGACAGCCTGATCGCGAACCTGCGCGACGCCGACAAGCCGATGATGGAGCCCACCGCGCGCTTCCTCGCCAAGGAGCTCAAGGGTCGCGCGTTCCATCCGCAATGGATCGCCGCGCATCGCGACCAGGGCTACGCCGGCACGCTGGAAGTGCTCGAGGTGGCCGAGAACCTGTGGGGTTGGCAGGTGGTCGACCCGACCACCGTGCGCGACGACCAATGGCAGGCGTTCCACGACGTGTACCTGCGCGACAAGCTCGGGCTCGGCGTGCGCGAGTGGTTCGAGGAGAAGAACCCGCGCGCGCTGGCGCAGATCGCGGAGCGCATGCTCGAGGCGGCGCGCAAGGGCTACTGGCGCACCGATGCCGAGACGCTGCGCGAGCTCGTCGAGGTGGTCGAGGATGCGATGCGCCGCTTCGACTTCGAGCCGATGAACGAGAAAGTGATGCCGTTCGCCGAGCAGTTGAAGCGCGAGGGCTACGGCCTGGACTTCGTCGCTCCGGCGCCGGGCAAGCAGGCGGCGCTGCCGCCGCGCGTCGAAGGGCAACTGCTCGAGAAGGTCGAGCCGGCCAGCGAGACGCCCGGGCCCGCGCGCTGGCTGGAGCGGCTCTTCGTCGTGCTGCTCGCGGCACTCGCCGCCGCCGGCGCGCTGCGCCAGGCGCGCTGGCCGCGCACCCATCGCGCGCCGCGCATGCGCGGCTTCGCGCCGGGCGGACGGCTCGTGCCCCGCGGAACCTGAGGAGACACCCGGCGCTTGCGGGAGCAGCCCGAGATGCACTAGAATGATGGGCTTCGTGGGGGTATAGCTCAGCTGGGAGAGCGCTTGCATGGCATGCAAGAGGTCAGCGGTTCGATCCCGCTTACCTCCAC
>JBDHRX010000058.1:0-18556 GCA_039807785.1 Burkholderiaceae bacterium
CTGGGCGACCGCGCGCGGCGCGCGCGCGACCTGGTGCTCGCGCTCGGGGCCGGCGCCGGCACCGCCGCGCTCGCCTATGCGGTGCTCACGCGCCCGTTCCCGCAGAGCATGGCGCCGTTCTACCTGGCGCGCGCGCTGCCGGAGGGCGGCGGCGCGAACGCGGTCAACGTGCTGCTGGTCGACTTCCGCGGCTTCGACACGATGGGCGAGATCACCGTGCTGGGCATCGTCGCGCTGTCGGTCTACGCGCTGCTGCGGCGCTTCCGGCCCGATCCCGAGAGCGTCGCGATTCCGGTGCAGCAGACCGACGAGCCGCCGCCGACCGGCGAGGCGGCGCGCCCGGGCGCCGACGCCGCCGGCGGCTACCTGATGGTTCCGGCCGTCTTCGTGCGGCTGCTGTTCCCGATCATGACCGTGGTGTCGATCTTCTTCTTCATGCGTGGCCACGACCGCCCGGGCGGCGGCTTCGTCGCCGGACTGATCCTGGCGGTGGCGATCATCCTGCAGTACATGATGGGCGGCGCGGTCTGGGTCGAGGACCACCTGAAGCTCTATCCGCGCCGCCTGATCTCGGTCGGGCTGCTGGTCGCGGCGGCGACCGGCCTGGGCGCCTGGTTCTTCGGCTATCCGTTCCTGACCAGCCACGCGGCGCATCCGGTGCTGCCGCTGCTCGGCGAGGTGCCGCTGCCCAGCGCGTTCCTGTTCGACCTCGGGGTGTACATCCTGGTGGTCGGGGCGACGGCCGTCATCCTGCTGGCGCTCGCGCACCAGTCGGTGCGCAGCCATCGCGCGGCGCAGACCGCGGCGTCGGCCGCCGGGGCGGGAACGGGGCCGGCGCCGCTCGCCGCCTTCGGCGCCTCGTTCGACGCGCCGTTCGGCGCCGACCGCGAGGGAGGGCCGCGCCCATGGAGCTGATCGTCGCGCTGGCGATCGGCGTGCTGGTCGGCGCCGGAGTCTGGCTGCTGCTGCGGCCGCGCACGTTCCAGGTGATCGTCGGCCTGTCGCTGGTCTCGTACGGCGTCAACCTGTTCATCTTCGCGATGGGCCGCCTGAAGGTCGACCGGGTGCCGATCGTCGGCCCCGGCCCGGTCGATCCGGCGCAGTACGCCGATCCGCTGCCCCAGGCGCTGGTGCTCACGGCGATCGTGATCGGCTTCGCGATGACCGCCCTGTTCCTCGTCCTGCTGCTGGCGCTGCGCGGCTTCAGCGGCACCGACCACGTCGACGGCAAGGAACCGCCCGCATGATGCGCTGGATCGATCACCTGATCCTGGTGCCGGTGGTGCTGCCGATGGTGGCCGGCGCGGTGCTGGTCCTGATCGACGAGCACCGGCGGCGGCTCAAGTTCTGGATCGGCCTGGGCACGGTGATCGCGCTGGTGGCGACGGCGGGCGTGCTGGCGTCGCTCGCGCACGGCCGGCCCGACGGCTGGAACGGCGCGATCGGCGTCTACCTGGCCGCCAACTGGCCGGTGCCGTTCGGCATCGCGCTGGCGGTGGACCGGCTGTCGGCGCTGATGCTCCTGCTGAGCGCGCTGCTCGGCCTGGCGTCGCTGGTGTTCGCGCAGGCCCGGTGGTCGCGCGCCGGCGTGCATTTCCAGGCGCTGTTCCTGTTCCTGCTGATGGGGCTGAACGGCGCCTTCCTCACCGCCGACCTGTTCAACCTGTTCGTGTTCTTCGAGGTGCTGCTGGCCGCCTCCTACGGCCTGGCGCTGCACGGCTCGGGGCCGGTGCGGGTGCGCGCCGGCATGCACTACGTCGCGGTCAACCTGGTGGCCTCGTCGCTGTTCCTGGTCGGCGTGTCGATGATCTACGCGGTCACCGGCACGCTGAACATGGCCGACCTGGCGCGCCTGCTGCCGGCCCTGTCGGCCGACGATCGCCAGTTGCTCGAGTCCGGCGCCGCGGTGCTCGCGGTCGCATTCCTCGCCAAGAGCGCGATGTGGCCGCTCGCGTTCTGGCTGCTGCCGGCCTACTCGGCTGCGAGCACGCCGGCGGCGGCGATCTTCGCGATCATGACCAAGGTCGGCGTCTACGTGATCCTGCGGTTGTGGCTGCTGCTGTTCGCCGACGGCGACGGCGGCTTCGGCCGTGACTGGCTGCTCTACGGCGGCATGGCGACGATCGTGTTCGCCGCGATCGGCATGCTGGCCGCCCAGGACCTGCGCCGGCTCGCGAGCTACAGCGTGGTGATGTCCTCGGGCACCCTGCTGGCGGCGGTCGCGTTCGACGATCCCGGAGTGCTGGCCGGGGCGCTCTACTACCTGATCAGCGCCACGTTCGCGGCCAGCGCGCTGTTCCTGCTGATCGAGCTGGTCGAGCGCAGCCGGGCCTTCGGCTCGAGCGTGCTGGCGGTGACCCTCGAGGCATTCGAGGCGCAGGGTGCGCTGCATGCCGGGCCCGCGGCGGCCACCGACGAGCAGGAGGAGGCCGGCGTGATCATCCCGGCGGCGATGGCGTTCCTCGGCCTGAGCTACGTGGGCTGCGCGCTGCTGATGGCCGGTCTGCCCCCACTGTCGGGCTTCGTCGCCAAGTTCGCGCTGCTGGTCGGGGTGCTCGACCCCGGCGACCGGCTCGCGCCGACCCCGGCCGCCTGGACCATGCTCGGCCTGGTGGTCGGCTCGGGGCTGGTCGCCGCGATCGCCACGATGAGGATCGGCATCCGCGTGTTCTGGGTGCAGATCCGCCGTGCGCCGCCCCGGCTGCGCGTGATCGAGGCGATGCCGGTGGCGGCGATGCTGCTGCTGTGCGTGGCGATCACGATCCTGGCCGGGCCGGTGATGCACTACGTCGAGGCCGCCGCGCAGGCCGCGCATCGCGGCGGCGCGTACGTCGAGGCGGTGATCGGCGCGCCGCAGGTCCCGGCGCCGGGCGGGGTGCGGCCATGAAGCGCTGGCTGCCGGCCCCCGCGCTGTCGGCGTTCCTCGCGGTCATGTGGCTGCTGCTGACGCAGAGCGTCGCCCCGGGGCACCTGGCGCTCGCGCTGCTGCTCGGGCTGTGGGTGCCGGTCGCGACCCGGCGCATGCGGCCGCTGCAGCCGAGGCTGCGCCGCCCGGGCGTGATGCTGAGGCTGTTCGCCATGGTGCTGGTGGACATCGTGCGCTCGTGCATCGCCGTCTCGACCATCATCCTGGGCGAGCCGGCGCGGCGCCAGCGCTCGGGCTTCATGAGCATTCCGCTCGATCTGCGCGATCCGCACGGGCTCGCGGTGCTGTCGGCGATCATCAACTCGACTCCCGGCACGGTCTGGGCCGAGATCAGCGCCGACCGGCAGTGGCTGATGATCCACGTGCTCGACCTGCACGACGAGCAATGGTGGCGCGCCACCATCAAGGACCGCTACGAGAAGCCGCTGAGGGCGATCTTCGAATGACCACGACCGCGATGCTGGGTTTCGCCAACGGGTTCCTGCTGACCTGCCTCGGGCTGGCGATCGTGTTCGCCGCCATCCGGCTGTTCCGCGGGCCGAGCGCGCAGGACCGGGTGATGGCGCTCGATACGCTCTATCTGTGCGCGATGCTGGTCACGCTCACGCTGGGCATGCGCTTCGGCAACCCGGTCTATTTCGAGGTCGCGCTGCTGATCTCGCTGGTGGGCTTCGTCGGCTCGATCGCGATGGCCAAGTTCCTGCTGCGCGGCGAGGTGATCGAATGAGCGCCGACGCGCTGCCGCTCTGGGCGGTCGTGCCGGTGACGCTGCTGCTGCTGCTCGCCGGGTGCCTGGTCGTGATCGGCGGGCTGGGCCTGCTGCGCCTGTCGAACTTCTACCAGCGCAGCCACGGGCCGGCGATGATCAACACGCTCGGCGCCGGCTGCGTGCTGATCGCCTCGATGCTGTACTTCGGCGCGGCCGGCGGGCGGCCGGTGATCCACGAACTGCTGATCACCGTGTTCGTGCTGCTGACGGCGCCGGTCACCGCGATGCTGCTGATGCGGGCGGCGGTGTACCGCGACCGGCGCAATGGGCGCAACGACGTGCCGGCCGGCCCCGCCCCGGACGGCAAGGCGGTCGCCACCGGGCTGCGCGACGAGTAGGCCCGGCGCGGTCAGCGCGCCGCGATCGCCCGGCGCGGCAGGCGGCGGATCGCCTGCTTCTCGAGTTCGGCGACGACGAACACCAGCAGGCCGGCGGCCAGCACCTTCAGCCATTCGGGGGCCGACAGCGGGGTCGACCCGAACACCGCCTGCAGCGCGGGCGCGTAGGTGAACAGCAGCTGCAGCGCCAGGCACGCGCCGACGCAGGCGAGCACGTAGGGGTTGCCGAGCAGCCCGGCCCGGTTGACGACGCTGCCGTACAGCGAGCGGCTGTTGAACAGGTAGAACATCTCCGCCGCGACCACCGCGTTCACCGCCATCGTCCGGGCCGTCTCGACCGAGTTGCCGTGACCGATCTCCCAGAGGAACAGGCCCAGCGCGCCGGCCATCATCAGCGTCGACACCATCAGCACCCGCCACGCGAAGAAACCCGACAGGATCGTCTCCTCCGGCGGTCGCGGCGGCCGGCGCATGATGTCGCCCTCGGCCGGTTCGAAGGCGAGCGCGAGGCCCAGCGTGCTCGAGGTCGCCAGGTTGATCCACAGCACCTGGGCCGGCGTCAGCGGCAGCGTGAGCTCGAACAGGATCGCCGCGATGACGATCAGCGCCTCGCCGCCGTTGGTCGGCAGCATGAACAGGATGAACTTCTTCAGGTTGTCGTAGACCGCGCGGCCCTGGCGCACCGCCGCCGCGATGGTGGCGAAGTTGTCGTCGGCGAGCACGATGTCGCTCGCCTCCTTTGCGGCTTCGGTGCCCTTGAGCCCCATCGCCACGCCGACGTCGGCGCGCTTGAGCGCGGGCGCATCGTTGACGCCGTCGCCCGTCATCGCCACCACCTCGCCGCCGTCCTGCAATGCCTGCACCAGGCGCAGCTTGTGCTCCGGGCTGGCGCGGGCGAACACGTCGATCTCGCGCGCGACGCGGCGCAGCTCGGCATCGTCCATCAGCGCGATCTCGGCGCCGGTCAGCGCCGGCTTGCCGGTGCCGATCGCGAGCGCCGCGCCGATGGTGCGGGCGGTGTCGACGTGGTCGCCGGTGATCATCTTCACGCGGATCCCGGCGCGATGGCAGTCGGCGACCGCCTCGATCGCCTCCGCGCGGGGCGGGTCGACGATGCCGACCAGCGCCAGCATCGCGTAGCCGCCGCGGTCGACGTCCTCCGGGGACAGCCGCGCGCCCGCCGGGTCGCCGCGCCGGCAGGCGAGCGCGAGCAGCCGCAGCCCGCGCGCGGCGGTGTCGGTGGCCATGCGGCGCCATTCGTCGGCGGCGAGCGGACGCTCCCCGGCCTCGCCGAGCTCGGTCGCGCAGATCTCGAGGATGCGCTCGGGCGCGCCCTTGACGAACAGCCAGCCGCGGCCGCCCGCGTCGCGGTGCCAGGTGGCCATGTAGCGGTTGCGCGACTCGAACGGGATCGAGTCCAGGCGCGGCCAGTCGGCGCTCTCGCCGTCGGCGGTCAGGCCCGCCTTGCGGCCCAGCACCAGCAGCGCGCCCTCGGTGGGGTCGCCCTCGACGATCCAGGCCCCGTCGGCCCGGCGCAGTTGCGCGTCGTTGCAGAGCACGCCGGCCCGCAACGCCTGCTCGAGCCCCGGGTGGTTGGCCGCATCCACCCGGCGCCCGTCGTCGAGGCTGATCTCGCCGGCGGGCTCGTAGCCGACGCCGCCGATGTCGAACCGGCGGTCGGCGCAGACCACGCGCTGCACGGTCATCTCGTTGCGGGTCAGCGTGCCCGTCTTGTCGGAGCAGATCACGGTGACCGAGCCCAGCGCCTCGACGGCGGGCAGCCGGCGCACGATCGCGTTGCGGCGCGCCATCCGCTGCACCCCCAGCGCGAGCGTCACCGTCATGATCGCGGGGAGCCCCTCGGGGATCGCCGAGGCGACCAGCGCCACGACCATCATGAACATCTCCGCGGGCGGCTGCCCGCGCAGCAGGACGCCGATCGCATAGGTCAGCGCGCCGAGCGCGAGGATCGCGATCGCGAGCCGGCGGCCGAAGCGGTCGATCTGGCGCAGCAGCGGGGTGCTCAGCGCCTGCACGCCGACCAGCATCGCGTTGATGCGCCCGAGCTCGGTGCGCGCGCCGGTGGCCACCACCACGCCGGTGGCCTGTCCGTACACGACCACCGTGCCCGAGTAGGCCATGCACTGCCGGTCGCCGAGCGCGGCATCGGCGGCGACCGGTTCCTCGCGCTTGTCGACCGCGAGCGATTCGCCGGTGAGGGCCGCTTCCTCGACGCGCAGCTCGCGGCCTGCCAGCAGGCGGACGTCGGCCGGAACGCGGTCGCCCGAGGCGAGCACGACCAGGTCGCCGGGGACCAGCGCCGCGGCGTCGATCTCGTGGCGCTCGCCGTCGCGGATCACGGTCGCGTGCGGCGAGAGCATGCGCTGGATGGCCTCGAGCGCGGTCGCGGCCTTGCCTTCCTGCACGAAGCCGAGCACCGCGTTCACCAGCACCGCGCCGGCCAGGATGCCGGTGTCGATCCAGTGCCCGAGCATCGCGGTGACGGCGGCGGCCGCGAGCATCACGTAGAGCAGGATGTTGTGGAGCTGGCCCAGCAGGCGCATCCAGGCGCTGCGCCGGCGCCCCTGCGCGAGGCGGTTCGGGCCGTGCAGGCCGAGCCGGCGTTCGGCTTCGGCCGGATCGAGGCCCCCGGGGCCGGTGCGCAACGCGGCGAGCACCGCTTCGGCCGGCTGCGCATGCCAGTCGGCCGCCGCGGGGGGCGCGGGCTGCGCGGAAGGGGCCGCGGGGCTCGGTTCGGGCATGTCCTCGTTATGATCAGGGTTTCTTCGGGTCGGCCGGCGCGAACCCCGCCTTACACGCGGTCGCGCCCCCCGAGCCGGCCCGGCAGCGCCTCGAGCAGCCGGTACAGCGCGTCGATGTCGTGCTGCCCGATGCGCTGGGCGATCGTCCGGTAGCGACGCTCGGAGTACGGCGCGACGCGCTCGATCAGCGTGCGGCCGGCCGGGCGCAGCGAGATCAGCGACGCGCGCTGGTCGTCGGGCTCGGCGCGCCGCTCGATCAGGCCGCGCTCGTCGAGCGCCTTCAGGATGCGCGTCAGGCTCGGCCCGCTGATCAGCGTGAGCGACGCGACGCGGCTCACCCGGAGCGATTCGCCGGTGGTGAGCGCGCGCAGCACGCGCCACTGCGTCTCGGTGATGCCGTGCTCGCGCAGGATCGGCCGGAACTCGGCCATCACCGCCTGGTGGCTGCGCAGCAGCAGCATCGGCAGCGAGCGCGAGAACTCGCGCAGCGGGGCGCGCTCGGCGTCGGCGGACAGGCTCATCGCGACTCTTTCCTCGGGCCCGGGGCGGCCGGGCATCGGCCGGACTCTGCCGCAGCCCGGGCGGGCTTGCAAACCCGCAACCATAAACTTAACATGTTAAGTACATCGGAGACAGCATGCCGCACATCGTCGTCGAGTACTCCGCGAACCTGCGCGACCGCATCGATCTGCAGGCGCTGCTCGACGTGCTGCACGCGGCCGCGATCGGCACCGGCGTGTTCCCGCCCGGCGGCACCCGCACCCGGGCCGCCGAGCGCAGCCGCTACCGGATCGCCGACGGCCATCCCGACAACGGCTTCGTCCATGTCGCGATGACGATCGGCGCGGGCCGCGACGCCCCGACCAAGCAGCGCGCGGCGCAGGCGGTGTTCGACGCGCTGGTCGAGCAGCTGGAGCCGCTGTACCGGCGCGCGCCGCTGGGGCTGTCGCTCGAGCTGCGCGAATCCGATCCCGCGCTGAGCTTCAAGCGCAACAACCTGCACGACTACGTCGAGGCCCGCCAGGCCGGCAAGGAGCAGCCATGACTTCCATCCTCGAAGCCCAGTCGGCCAGGGCCGACGCGCACCTGGCGCGCTTCCGTGACGCCGCGCTGGGCCATTTCATCGGCGGCGTCCCCGTCGCGGGACGCGGCGACAGGTTCGAGAACCGGTCGCCGGTCGACGGCCGCCTCCTGGGGCAGGTCGCCGGCGCCACGCGCGACGAGGTCGCGGCCGCCGCGGAGGCGGCGCGCGATGCGTTCGCCGGCTGGCGCAAGGTCGGGGGCGCCGAGCGCCGCCGCATCCTGCACCGGATCGCCGACCTGATCGAGAAGCGCGCCGACGAGATCGCGCTGGTCGAGTGCATGGACACCGGGCAGGCCTGGCGCTTCATGAGCAAGGCGGCGCTGCGCGGCGCCGAGAACTTCCGCTTCTTCGCCGACCGCGCGTCCGACGCCGCCAACGGGTTGTCGCTGCCCACCGGCACGCACCTGAACTACACGACGCGCCAGCCGCTCGGCCCGGTCGGCGTGATCACGCCGTGGAACACGCCGTTCATGCTGTCGACCTGGAAGATCGCGCCGGCGCTCGCCGCCGGCTGCACCGTCGTGCACAAGCCGGCCGAATGGAGCCCGCTGACTGCGTACCTGCTGGCCGAGATCATGGCCGAGGCCGGCCTGCCGGCCGGCGTCGCGAACCTGGTCAACGGGATCGGCGAGACCAGCGGCAAGGCGCTGACCGAGCACGAGGCGATCCGCGCCGTCGCGTTCATCGGCGAATCGCGCACCGGCGGCCTGATCATGGCGCAGGGCGCGCCCACGCTGAAGCGCGTGCACCTCGAGCTGGGCGGCAAGAATCCGGTGATCGTCTTCGACGACGCCGACCTCGAGCGCGCCCTCGACGCGGTGGTGTTCATGATCTACAGCCTGAACGGCGAGCGCTGCACCTCGTCGAGCCGCCTGCTGGTGCAGCGCTCGATCCACGACGAGTTCGTCGCGCGGCTCTCCGAGCGGGTGCGGGCGCTGCGCGTCGGGCATCCGCTCGATCCCGAGACCGAAGTCGGCCCGCTGGTGCATCCGGTCCACTGCGAGAAGGTGCTGTCGTACGCCCGGATCGCGCGCGAGGACGGCGCCACCGTCGCGGTCGGCGGCAGCCGCGCCGAAGATCCGGCGCTGCCGGCGCAGGGCAACTGGGTGCGGCCGACGCTGTTCACGCAGGCGCGCAACACCATGCGCATCGCCCAGGAGGAGATCTTCGGGCCGGTGCTGACCGCGATCCCCTTCGACGACGAGTCCGAGGCGGTCGCGGTCGCCAACGGCATCCGCTACGGGCTCGCCGGATACCTGTGGACCGCCGACGTCGGCCGGGCGAACCGGGTGGCGCTGGCGCTGGACGCGGGGATGGTCTGGGTGAACTCGGAGAACGTGCGCCACCTGCCGACCCCGTTCGGCGGCATGAAGGCGAGCGGCATCGGCCGCGACGGCGGCGACTACAGCTTCGACTTCTACATGGAGACGAAGAACGTCGCGCTCGCCCTGGGCGCGCACCCGATCCAGCGGATGGGCACACACTGAGCGGCGCAAGGGGAGCGGGCGGCCGGCGGCGCGCCGGGCCGGGGCGCTCCCGACGGAGGATCGACGATGGGAAAGCTCGCGTTCGCAGCCAAGATCACGCACGTGCCTTCGATGTACCTGTCGGAGCTTCCGGGGCCGCACCAGGGTTGTCGCGAGGCGGCCATCGAAGGGCACCGCGAGATCGGGCGGCGCTGCCGGGCGCTCGGGGTCGACACGATCGTCGTGTTCGACACGCACTGGCTGGTCAACGCCGGCTATCACGTGAACTGCGCCCCGCGCTTCGCCGGGCTGTACACCAGCAACGAGCTGCCGCACTTCATCAAGAACCTGTCGTACGAGTATCCCGGCAACCCGGCGCTGGGCGCGCTGATCGCCGAGGCCGCGAGCGAGGACGGGGTCGCCGCCCGCGCCCATGCCGAGACCTCGCTCGACCTCGAGTACGGCACGCTGGTGCCGATGCGCTACATGAACCCGGACCAGCACTTCCGGGTGGTGTCGGTGGCCGCCTGGTGCAACTGGCATCGCCTCGAGGACAGCCGGCGCTTCGGCCTGTCGGTGCGCCGCGCGATCGAGCAGAAGTACGACGGCACCGTCGCGATCTTCGCCAGCGGGTCGCTGTCGCACCGCTTCAACGACAACGGCAGCCCGGAGAGCGCGATCCACGAGATCAGCGACGAGTTCTTCCGCCAGGTCGACCTGCGCGTGGTCGAGCTGTGGGAGCGGGGCGACTGGAGGACGTTCGTGCGGATGCTGCCCGAGTACGCGGTGCGCTGCATCGGCGAGGGCCACATGCACGACACCGCGATGCTGCTGGGCGCGCTCGGCTGGGACGCGTACGACCGGCCGATCGAGACCATCACGCCGTACTTCGCCAGCTCCGGCACCGGCCAGATCAACGCGGTGTTCCCGGTCTAGGGCCCGCCCGCGCTCCGGCCGCCCCCGTGCCGGAGCCCGCCGGGCCGCCGGGCGGGATGCCGGTCCGCGAGATCGATAGAATCGACTCCTCGCATCGATCGCGAGCTTCGGCGGGGGAACTCTCTTGCGTATCTGCATCTATGGACTCGGCGCGGTCGGCGGCTTCATCGGCGCGCGCCTGGCCGCCTCGGGCCGCGAGGTGTCGGCGGTGGCCCGCGGCGCGACGCTCGCAGCGGTCGCGCGCGACGGCCTGACCCTGGTCGAGACGCCGCCGGGCGCGGACGCGCCGGTGCGGACCGCGGTGCCGCTGCGCGTGGAGGAGGATCCGGCGCGCCTGGGTCCGCAGGACCTGATCGTGGTCGCCGTGAAGACCACCGGGCTCGGCGAGGTCGCGCGGCGCATCGCACCGCTGCTCGGCCCGCAGACGGTGGTGCTCACCGCGATGAACGGGGTGCCCTGGTGGTTCTTCGAGGGGCTCGATCCGCAGCTGGCCGCCCGCGAATGGGCGGCGATCGATCCCGGCCGCGCGATCGCCGCGGCGATCCCGCTCGAACGGGTGCTCGGCTGCGTGGTCCACCTGGCCAGCGCGATCGAGCGGCCCGGCGTCGTGCGCCATGCCCAGGGCCGCCGGCTGATCGTCGGCGAGCCGGGCGGCGGCGACAGCGATCGCCTGCGACGGGTCGCGGGGCTGTTCGGCGCGGCGGGCTTCGAGGTCGAGGTGTCGCCGCGGATCCAGCAGGACGTCTGGTTCAAGCTGTGGGGCAACATGACGATGAACCCGGTGTCCGCGATCACCGGGGCCACGATCGATCGCATCCTCGACGACCCGCTGGTGCGCGGCTTCGTCTCGGCGGCGATGCTCGAGGCCTCGGCGATCGGCGAGCGCATCGGGCTGCCGATCCCGGTCGCGCCCGAGCAGCGCCACCAGGTCACGCGCCGCATCGGTGCGTTCAAGACCTCGATGCTGCAGGACGTCGAGGCGGGTAGGCCGATCGAGCTCGATGCGCTGGTCGCGATCGTCGTCGAGATCGGGCGCGCCGTCGGGATCCCGACGCCGAACGTCGATGCATTGTTCGGGCTGGCGCGGCTGCACGCGCGCGTGCACGGGCTCTACCCGGGCTGAGCGCATGTCGCGGCACGTCTCCGAGACGCCGGCTACCCAGTTCCTGAAGCGCCGCGCGGTGCGCTTCGGCGAGCATCCGTACGACTACGTCGAGCACGGCGGCACCGCCGAGTCGGCGCGCCAGCTCGGGGTGGACGAGCACGCGGTGGTCAAGACGCTGGTGATGCAGGACGAGGCGGCCAGGCCGCTGGTGGTGCTGATGCACGGCGATCGCCGGGTGTCGACGAAGAACCTCGCGCGGCAGGCCGGCCGCAAGTCGATCGAGCCCTGCGCGCCCGAGGTCGCCCAGCGCCACACCGGCTACCTGGTCGGCGGCACCTCGCCGTTCGGCATGCGCAAGGCGCTGCCGGTCTACGTCGAGGCATCGATCCTCGCGCTGCCGGGCGTCTGGATCAACGGCGGGCGGCGCGGGTTCCTGGTGTCGATCGAGCCGCGCGTGCTGGTCGATCTGCTGGGCGCGCAGCCGGTACACTGCGCGCTCGCGGACTGACGATCAATCATCGGGGCGCCCGGAAGCGGGCCGCCCGGGGGGCGACACGGGCATGGATGGCGTCTACGGCGTGCTGGCAGTGGCGGCTGCCTACCTGATCGGGTCGGTCTCGTTCGCGGTCGTGGTCAGCAAGGCGATGGGCCTGGCCGATCCGCGCAGCTACGGATCGAAGAACCCGGGCGCGACCAACGTGCTGCGCACCGGCAACAAGACTGCCGCGGCGCTCACGCTCGCGGGCGATGCCCTGAAGGGGGTCGCCGCGGTGCTGCTGGCGAAAGCGCTGGCCGCGCGCTTCGGCTTCGGCGACGCGACCATCGCGCTGGTCGCGCTGGGCGCATTCGTCGGCCACCTGTTCCCGGTGTTCCATCGCTTCCGCGGCGGCAAGGGCGTGGCGACCGCCGCCGGTGTGCTGCTGGCGCTGAACCCGGCGCTCGGCCTGGGCACGCTGGCAACCTGGCTGCTGATCGCCTTCTTCTTCCGCTACTCGTCGCTCGCCGCGCTGGTGGCGGCGATCTTCGCGCCGCTCTGGTACCTGTTCCTGTTCGGCCCCGACCCGATCGCCGCGGCGGTCGCCGTGATGAGCGTGCTGCTGGTCTGGCGCCACGCGCGGAACATCCAGAACCTGCTGACGGGCAAGGAAAGCCGGATCGGGCAGAAGAAGGGCTGAGCGGAAGGGCCGGGCGCCTCAGGCGGCCGGCAGACTGTCCAGTGACCAGCGCGGCCGCACCCTGAACCCGTCGAGCGCGAGGCCGCTGGCCGCGGGCGCCGCGCCCGCCTGCAGTCGCAGCGCGCCGGCGAACGCGATCATCGCGCCGTTGTCCGAGCACAGGGCCAGCTCGGGGAAATGCACGCGCAGCGGTGCTTGCGCCGCGGCCGTCGCGAGCTGCGCGCGCAGCCGGCGGTTGGCGCTGACGCCGCCGGCGACCACGAGCCGTTCGTGCCCGGTCTCGCGCACCGCCCGCAGCGATTTCGCGACCAGCACGTCGACGATCGCGGCCTCGACCTCCGCGGCCAGGTCCGCGCGCGCCTGCGCGTCGGGCAGCCCGCGCCGCGCCGCGGTGAGCACCGCGGTCTTCAGGCCGCTGAAGCTGAAGTCGAGGTCGCCCGAGTGCAGCATCGGCCGCGGCAGCCGGAAGCGCCCGGGCCGGCCGTTCTCGGCCAGCCGCGACAGCGCCGCGCCGCCGGGATAGCCGAGCCCGAGCAGTTGCGCGCTCTTGTCGAAGGCTTCGCCGGCCGCGTCGTCGAGCGTGTCGCCGAGCAGCGCATAGCGTCCGATGCCTTCGACCGCCATCAGCTGCGTGTGCCCGCCCGAGACCAGCAGCGCGACGAACGGAAACGCCGGCGGGTCGGCCGACAGGCGCGGGGACAGCAGATGTCCTTCCAGGTGATGGATGCCGATGGCCGGCACGCCGAGCCCGAAGGCGAGCGACGCGCCGACGCCGGCGCCGACCAGCAGCGCGCCGGCGAGACCCGGCCCCTCGGTGTAGGCGACCGCGTCGATCGCGGACAGGCCGGTGCCGGCCTGCTCCAGCACCTCCCGGACCAGCGGCAGCAGGCGCCGGATGTGGTCGCGCGACGCGAGCTCGGGAACCACGCCGCCGTAGCGCTCGTGCATCGCGATCTGCGAGTGCAGCGCCTGACCGAGCAGCCCGCGTTCGGTGCAGTACAGCGCGACGCCGGTCTCGTCGCAGGAGGTCTCGATGCCCAGCACTTTCATCGAGCCAGTATCGCACGCGGGGCGGCGCGGGCCGGGCGCCGCGCCGGCGCGCCTATAATCGGCCGCCGCGATGAATTCTCCCTTCGACCTGATCGTCATCGGCGCCGGCGCCGCCGGCCTGTTCTGCGCCTCGGTCGCCGGCCGGCGCGGGCTGCGCGTCGCGGTCGTCGACCACTGGCCGCGCCTGGCCGAGAAGATCCGCATCTCGGGCGGCGGGCGCTGCAACTTCACCAACCTCTCGGCCGACCGGCCCGAGCGCTTCGCCGGCGAGGATCCGCGCTTCGCGCGCGATGCGCTGCGCGCCTATCCGCCGCGGCGCTTCATCGACCTGGTGCGCAGCCACGGCATCGGTTTTCACGAGAAGCACAAGGGGCAGCTCTTTTGCGACGACGGTGCCGGGCGCATCGTCGCGATGCTGCGCGAGGAGTGCGACCGGGCCGCGGTGACCTGGTACCGGCCCTGCCGGGTCGAGGGCGTCGCGCACCGTGCGTCGGCGTCCGGCGAACCGCGCTTCGTGGTGCATGCCGAGGCCGGCGCGCTCGAGGCGCGCGCGCTGGCGGTCGCCACCGGCGGGCTGTCGATCCCGAAGGTCGGCGCCACCGACCTCGGCTACCGGATCGCGCGCCAGTTCGGCCTGCGTATCGTCGAGCCGCGCCCGGCGCTGGTTCCGCTCACCTTCGACGCCGGCGACTGGGCGCCGTTCGCCGGCCTGGCCGGTGTTGCGCTGCCGGTGCGGATCGGGGCGCCGCAGGCACCGCAGGCGCCACGCTTCGACGAGGACCTCCTGTTCACGCACCGCGGCCTGTCGGGGCCGGCGGTGCTGCAGATCTCGACGTTCTGGCGGCCCGGCGCGCCGCTCTCGATCGACCTGGCGCCGGGCGGCGACCTCGCCGCCGAGCTGCTCGCGGCCCGGTCGGGCGCGCGTGCGCAACTGCTTTCTCTGCTGGCGACGCGCCTGCCGCGCCGGCTCGCGGCATGCTGGCTGGAACGGCCAGCCGCGGCGGCGCTGGCGGCGCGGCGCCTGGCCGAGATCGGCAATCGCGAGTTGGTCGCGCTGGCGGCGAGCCTGCGCGACTGGCGCCTCGTGCCCGCCGGCACCGAAGGTTTCCGCAAGGCCGAGGTGACGGCGGGCGGCGTGGCGACCGAGGCGCTCGATCCGCGCACGATGCAGGTGCGCGCGGTCCCGGGCCTGTACTTCGTCGGCGAGGTGCTCGACGTGACGGGCTGGCTCGGCGGCTACAACTTCCAGTGGGCCTGGGCGTCCGCGTTCGTCGCCGGTCGGTCGGTGGCTGCCCGCTGAGCCGCGCGTCAGCCGGCCATCGGCGCGTCCTCGGCGACGACGCGGTTGCGCCCGTCGGCCTTCGCGCGGTACGCGCGCCGGTCCGCCTCGTCCAGCAGCTGGCGCAGGGTCTTGCCGTGACGGTGCACCGTCACGCCGATGCTCAGCGTGATCGGCACCCGCTGGCTGTCCAGCCGGTGCGGCGAGGCCTCCATCGTGGCGCGCAGGCGTTCCGCGACCACGAAGGCCGCCGCCTCGCCGGGAACCGGCACCAGCGCGCAGAACTCGTCGCCGCCGTAGCGCACGATCAGCGAGTCGGGACGCAGCGACTGGCGCAGCACGTTCGCGACGTGGCGCAGCACGTGATCGCCGATCGTGTGGCCGTGGCGGTCGTTGATCGCCTTGAAGCTGTCGACGTCGATCATCAGCAGCGCGACGCACCCGTTCTCGGCGACCTGGCCCAGCAGGCGCTTCGCCGATTCCTGCAGGGAGCGGCGCGAGACCAGCCCGGTCAGGTCGTCGGTGGTCGCCATCAGGTGCAGCCGCGAGCTGAGCTGGGAGTTCGCGATGCCGAGCACCGATACGGTGATCGCGAAGGGCAGCGAGCCGAATACCACCGCGAAGAAGGAACGCAGCACGTCCGGCGGCGCCGATCCGTCGGCGTGCAGCGGAATGCCCTGCGCCACGAATGCGATCATCCGCAGGGCCACGATCACGCAGAACAGCAGCAGCAGTCCGCGGATCAGGCGCACCGAACGCAGCGTCCGGATCCAGCGCGACCGGTGCGCCTCCCAGGCGGCCAGGCCCATGAACGTGATCACGAAGACGCTGCTCAGGACGATGCGCCCGATCGCCTTCGCGGCGGTCGGCTCGCGGATCGCGAACAGCGCTGCGACGTAGCCGGCGATCGCGATGCCGGAGACCATCGCCTGGCCCGGCATCCGGCCCAGTCCGTAGAGCTGGCGCGAGCCGAGCCAGATCAGGACCGCCGACACGCCGAAGCCGGCATAGCCGGCCAGGGGCGCGAGCCAGTTCGACAGCCCGGCGCGGGCGGCGAACGACAGGAAGCCGAGCCCGAGGGCCAGGATGCCCGCCGCGAACAGCGTCAGCGCCGGGCTCGAGTCGCGGTGGTCGCGACGGACCCAGAGCAGGATTCCGGCTCCGACCAGGCTGCTGAAGCCGGTCAGCATGTACACCGTCGGTACGTCGGGCAGGCCCACCATCGTCATGTCGGGCATTGTCGGAGCGGGCCGGATCGCCTCCCCGGACGATCCGATGGGTGGCGCCGGGCGGCGGTTCCCCGGCGCGGGCGTTGCGCGCACGCGCCGCCGGGACGGGCGCCGCCGCCGGATCGGCGCGGCGGCGGCGGATCCGCTTTGCGGCCGCCCGCGTCTTCGCTATAATCTCCGGTTCCATTGAAAGGGGGTGATTTTTAATGCCGACCGTCCGCGTCAAGGAGAACGAGCCCTTCGACGTCGCACTGCGCCGCTTCAAGCGCACGATCGAGAAAGCCGGAATCATTACCGAGCTTCGAGCGCGCGAGTTCTACGAGAAGCCGACCGCCGAGCGCAAGCGCAAGAAGGCGGCCGCGGTCAAGCGCCACTACAAGCGTCTTCGCAGCCAGATGCTGCCGAAGAAGATGTACTGACGCCTGCCCGGCATCGCGGCGCCTGCCGGCGTCGCCCCCGAAGGCCTGCCCGGCAGTCGCTGCGGCGGGCCTTTGTTCGTTCCGGGCCCCTGCCGCATGCCGCCCGGGGCATCGTCCCCACCGCATTCCCCTTCACCGCATCTCCCGGAGCATTCCGATGAACCTGAAAGAACGGATCGGCGAGGACATGAAGGCCGCGATGCGCGCCCGCGAGGCCGTTCGCCTGTCGGCGGTCCGGATGCTGCTGGCGGCGATCAAGCAGAAGGAGGTCGATGAGCGGATCGTCGTCGATGACGCGCAGGTGGTGGCGATCGTCGACCGCCTGATCCGCCAGCGGCGCGACTCGATCGAGCAGTTCGAGAAGGCCGCGCGGCTCGACCTGGCCGATCGCGAGCGGCTCGAGGTCGAGGTGCTGTCCGCCTACCTGCCGCGGCAGGCCGACGAGGCCGAGGTCGCCGCCGAGATCGATGCCGCGATCGCGGCTGCCGGCGCGACCGGCCCGCAGCAGATGGGCCAGGTCATGGGCCTGCTCAAGCAGCGCCTCGCGGGACGCACCGATCTCGCCGCCGTGTCGGCCCGGGTCAAGGCGCGGCTGACCCGGGGCTGACGGACGGCGGCCGGGGGTCTGGCCGCGCTACACTGACCCCGTGATCCCGCAGAGCTTCATCCAGGATCTGCTCGCCCGCATCGACATCGTCGATGTCGTCGGCCGCCATGTCCCGCTGAAGAAAGCGGGCGCTAACTTCCTGGGTCTCTGCCCGTTCCACGGGGAGAAGTCCCCTTCCTTCACCGTCAGTCCGTCCAAGCAGTTCTATCACTGCTTCGGCTGCGGCGCCCATGGTTCGGCCATCGGTTTCCTGATGGAGTACGCCGGTCTCGGCTACGTCGATGCGATCGGCGAACTGGCCCAGTCGGCGGGGGTCGCGGTGCCGCAGGAGGCCGGCCCGGGCGGCCAGGATCGGCGCGCGCCGGCGCTGCTCGAGCTGCTCGCGCAGGCGGCGAAGTTCTACCGGCAGCGCCTGAAGGACACGCCCACGGCGATCGACTACCTGAAGCGGCGCGGGCTCACGGGCGAGACCGCGGCGCGCTTCGCGATCGGCTACGCGCCCGACCAGTGGCGCGGGCTCGAGGCGGCGGTCGCGGACTACGATCTGGACGAGATGGTGGCGGCCGGGCTGGTGATCGATTCCGCCGGCGACGACGGCCGGCGCAAGCGCTACGACCGGTTCCGCGATCGGGTCATGTTCCCGATCCGCAATCCGCGCGGCCAGGTGATCGGGTTCGGGGGCCGGGTGCTCGACCGCGGCGAGCCCAAGTACCTGAACTCGCCCGAGACCCCGGTCTTCTCGAAAGGGCGGGAACTATACGGTTTGTACGAAGCTCGCGATGCGATCCGTGCAGAAGACTGCGTGATCGTCGTCGAAGGCTACATGGACGCGGTCATGCTCGCGCAGCACGGGGTGGCCAACGCGGTTGCCACGCTGGGGACGGCGACCACCGCCGACCACGTGCGCAAGCTGTCGCGGCTCGTCGACCGGATCGTGTTCGCGTTCGACGGCGATGCCGCCGGGCGCAAGGCCGCCTGGCGCGCGCTCGAGGCCGCGCTGCCCCAGGCGAGCGATACCCGGCGCGTCGATTTCCTGTTCCTGCCGCCCGAGCACGATCCGGACAGCTTCGTGCGCGAACGCGGCGCGGAAGGGTTTCGCGAGGCGCTCGCCGGCGCCTTGCCCCTGTCGGAGCTGTTGCTGCGCGGCCTGGGCGAGCGCGTCGACCTGTCGACCCCGGAGGGTCGGGCGCGCCTGCTCGCCGAGGCGCGGCCGCTGCTGCAGGAGCTGGGCGCGCAGGCCCTGCGGATGCAGATCGTCCACCGGCTCGCCGAGCTGGCCGGGTTGTCGGCCGCCGAGGTGGAGGGCTATCTCGGCCCGCCGGCCCCGGGCGGGTCGGCCGGACCACGACGCCGGGGCGAGCGCGCCGACGCGGCCGGCGGCGGCGACCACGCGCCGGCCGCCGGGTCGGCC
>JBDHRX010000059.1:0-18528 GCA_039807785.1 Burkholderiaceae bacterium
CGCCTGGCGGGTGCTGCCGCTGGCGACGGCGGTCGCGGTGGCCGGGGCGCTGCCATGGCCGCTGCTCCTGGCCGGCGGCGACACGGCCGCGCGCGCCCACCTGCTCGACTGGGCGGCCTGGAACCTGGGCGCAATCTCGGGCCCGTCGGTCGATTCGCTGCGCTATTTCGCGCGCACCACGCCGTGGTTCTACTGGCCGGCCTGGCCGGTCGCCCTGTGGGCCGCATGGCGCTGGCGCGGCCGCTGGGGCGAGCCGGCCGTCGCGCTGCCGATGCTCACCGCCGCCGCCCTGACGCTGCGCGCGCTGGTCTCGCCGTCGGGCGGCGAGAGCTGGCTGCTGCCGGCCGCGGTGCCGCTGGCGTTGCTCGCCGCGGTCGGCATGCCGGCGCTCAAGCGCGGGATCGTGAGCCTGATCGACTGGTTCGCGGTCACCAGCTTCTCGCTGTTCGGGATCTTCATCTGGGCGTACTGGATCGCGCTGATGACCGGTTATCCGCCGCGCATGGCCTATCGCGCGAGCCAGCTCGCCCCCGGTTTCACGCCCGAATGGATCGTCATCGAGGTGGTGCTGGGTGGCCTGGCCACCCTGGCCTGGCTGGTGCTGGTGCGCTGGCGCGTCTCGCGGCAGCCGCGGATGATCTGGCGCGCGATGGCGCTCTCCAGCGGCGGGGTGGTGCTTGCCTGGTTCCTGCTGATGACGCTGTGGCTGCCGGTCTTCAACGAGCGCAACACCTATCGCGAGGTGGCGGCGCGACTGTCCGCCGCCTTCGATGGCGGCGACGGCTGCGTGGGCACCCGCGGGCTCGAGCGCGCGCCGCGCGCCAGCTTCCACTACTTCGCGCGCATGAACTTCGCCGCGCGCGGCGAACGCTGCGACTGGCTGCTGATCCAGGACGAGGGGCCGCTGGCGCGCACCGTGCCGGGCGCCCTGCCCGGATGGGAGCCGGTCTGGCAAGGCCAGCGCCGCAGCGACCGCGACGAACGGTTCCGCCTGTACCGACGCGAGCACGCGCTGCCCGGCGCGCGATGACGCGCGACATCCTGAGGCTCGCCTGGCCGGTGTTCATCGGCCAGATCGCGGTGATGCTCAACGGCGTCATCGACACGATCATGGCCGGCCGGCTCTCCGCGGCCGACGTGGCCGCCGTGGGGCTGGGCGCCAGCGTCTACATCACCGTCTACATCGGCTTGATGGGGGTCCTGCTCGCGCTCAGCCCGATCGTCGCGCAGCACTACGGGGCGCGCCGCTTCGACGAGATCGGCCTGGAGACGCGCCAGGCGGTCTGGCTGGCGCTGGGGCTGGCGGTCCCCGGGTGCGCGGCGCTGGCATCGGCCGACCTCTGGCTCGCGCTCAGCGCCCCGCCGCCCGAGGTCGCGTCGATCGCGCGCACCTATCTGTGGGCCGCCGCCGCGGGCCTGCCGGCGGCGCTGCTGTTCCGCGTGTTCCATGCGCTGTCGAACGCGATCTCGCGCCCGAAGGCGGTGATGCTGATCAATCTGGCGGGCGCCGCGCTCAAGGTGCCGCTGAACCTGCTGTTCATGGACGGATGGCAGCACGGCGACGCGACCATCGTTCCCGCGCTCGGCGGCGGCGGCTGCGGCGTCGCCTCCGCGGCCGTGGCCTGGCTTTCGGCGCTGCTCGCGCTCGGCGTGCTGCGCGCCGAGCCGCTGTATCGCCGGCTCGGCGTGACCGGCGGCGGCTGGCTGGCGCGCCCCGACCCGGCGCGCCTGCGCGGACTGCTCGCGCTGGGCCTGCCGATCGGCGCCTCGTTCCTGGTCGAGGTAAGCTCGTTCACGTTCATGGCGCTGTTCCTCGCGCGCCTGGGCGCGACCACCGCGGCGAGCCACCAGATCGCCGCGAACCTCGCCGCGCTGGCCTACATGGCGCCGCTCGCACTGGCTACCGCCACCGGGGTGCTGGTCGCCCAGTCGATCGGCGCGGCACGCCCCGGCGAGGCGCGGGCGCGCGCCTGGGCCGGCATCCGGATCGCGGCGGGCGGCGCTGCAGTGCTCGGCATCGCGATCTTCGCCGGACGCGAGCGCCTCGCCGGGCTCTATACGACCGACGCCGCACTGGCCGCGGCGGCCGCGCCGCTGCTGGTGCTGGTCGCCGTGTTCCACCTGTTCGACGCGGCGCAGGCGATGTGCGCGTTCATCCTGCGCGCCTACCGGATCACGGCGCTGCCGATGGTCGTCTATGCGCTCAGCCTGTGGGGCATCGGCCTGGGCGGCGGCTGGTGGCTCGCCTTCGAGGCCGGGACGTCGGCGCGCCCCTGGGCGCCGCAGGTGGCCGGCGCGCGCGGCTTCTGGATCGCCGCGGTGCTCGGCCTGGCGGTGTCGGCCACCGCGCTCGCGGCGATCCTGGGTCGGGTCTGGCGCGTGTCGGGCGCGGCTCAGGCGGGCGGGGACAGCGACAGGAAGTGATCGCGGTAGTGACGCATCTCGTCGATCGACTCGACGATGTCGGCCAGCGCGGTATGCGCGCTGCGCTTGGCGAACCCGCGCGCCACGTCGGGGCGCCAGCGCTTGCACAGCTCCTTGAGGGTGCTCACGTCGAGGTTGCGGTAGTGGAAGTACGCCTCGAGGCGCGGCATGTAGCGCGCCATGAAGCGCCGGTCCTGGCAGATCGAGTTGCCGCACATCGGCGACTTCCCGGGCGGCACCAGCGGCGCGAGGAACTCGAGCAGCGCCTGCTCGGCACCGGCCTCGGTCCAGCGCGACGCGAGCACGCGCCCGGTCAGGCCCGAGCGGCCGTGCGTCGCGCGGTTCCACTGGTCCATCGCGTCGAGCACCTCGGCCGGCTGGCGGATCGCCAGCGCCTCGCTCTGGGCGACGATCTCGAGCGCGGCATCGGTCACCACGACCGCGACCTCGATGATCCGGTCCACGACCGGGTTCAGGCCGGTCATCTCCATGTCGACCCAGACCAGCAGCGATTCGTCGGGCGTGCGCGGCACGGCGGGTGCCCCGCCGTGCCCGGGGGCGCCCGCGGGCGGCGCGACTTGCTGTGACATAATTTTTCTCTCCCTGATCGATTCTCGCACAGCGATCGCCTTGACTGCCCTCGCCTTCTCGACCCTCTTCGCGGCCGCCCTGCTGCTGTCGGTGGCGGTGCGCCTGTGGCTGGCGACGCGCCAGGTCCGGCACGTCGCGCGGCACCGCGACGCCGTCCCGGCCGGCTTCGCCGGGCGCGTCACGCTCGCGGCGCACCGGCGGGCCGCCGACTACACCGTGGCGCGCGTGCGCCTGGGCATGATCGAGGCGCTGGCCGGCGCCCTGCTGCTGCTCGCGCTGACCCTGTTCGGCGGACTCCAGGCGCTGCTGCGCGGCCTGGCCGAGTGGCTCCCCGAGGCCGCGTTCGCGCGCCAGGTGCTGTTCGTCGCCGTCGTCGCGCTCATCGGGGCGATCGTCGACCTGCCGATCGAGTGGTACCGGCAGTTCCGGCTCGAGCAGCGCTTCGGCTTCAACCGCATGACGCCGCGCCTGTTCTTCGCCGATACGCTCAAGTCGGCCGCGATCGCGGCGCTGCTCGGCCTTCCGCTGGTCGCCGCGATCCTCTGGCTGATGCGCAGCGCCGGCGAGCCCTGGTGGCTGTGGGCATGGGCGGTCTGGGCCGGGTTCAACCTCGCCGTCCTCGTCCTGTACCCGATCGTCATCGCGCCGATGTTCAACCGCTTCGAGCCGCTCGCCGACGCCACGGTCCGCGCGCGCGTCGAGGCGCTGCTGGCGCGCTGCGGCTTCGCCTCGCGCGGGCTGTTCGTGATGGACGGCAGCCGCCGCTCGGCGCACGGCAACGCGTACTTCACCGGCCTGGGACGCGGCAAGCGGATCGTCTTCTTCGATACCCTGCTCGCACGGCTCGACGTCGACCAGATCGAGGCGGTGCTGGCGCACGAGCTGGGCCACTTCCGCCACCGCCACCTGCTGCAGCGGGTCGTCCTGATGCTCGCCGCCAGCCTCGCCGGGCTGTGGCTGCTCGGCTGGCTGTCGCGCCAGGGCTGGTTCTACCAGGGGCTCGGCGTCACACCCGGCGCCGGCGACTTCGAGGCGGTCGCGCTGGTGCTGTTCATGCTGGTGCTGCCGGTGTTCACGTTCCTGCTGCAGCCGCTGTCGAGCTGGGCATCGCGGCGCCACGAGTTCCAGGCCGACGCCTTCGCAGCGACCCACGCGCGCGCGGCAGACCTCGTGGCGGCGCTGGTCAAGCTGTACGAGGACAACGCCTCGACGCTGACGCCCGACCCGCTGCATTCCGCGTTCTACGATTCGCATCCGCCCGCATCGGTGCGGATCGGCCGCCTGCAGGAGGCGTCGTGAGGACCCCGATCCCGCGCCGGCAGCTGCTGGCGCGCAAGTCGCGCCCGCTCGCGGGCGATCGCGCCTACACCGGGGTCGAGATCGAGGCGCAGCTCACCGAGCTGGCCGGCTGGGGCCTGCGCGACGGCGCGATCGAGCGCAGCTATGCGTTCCGCGACTATTACGACACGATCGCGTTCGTCAATGCGCTGGCCTGGATGGTGCACGGCGAGGACCACCACCCCGAGCTGCGGGTGGGCTACAACCGGTGCACGGTCCGCTTCTGGACGCACTCGGTGCGCGGCGTCTCCGAGAACGATTTCATCTGCGCGGCCAAGTGCGATGCCGTCTTCGGCCGCGGCGGCAACTGAGCGCGCGCAGATCGCGGCCAGCTTCGGGCGTCACTTCTACGTGCGTTCGGCCGTGGGGGCCTGGCCCGACCGGGTCGCGGTCGCGCGCGGCAAGCGCACCGACTACTGCGTCGGCGACGAGGTCGAGATCCGCACCCTCGGCGCCGGCCAGGCAGTGATCGAATCGTTGCATCCGCGACGCGCCACGCTGCTGCGCAGCGACCGCTGGCGCAGCAAGCTGCTCGCCGCCAACGTCGACCAGGCCGCGATCGTGATCGCCGGCGACCCGCCGTTCTCGGAGGCCCTGCTGCTGCGCATGCTGATCGCCATCGATGCCGCCGGCATCGGCGCCGCGCTGATCGCCAACAAGGCCGACCTCGCCGACGCGGCGCGCGCGATCGCGCCGCGCCTCGAGGCATACCGCGCTCTGGGCCACCCCGTGTTCGAGATCGCCGCCGGCGCGCAGCCCCGGGCGGCCCGCGACACGCTGCGCGCCTGGCTCGCCGGCCGGACCACGCTGCTGATCGGGCAGTCGGGAATGGGCAAGTCGACCCTGGTCAACACGCTGGTTCCCGACGCCGAGCTGCGCACGCAGGCGATCTCGGTCGCGTTGTCGAGCGGGCGCCACACCACCACCTTCAGCCGCATGTTCGAGCTGCCCGGGACGATCGCGCCCGACGCGCGCATCATCGACACGCCGGGCTTCCAGAGCTTCGGGCTCGCGCACCTCTCGACCTCGCAGCGCATGCATGCGATGCGCGAGTTCGTGCCCCTGCTCGGGCGCTGCCGCTTCAACGACTGCGGCCACCGCGACGAGCCGGGGTGCGCGATCCGGGAGGCCGCCGCGCGCGGCGAGATCGATCCGCTGCGCTACCGCCTCTTCCTGCGCATCGAGGCCGAACCCGACTAGGGCCCGCTCGCACCGCGATCGTCGCCGCGCGGAGGCCTGCCGGGCCGAGGCCTGCCGGGCCGGTGCTCAGCGCCCGAGCCAGGCCGCGATCGTGATCATCGCGAACAGGCTGATCCAGAGCACCACCGAGCGCCAGACCAGCCCGACCGCGCTGCGCAGGGCGCCCGGGTCCGGCTCGGCACCCTGCCATTCGAAGCCATGCTCGCCGGCGGCCCAGCGCGCCTCGAGCGCCGGCTCGGCCACGCGCAGCCCCAGCGCGCCACCTCCGGTCGCGAGCAGCAGCGCACGCTGGTCGTCGGTGGTGCCGGCCGCCACCGCGCCGCGCCAGCAGTAGATCGCATCCTCGAAGTTGCCGACGATCGCGAAACCGGCCGCCGACATGCGCACCGGCAGCCAGTCGATCGCGCGGTAGGCGCGCGCCGCGAAATTGCCGTAGGGCTCGACCACCCGCGCGGCGCCCTCGGCGACCGCCTCGCCCCAGCGGCGGGCCAGCATCTCGGCGAACCGGTAGAGCACCGGACCGATCGCGCCCGGCAGCAGGATGTACCAGAACAGCGGCCCGAAGACATGGCGATGCGCGGCCACCAGCGCGTTCGCGATCGCCTGCCGGCAGATCTCGTTGACCGGCGCTTCGCGGCGCGGTCGGTCCGAGGGATCGTCGGGGTTGGTCTGGTCGAGCCAGCGCTCGAGCACCCCGCGCGCCCCGTCGGCGTCGTCGCTCGCGAGCGCGAGCTGGATCTCGGTGAACGCGTGGCTGAACTGGCGGAAGCCCACCGTCAGGTACAGGACCGCGACATGCACGACGAACAGCGCGAGCGGATGCAGCATCCCGGCCAGCCATTCGAGCAGCGCGATCGCGCCGACGCCGACCGCCACGACGAGGATCCAGCCGAAGACGCCGTGCTGGCGCTCGCCGGCGTCGCTCGCGCTGCGGACCAGGTCGGCCAGCGCGATCGCTCCGCGATGCACCAGGTTGTCGCCCGGCAGCGAGCGGCCCTGCTCGATCAGCAGCGCGAAGATCAGTGCGACGAATCCCATCCGGTTCCAGGTCCCACGGCTCAGGCCGACAGCAGACGATACAGGTTGCGCAACATCGCTGCGGTCGCTCCCCAGATGAAGCGCTCGTCGTCCGCGCCGGGCGCGCGATACGGCATCGCGAAGAACGTGCGCTCGCCGGCCGCCAGGCGCACGCGCCGGCGCTGGTGGTGGCTCGGGTCCATCAGGAACGCGAGCGGGACCTCGAACACGCTCGCCACCTCGGCCGGATCGGGGCGCGGCTCGAAACCGGGCAACACCAGCCCGACCACCGGCGTCACGCGGAACCCGGTGCCGGTGAGGTACTGGGGCAGGCAGCCGATCACCTCGACGCGATCGCGTTCGAGCCCGACCTCCTCGTGGGCCTCGCGCAGCGCCGCCTCGATCGGCGAGGCATCGTCCGGCTCGACGCGACCGCCCGGAAACGCGATCTGGCCGGAATGATGGCGCAGATGCTGCGTGCGCTGCGTGAGCAGGATGGTGCCGCCTTCGACGTGCGCGACGATCGGCACCAGCACCGCCGCGTCACGCGGCAGGAACGGCTCGACGCGAAAGCGGTCGTCGGTCTGCTCCGGCCGCCAGGCCGGTGGTCGGGCGAAGCGAACGCGCAGCGCCGCGGGCAGCAGGCGCTCGCGGTCGACCGCCGGCAACGCCTCGTCGACCGCGGCGATCGGCATCTCGCGCGGATCGAACCGCGGCAGCTCGGCCAGGATGCCCGGTCTCTCGCGCCGGGCATCGTCATCCGCAGAATCCGGGGCCGCGCCGGGCCGGGTCGACTTCATGTCCATGAACCGGAAAATACAACAGGGCGCCGATCGGCGCCCTGTCGTGGTGCCCGGGCCGGGCCCGGAGGGATTCGTCGCATGGCGCGGCGCCGGGGGCGTCGCGCGGCGCGACTCAGGCTTTCGCCTCGGCGGCGCGCGCCGCCTTGCCCGGGAGCTTCTCCTTGATCCGCGCCGACTTGCCGGAGCGCCCGCGCAGGTAGTACAGCTTGGCGCGCCGCACGTCGCCGCGGCGCTTCACCTCGATGCTGGCGATCAGCGGCGAATAGAGCTGGAACGTGCGCTCGACGCCTTCCCCGGAGGAGATCTTGCGGACGATGAACGACGAGTTCAGCCCGCGGTTGCGACGCCCGATGACCACGCCCTCGTAGGCCTGGACCCGCTTGCGGCTCCCCTCGACCACGTTCACGTTGACGATCACCGTGTCGCCGGGGGCGAAGTCGGGAATGTTCTTGCCGAGACGGGAAATCTCTTCCTGCTCGAGTTGCTGGATCAGATCCATGCCGGAGGCTCCTGAAACCATCGTGCGCCGACCTCGTTCTCTCGTGTCGCCGTCATGTAGCGCCGTGAACGCGCCGCCGCGACGTACCGCTGTGGCCGGGTAGAGGATGGGAGTTTGTGCGGAATTCCGCAAAGCTTTGTATTTTAACGCGTTTCCGGATATTGCGGCAAGTGCGATGCCGCGCGGGCGTCACGCGTCCGGCCCGTCGCGCCCCGGCGCCGCGGGCGGCTCGCGCAGCCCGGCCAGGAAACGCTCGTCCTCGGCATCGAGGCGCCCCGCCTCCCTGGCGCGCCCGATCAGCTCCGGGCGCAGCCGCAGGGTGGCGCGCAGCGACTGCTCGCGCCGCCAGCGGGCGATCCGCGCATGATGGCCGGACAGCAGCACCGCCGGCACGGGGACGCCCTCGAACGTCTCCGGCCGGGTGTAGTGGGGGCAATCGAGCAGGCCGTCCGCGAACGAGTCGCAGGCCGGCGACCGGGCATCGTTCATCGCGCCGGGCAACTGCCGGACCACCGCATCGATCAGCATCATCGCGGGCAGCTCGCCACCCGAGACCACGAAATCGCCGATCGCGACCTCCTCGTCGACGCAGCGGTCGACCAGGCGCTGGTCGATCGCCTCGTAGCGCCCGGCCACGAGGATCGCTCCGGGTCCGGCGGCGAGCGCGCGGACCCGCCGGTCGTCCAGCGGCCGGCCCTGGGGAGACAGGGCGATCACCGGTCGCCCGCCGCCGGCGGCACGGGCCGCCGCGATGGCATCGGCCAGCGGCTGGGCCAGCATCACCATGCCCGGCCCGCCGCCGTAGGGACGGTCGTCGACGCTGCGATACGCATCCGTGGCGAAGTCGCGCGGGTTCCAGCAGGCCAGCGACCACAGGCCGCGTTCGTGCGCGCGCGCAGTGATGCCGAAGCGGGTCACCGCCTCGAACATCTCCGGAAAGATCGTGATCGCATCGAATCGCATGGCGGTCGGTTTCTCGAACGGCCGGCGCACCGGACCGGGGGCGCCATTGTGCGCCGGAACCGCCGTATGCCGGAGCCGCTTCAGGCTCGAACCGCCGGATGTCCGGATCGCCGGATGTCCGAACGGCCGGGTGTCCGGATCGCCGCGCGCCCGGACCGCCATCCCCGCGGGACGACCCGAAAGAAAAAACCCGCCCAGGGGCGGGTTGGGGCCGGACGCGCGCGCCGATCAGGCGCGGACCGCGCGGCGCCTCGAGGCCAGGCCGAGGCCCACCAGCCCCAGGCTGCCCAGCAGCAGCGTACCGGGAACCGGGAGGTCGACCGGCGTGCCGCTGCCGCCGGTCACGTAGCCGACCGTGTGGTTGTCGGACTCGTAGCCGCCGACCTGGGGCGCCTCGGAGAACACGATCCGATCGAAGGTGCCGGTCTGGTCGAAGAAGTTCAGGAACACGTAGGGCTCGGCCGTGTTGCCGCCGCCGTTGGGATTGCCGCAGTAGGCATTGCCGGGGCACGTGCCGCCGATGATCGCGTCGACGTCGGCGGGCGTGAACGAGAACACCAGCTCGCCACCGCTGTAGAAGTGCACCTGGTTGCCGCGGTCGAGCGCCGACAGCCAGAACCCGAAGTAGTTGATGCCCGCCGGGTTCGAGGTCGTCAGGTCGACCGCGTAGCCCCCGGTGGCGAAAGTCACTGCATAGTCGGCGGTGCCGCCCGCCCCGCCGTACACGTCGTGCGAATAGACCGTCACGTTCGTGTAGTCGCCGCGGATCCAGTAGGCGCCGCTGCCGATGCCGAAATCGCTCTGGAAGCTGCCGCTGGAACGGCCATCGAAGCGCTCGACGCCGACCGTGCAGGTGGCGCCGGAGCCGAGCGCCGCGCACAGGCTGGTCAGGTTGGCGTCCTGCACCCCGGGATCCTCGCGGGTCACGAGGAAGGTATGGGGAGCGGCGGCGGCAGCGCCGGCCGAGAGCGCGGCAGCCAGCGAAAGGGCTTTCAGGAAGTGGCCGGTGGTCAGCATGTCGCGACGAGTCCTTGCAGTGCGTTCCGTCATCGGGATCCGCCGCCATCCGGCAGCCAACCCCTGTGGCCAGCCATCAAGCCAGATTCGTGCCAGGGGCCGCAAACCCTTGATGCGAAAGGCACGAGGCCGGGTTCCGCGCGGGGCCTGTCAAACCCCCCGACAGGCATTCGTTCCCCGGGACCCTGGCGTCCCCGGGGCCCGGGTCTCGCCTCCGGGGCCCCGGCCTAGTAGTCCAGCCCCCAGTCGACCAGCACCTGCCGTCCGGGCAGGTCGACCTCGACGACATGCGCCGGGACCAGCGGGATCAGTCGCCGCAGCACGCGATCCGGCGCATCGCCAGGCATCTCGACCCGCAGCACCGGGTCGGCGCCGAAGGTCTCGACCGCGGCGACGATGCCGAGCGGCGCTCCGGCGCGATTGCGCACCGCGCAGCCGATCAGGTCGACCCAGTAGACTTCGTCGGCCGGCGCCTGCGGGAACGCCGAGCGGCCGATCATCACCTCGTCGCCCTTCAGGGCGACGGCGGCCTCGCGATCGTCGATGCCGCGGGCCTTCGCGAGGATCGCGTCGCCATGGATGCGCGCCTGCTCGATCGCGAGCACGCGACACCCGGCGCGCCCGCGCAGCCACCAGCGGGATTGCGCGGTCAGGATCGAATCATGGGGATCGTTGAAGGGCGTCACGCGCAGCCAGCCGCGCACGCCCCAGGCGCCGGAGACCCGGCCGAGCACGACCGCATCGGCGGGAGGATCGGCGTCCGCTCGACGGGACATCGTCGACGGCGTCGCGTCGACGGCGCTCGTCATGCCGCGGCCGGCGCTCAGGCCGCGACCGGCTGCTTGGCGACGTATTCCTTGACCAGCCGGGCGACCGTGGGCGACAGCGCGGCGCCCTGCTGCTTCCAGTGGTCGATGCGTGCCGTGGCCAGCACCAGCCCTTGCTCGTTCTCGGCCGCGATGGGGTTGTAGTAGCCCAGCCGCTCGATGAACTGTCCGTCGCGGCGGCTCTGCTTGTGCGCGGCGACGATGTGGTAGAACGGGCGCTTCTTGGCCCCGCCGCGAGTCAGTCGGATGACGACCATGTCGGTGTCCTTCGGTCCGGAATCGGAAAACCGATAATTATAGCCGGGCTGGCCGGTGGCGCCAATCGCCCCGGGGCCCGGCCGTTCAGAACAGGCCGAGCTGGCGGGCATCGTCCGCACGACGGAAGCGGTCGGTGCGCAGCTCGAGCCGGTGGCGGTCGAGTCCGTGGCGGCGGACGGCCAGGTCGAAGCGCAGCCGGATCAGTTGCGCCCAGGCGCCCTGCCCGGTCATGCGGCTGAAGAAACGCGGATCGTTGAGCCGCGCCTGCGCCTCGCCGCCGCGCATCTCGGCCAGCCGGCGCAGCACCCGCCGGGCACGATCGGGATAGTGGGCACCGAGCCATTGGACGAACAGCTCGCGCAGCTCCCAGGGCAGGCGCAGCACCTGGTAGAAGGCCATGCGGGCGCCGGCGCCGGCCGCCGCGGCGAGCACCTGCTCGATCTCGGGCTCGTTCAGGAACGGGGCGACCGGCGCCAGCGAAACCCCGACCGGGACCCCCGCCTCCGCGAGCCTGCGGAGGGTCTCCAGGCGGCGCCAGGGCGCCGCTGCACGCGGCTCCCAGTGCCGGGCCAGCCGCGCATCGAGCGTGGTGACCGTGACGTAGACGCCGACCAGGCCATCGCGCGCCAGCGGCGCGAGAAGATCGAGATCGCGCTCGACGAGCGCCGACTTGGTGACGATCGTGAACGGCTGCCCGCGGGCCGCCATCGTCTCGATCAGGGCGCGCGTGACCCCGTAGCGCCGCTCGATCGGCTGGTAGGCGTCGGTCGCGGACCCGAGGTTGATCGGCTCGCAGCGATAGCCGGGCGCATCGAGCTCGGCCGCCAGCCGCTCGGCGGCGTCGACCTTGACGAACAGCCGCGACTCGAAATCGAGCCCGGGAGACAGGCCGAGGTAGCCGTGGTTGGGCCGCGCGTAGCAGTAGATGCAGCCGTGCTCGCAACCCCGGTACGGATTCACCGACAGGTTGAACGGCAGGTCCGGAGACTGGTTCCGGGCAATCACCGACCGGGTGCGCTCCTCGCGGACCTCGGTGGCGAGCGCCGGCGGCTCGCCATCGTCGCGGTACCAGCCGTCGTCGGCGGGCTCGCTGCGCCGGATCTCGAAGCGGTGGTGGGGATTGGAGACGGCGCCTCGCCCCCGGACCGGGACGGACAGGGTGCTCATGGGTCGACGTGCCCGGCAGTTGTGCGCCGGCCTCCGGAAGACTGTATATTCGAACAGTATAACGGCCCGTGCAAGCGGCGTCCACTACCCGGCAACCCGCCGGCCCGCGGTATGCTGGCCGGCCACGGAACGGTCGATGATGACGGCGAGCCCCTGTCCGAGTTGCGGCGCCCCGAATGCCGGCACGGCCGCGCAGTGCGCCGGCTGCGGGCAGCCGCTGCCCGCGCCGGATCCGGCCCGCCGCGCGCCCGCGCCGCCGTTCCCGGGGCTGCGCCGCGGGCTCGGCGCGACGCTGCTGGCAGTCCTGATCGCGGCGCTCGGTGCCTTCGCGATCTACCAGGTCCACCGCACCATGCCGCAGGCGCCGCCCGGATTCGAGCGTTCCGGGCCCTCTCCGGGGCTGTCTCCGGGGCTGTCTCCGGAACCCTCTCCCGGGCCCGCCTCCCCGGCGTCCGCCGCGTCCTCCTCCGCCCCATCGTCTTCGCCGGCACCGCAGCCGGTCCCCCCGGCCGATGCCGTTCCGCGGACCGGCACCCCGGACGCCGCCCCTCCGGCGCCAGCCGCCCCGGAGTCCGTGCTCCGGCCGGAGGCCGCGCCGGCACCAGCGCCCCCGGCCGACGCGCCTCGCAGCGGCGGGATCGCCGATCGCCTCGCCGCGGCCCAGCGCGCGCAATGCGGGGACGAGGCGCTGCTGGGACGCTTCGTCTGCAACGAACGGGTCAGGTTGCGCTTCTGCCGGGACCGCTGGAACGCGCACCCCGACTGCATCGTCGGCACTTCACCGGGCCTTTGAGGGCCGGATTCCCCCGGGACCGGCGAACCGGCCGGCAGCGATCAGAACGCCGCTTCGGGCATCGCCAGCACGCCCTCGGAGCCCTCGACCGCGGCGGCGCGCAAGGCGCCGGCCTGGGCCATCAGGTGGTCGGCATGGAAGCGCGCGGTCGCGACCTTCGCGACCAGGAACTGCGCGTCGCCCTCGCCGGCCTCGAGCATCCGGTCGGCCGCCAGCGCCGCCCGCGCCATCTGCCAGCCCGACAGCACCACGCCGGCCAGCTTCAGGTACGGCACGCTGCCGGCGAACGCCGCCCGCGCATCGGCCTTGAACGCGCCGACGATGAAATCGACCGTCTCCTCGAGCGCCGCGCGGCCCGCCGACAGGCGGGCCGCGATCGCCGCGAGATCGGGGCTGCCCCGCTGCGAAAGCGCCGCCTCGGTCGCGCGGATGCGCGCGACCAGCGCGCGCGCCACCGCGCCGCCGTCGCGCGCGGTCTTGCGGCCGATCAGGTCGTTGGCCTGGATCGCGGTGGTGCCCTCGTAGATCGTGAGGATCCGGGCGTCGCGATAGTGCTGCGCCGCGCCCGTCTCCTCGATGAAGCCCATGCCGCCATGCACCTGCACGCCGAGCGACGTCACCTCGAGCGACATCTCGGTGGACCATCCCTTGACGATCGGCACCAGGAACTCGTAGACCGCCCGGTTCTCGCGCCGCGTCGATTCGTCGGCCGCGTGGTGCGCCGCGTCGGACGCCGCGGCCGCGACATAGGCGAGCGCGCGCGCCGACTCGGCGCAGGCGCGCATGGTCATCAGCATGCGGCGCACGTCGGGATGCCGGATGATGGGCACCGGCTCGCCGGAGCCCGCGACGTCGCGGCTCTGCACCCGCTCGCGGGCGAAGGCGACCGCCTGCTGGTACGCGCGCTCGGCCACCGCGACGCCCTGGACGCCGACCGCGAAGCGCGCCGCGTTCATCATCACGAACATGTACTCGAGGCCGCGGTTCTCCTCGCCGACCAGGTAGCCGATCGCCCCGGGGCCGACCTCGCCCTTGTCGTCGCCGTAGAGCAGCACCGCGGTGGGGCTGGCCTTGATGCCGAGCTTGTGCTCGATCGACGAACACCAGACGTCGTTGCGCCGGCCCGGGCGCCCCTCGTCGTCGAGCAGGTACTTGGGAACGACGAACAGCGAGAGGCCCTTCACGCCCTCGGGCGCATCCGGCGTGCGCGCGAGCACCAGGTGCACGATGTTGTGCGCCATGTCGTGCTCGCCGTAGGTGATGAAGATCTTCTGGCCGGACAGCCGGTAGCTGCCGTCCGGCTGCGGCACGGCCTTCGTGCGCACCATCGCGAGATCCGAGCCCGCCTGCGGCTCGGTGAGGTTCATCGTGCCGGTCCAGGCGCCGGAGATCAGCTTCGGCACGAAGCGCTGCTGCAGCGCCGGCGACCCGGCCACCCGCAGCGCCTCGATCGCGCCGTCGGTCAGCAGCGGGCACAGCGCGAACGCCAGGTTCGCCGCGTTCAGCATCTCGGTGCACGGCGTCGCGATCAGCTTCGGCAGGCCCTGGCCGCCGAATTCCGGCGGCTGCTGGATGCCCTGCCAGCCGCCCTCGGCGAACTGCCGGAACGCGTCGCGAAAGCCCGGCGTGGTGGTCACGACGCCCGCCTGCAGCGTCGACGGATCGAGGTCGCCGGGCCGGTTCAACGGGGCCACCACGCCCTCGTTGAACCGCGCGCATTCCTCGAGCACCGCCTGCGCGGTGTCGTAGCCGGCCTCCTCGAGGCCCGGCAGCGATGCGACCTCGTCGATGCCGGCCAGGTGCCGGAGCACGAACAGCATGTCCTGGAGCGGTGCGACGTAAGACATGGCGGCTCCTTCGCCAGCTCCGGATCGCGACGCCTCAGTCCAGCGCCTTGACCAGCTCCGGCACGGCGGAGAACAGGTCGGCGACGAGGCCGTAGTCGGCGACGCCGAAGATAGGGGCTTCCTCGTCCTTGTTGATGGCCACGATGACCTTGCTGTCCTTCATGCCGGCCAGGTGCTGGATGGCCCCGGAGATGCCGATCGCCACGTACAGCTGCGGGGCCACGATCTTGCCGGTCTGCCCGACCTGCCAGTCATTGGGCGCATACCCGGCATCCACCGCCGCCCGGCTCGCCCCCAGCGCCGCCCCCAGCCGGTCGGCCAGCGGCTCGAGAAGCTTGAAGTTCTCCGCGCTGCCCATCCCGCGCCCGCCCGAGACCACGATCTTCGCCGCCGTCAGCTCCGGCCGGTCGCTGCGCGCGATCTCCCGCCCCACGAAACGCGACTGCCCCGAATCGGCCACCGCCGCCACCGCCTCCACCGGCGCCGCCCCCCCGCTGGCGGCCACCGCGTCGAAACCGGTCGTGCGCACCGTGATCACCTTCACCGCATCACCGCTTTGCACCGTCGCGATCGCGTTGCCCGCATAGATCGGCCGCGTGAACGTGTCGGCCGACTCCACCCCGATGATGTCGGAGACCTGCGCCACGTCCAGCTTCGCCGCCACCCGCGGCGCCACGTTCTTGCCGTGCGCCGTCGCCGGCAGCAGCACGTGCGTGAACCCCGGCGCCACCGCCAGCGCCTGCGCCGCCACGTTCTCGGCCAGCTGCTCGCCCAGCTGCGGCGCATCGGCCACCAGCACCTTCGACACCCCCTCCGCCTGCGCCGCCGCCTGCGCCGCCGGCGCGCACCCGCTCCCGGCCACCAGCACCGTCACCGGCCCCCCGATCCGCCCCGCCGCCGCAATCGTGTTCAGCGTGCTCGGCCTGAGGGTCGCATTGTCGTGTTCGGCCACCACCAGTACAGCCATCGTCCGCTCCCCCCTCAGATCACTTTCGCTTCGTTCTTCAACTTCGACACCAGCGCCGCCACATCCGCCACCTTCACCCCCGCCTTGCGACCCGGCGGCTCGCTCACCTTCAGCGTCTTCAGCCTCGGCCTCACGTCCACCCCCAGATCCTCCGGCTTGAACACGTCCAGGGGCTTCTTCTTCGCCTTCATGATGTTCGGCAGCGTCACGTACCTCGGCTCGTTCAGCCTCAGGTCCGTCGTCACCACCGCCGGCAGCGTTACCGAGATCGTCTCCAGACCCCCGTCGACCTCCCGCGTCACCTGCGCCCGACCCTCCCCAACCTCCACCTTCGAGGCGTACGTCGCCTGCGGCAGGTCCGCCAGCGCCGCCAGCATCTGCCCGGTCTGGTTCGCGTCGTCGTCGATCGCCTGCTTGCCCAGTATCACCAGCCCCGGCTGCTCGCGCTCCACCAGCGCCTTGAGCAGCTTGGCCACCGCCAGCGGCTGCAGCTCCTCGTCCGTCTGCACCAGAATCGCACGGTCCGCACCAATCGCCAGCGCCGTGCGCAGCGTCTCCTGGCTCGCCTGCGTCCCGCACGACACCGCCACCACCTCCGCGGCCACCCCCTTCTCCCTCAGCCGCACCGCCTCCTCCACCGCAATCTCGTCGAACGGATTCATCGACATCTTCACGTTCGCTATGTCTACCCCGCTCTGGTCACCCTTCACCCTCACCTTCACGTTGTAGTCCACCACCCGCTTCACCGGAACCAAAATCTTCATCGGAACCTCACGAATCTGGGACAGAGAAAAATCCGGGACAAGGAAAAGGGTCGATTATAGGGAGTTCCGGAATCCGGCCGCCGCGCCGTCCGGGAACGCCTATTTCCAGTCGGGACGGCGCTTCTCGATGAACGCCTGGACGCCTTCGAGCGTCGCTTCTTCCATCATGTTGCAGGCCATCGTCTGGCCGGCCAGCTGGTACGCGGCATCGATCCCCATCTCGAGCTGCCGGTAGAACAATCCCTTGCCCGCCGCGATCGCGACCGCGGGCTTCGCGCAGACCGCCGCCGCCAGCCGGTCGACCTCGGCGTCGAGCGCCTCCGGCGCGACCACCCGGTTGACCAGCCCCCGGGCCAGCGCCGTCGGGGCGTCGATGAAGTCGCCGGTGACCAGCATCTCGAAGGCCGCCTTGCGCGACAGGTTGCGCGAAAGCGCCACCGACGGGGTCGAGCAGAACAAGCCGAGGTTCACGCCCGAGACGGCGAACTTCGCCGCGTCGCTGGCCACCGCGAGGTCGCACATCGCCACCAGCTGGCAGCCGGCCGCCGTCGCGACCCCCTGCACGCGCGCGATCACCGGCTGCGGCAGCTGCTGGATCGTCATCATCATCCGCGTGCACTGCGCGAACAGCGTCCGGTAGTAATCGAGCGAGGGGCTGGCGCGCATCTCGCGCAGGTCGTGGCCGGCGCAGAACGCCTTGCCCGCGGCCCCGAGCACGACGACGCGCGCCGCCGGATCGGCGGCCACCTTCTCCAGCTCCGCCTGGAGCGCGCGCATCAGGTCCTCGGACAGCGCGTTGAACTGGGACGGGCGGTTCAGCGTCAGGCGCACGACCCCGCCTTCGCGCGCCGCGAGCACCAGGGCCTCGCCCTGGGGCGACGATTCGTTCTGCGCAACGGCTGCCATCGCGGCTCTCCTGTGGACGGCCGGCTCCGGCCATTCGTGCTCCCGGCGGGCCGCCGGCCCGCCGCACGACTCCGATTATCGGCGCGGAACGCCGATCGTCCAAGCCGGCCCCTGCCGCGCGCCGGGGCACCAGCGCGTTCGGCTACACTCGGCCGGACCCAACGACTTTCCTTCCCAGGGCCCTCCATGCTCGAGCGGATCCAGGCGGTCGCCGCGCAGGTCGGCGCCGTCGTCGTGGGCAAGCAGCCACAGATCAAGCTCGCGCTCGCCTGCCTGCTCGCCCGCGGCCACCTGCTGATCGAAGACCTCCCGGGCGTCGGCAAGACCACCCTCGCCCACGCGCTGTCGATGTCGCTCGGGCTCCAGTTCAAGCGCGTCCAGTTCACCAACGACCTGCTGCCCGCGGACATCGTCGGCCTGTCGGTCTTCGACCGCGACAGCGCCCGGTTCGTGTTCCACCCCGGGCCGGTGTTCTCGCAGGTGCTGCTCGCCGACGAGATCAACCGCGCATCGCCGAAGGCCCAGTCGGCGCTGCTCGAGGCGATGGAGGAAAGACAGGTCTCGATCGACGGCAAGACGCTCCCGCTGCCCGAGCCGTTCTTCGTGATCGCCACGCAGAACCCGCAGGACCAGATCGGCACCTTCCCGCTCCCGGAGTCCCAGCTCGACCGCTTCCTGATGTGCATCGAGCTCGGTTATCCGGACGCCAAGTCGGAGCGCGCGCTGCTCGAGGGCGAGGATCGTCGCGCGATGCTCGACGAACTGCCCGCGCGGATGGACCCGGCGCAGCTCCAGGAGGCGCAGCGGCTGGTGCGCGGGATCCGCTGCGCGCCCGCGCTGCTCGACTACGTGCAGAACCTCCTGACCTTCAGCCGGCGCAGCCCGGCGCTCGCCGAGGGCCTGAGCCCGCGGGCCGGCCTGGCGCTGGTGCAGGCCGCCCGCGCCTGGGCGCTGCTCGAGGGACGCAACCACGTGCTGCCCGACGACGTGCAGGCGGTGCTCACTGCCGTCGCCGGCCACCGCCTGCGCCCCGCCAAGGGCGGCGGTGCCTCGCACCGGGCCCGCGCCGAGATGGTCGCCGAGCTGCTCAAGGCGGTGGCGGTGCCGTGAACGCGGCCCCGCAGGGGCCGGGCGCGCGCCGCGCCGG
>JBDHRX010000060.1:0-18341 GCA_039807785.1 Burkholderiaceae bacterium
GCGACGGCCAGCAGCGCCGCGCAGGCGACGGACACCGGCAGCGGCGCGCGCGCGCCGCCGCCGCCGGCTTCCCCCCGGAGCGACTTCAGTAGGCCACGCACACCGATTTCGTCTCGGTGTAGACGTCGATCATCGCCCGGCCGTGCTCGCGCCCGACGCCGGAGTCCTTGTAGCCGCCGAACGGCAGGTTCGGGTCGACCATGTTGTGGCAGTTCAGCCAGACCGTGCCGGCCTGCACTTTCGGGATCAACCGGTACGCTTGCGTCAGGTTGTTGGTCCAGATGCTGGCGCCCAGCCCGAAGCGCGTGTCGTTGGCCTTGCGCGCCGCGTCGTCGAGATCGTCGAAGGGCATCGCGACCACGACCGGCCCGAAGATCTCCTCGCGCGAGATCGTGAGATCCCGGCCGGTGGTGTTCGAGAACACGGTGGGCCGGACGAAGTATCCCGCCCCGCCCGGGGCCTGGCCGCCGGCCAGGAGCTCGGCGCCCTCGGCCTTGCCCGACTCGATGTAGCGCACCACCCGGTCCCGGTGCGTCGCCGACACCATCGGGCCCATCTGCGCGGTCTCGTCGAAGCCGCCGCCGAGCGTCGTGGCGTTGGCCGCCGCCGCGAGGCCGGCGACCACCTCGTCGTAGCGGCTGCGGTGCACGAGCAGCCGCGAGCCGGCGGTGCACACCTGGCCGTGGTTGAAGAAGATCGCCCCGGCGGCGCCGGCGATCGCGACGGCGGGGTCGCAGTCGTCGAGGACGATCACCGGGCTCTTGCCGCCCAGCTCGAGCGAGACGCGCTTCATGTCGTCCATGCAGCTGCGGCCGATGATCTTCCCGACTTCGGTCGAGCCGGTGAACGCGATCTTGTTGACGCCCGGGTGGCGCACCAGCGCCGCGCCCGCGCTCTCTCCGTAGCCGGTGACGACGTTGACCGCCCCGGCGGGGAATCCGGCCTCCATCACCAGCTCGGCCAGGCGCAGCGCGGTCAGCGGCGTTTCCTCGGCCGGCTTGAGCACCACGGTGCAGCCGCAGGCCAGCGCCGGGGCGATCTTCCACATCGCCATCAGCAGCGGGAAGTTCCACGGCACGATCGCGCCGACCACCCCGACCGGCTCGCGGCGCGTCATCGCGGTGTAGCGCACGCCCGGCGGGAACGGGATCGACACGTCGAGCGTCGAGCCTTCGATCTTCGTCGCCCAGCCGGCCATGTAGCGCGTCCACTGCGCGTTGGCGCCGACCTCGAGCATGCGCGAGAACATCAGCAGCTTGCCGTTGTTGAGCGTCTCGAGCCGGGCGAGCTCCTCGCCGTGCTGCTCGATCAGGTCGGCCAGCTTCAGCAGCAGCCGTTCGCGCTCGGCCGGGAGCATGCCCTGCCATGCCGCCGACTCGAAGGTGGCGCGCGCCGAGCGCACCGCCGCGTCCACGTCCTCGGCCTGCGCATCGGGCACCCGGGCGATCTCGGCGCCGGTGGCCGGGTTGAACACGGGCAGTGTCTTGCCCGAGCGCGCATCGACGAACTGGCCGTCGATGAACATCTTCTGCCGGATCGCGGCGAGTTCGGGCTGTTGGCTCTGGACGGACTGGTTCATCGTGGTCTCCTCGGAAGGTTCACGCCGCGACGCGGCGATCGGTGGGTCAGTGACGCGATGCGGCGATGCCCGAGAGGCTGGTCAGCAGCGGCGCGCCGGCGGCCTCGACGGCCGCGGTGTACGACAGGCGATCGGGACGGACCTCGGCGCGGAAGCTCTTGCCCAGGTCGTCGCTGACGAGCACCGTGCCGCCCAGCCCGGCGAGCACGATCCGCTTGCCCAGGAGCAGGCCGGCGGTCAGCGGGTTGGCCGTGCCGCTGGGAACGTCGTGCCACGACGCGCCCGCATCGGTGCTGCGCAGCACGTGGCCGCCCATGCCCCAGACCAGGATCGCCTTCCCGGGCAGGGCCATGCCGCCCCAGATCGATCCGCGGTAGGGCAGCGTCAGCGGGGTGAAGCTGCGTCCGTCGTCGGAGCGGTAGACCACGCCGCTCTCGGCGGTGATCCAGGTGGCGCCGCCCGGTTCGGCGAAGATCTGGTACAGGTGGCGGTCGGAGAACTCGCCCTGGCCGATGACGAGCTCGTGCCAGGTCCGGCCGCCGTCGTCGGTCGCGATCGCGGCGCCGAAGGCGCCGACCGCGAACCCGCGCGCGGCGTCGGCGAAGTGCACCGAGAAGAACGAGGTGCCGGTTCCGGCGCGGTGCGCGATGCGCCAGTGCTCGCCGCCGTCCTCGGTCGCGAGGACGATGCCGCCGTGCGCGACGATCCATCCCCGCTTCGCATCGACGAACTGCACCGCGGTGAGCGTCACGCGCGTCGGGACTTCGGTCGCCTGCCGCCAGCTCGCACCTTCGTCGTCCGAAAGCAGGACGGTGCCGAAGTCGCCGACGACGACCAGGCGCGATCCGGTCCGGACGGCGGCCATCAGCGGCGCCCGTTCGGGATGCGCCACTTCCTGCGCGCGCTGCGCGCCTGCGCCCGCCGCCGGTGCGCTTGCCGCGGATGCGCTTGCCGCGGATGCGCCGTCGCGAGCAGCGGCGCCGGGCGCCGCGAGCGCGGCACCGCTGCCTGCGACGATCGCGACGATCGCCTCGAGGGCTCGCCGCCGCATCTGCCGCGGCCGCTTCATGCGCCCGCCCCGTTCTCGGGCTCGCTCAGCCCGATCCGCGCGAATGCCCGCGCCCGCTCGGTCTCGGCGGACAACGGATCGACCTCCAGCGCGTCGGTCAGGCGTTGCAGCAGGTCCATCTCGAATGCCGCCAGCCGCCCGTCGCTGTAGACGATCTCCCACAGCATGCCGAGGATCCCGGCGCGCTCGTCCCGGTCGTAACCTTGCCGGACGGCGCGGGCGAAGATCCAGTCGTCCAGCACCGACGCGTAGCGCTCCTCGGCCAGCTCGGCAAGGTGCCCGGCTTCATCTTCGGGCAGGTCGAAGCGCTCGCGCAGCAGCGAGACGACGGCGCGGCGTTCGTCGGCGTCGGCGTGGCGATCGATGTGGACCGCCTCGACCAGCAGCGCGGCCACGGCGAGGAGGCGCCGCTGCGCCGCGTCGTGGCCGGGGGGCGCGGGGGGTTCGCCGGACAGGCGGGCAATCAGGCGCTCGAGCATGCTTCCCTCGATCGGTGCGCGGTTCAGTGGACGAGGAGCGGCGCGCGGACCGGTCGCCGCCGCGGCACGAGCACGTCGATCATCACGGCGAGCGCCGGCAACAGCGTGATCGCCATCAGCATGTTCACCATGAACATGAACGTGAGCAGCATCCCCATGTCGGCCTGGAACTTCAGGTCGGAGAACGACCAGGTGGCGACGCCCACCGACAGCGTGATCGCGGTGAAGATGGTCGCGATGCCGGTCTCCATCAGCGCCTGCTTGAACGCGACCACGATGCTGGCGCCCTGCGCCAGGTGCAGCTGAAGCCGGTTGTAGATGTAGAACGCGTAGTCGACGCCGATGCCCACCGCGAGCACCATCACCGGCAGCGTGGCCACCGTGAGGCCGATGTCGAGCTCCTTCATGAACCAGTAGCCGAGGAAGGTCGCCAGCGTCAGCGGCAGGCAGCAGGCGATCATCGCGCGCCAGTCGCGGTAGGTGAAGAACACCAGCGCCAGGATGGTCGCGTAGACCCACAGCATCATCGGCAGCTCGGTGGTCTCGAGCACCTCGTTGGTGGCCGCCTGCACGCCGACGTTGCCGCTGGCCAGGCGCAGCGTCACGCCGTCCATGCGCTCGTCGTCGCGCAGCTCGCGTACCGCCGCGATCACCTGCTTGACGGTGCTCGCCTTGTGGTCGGTCAGGTAGATGTTGACCGGCAGCACCGTGCAGCCCGGGTTGAACAGACCCGTGCCTTCCGGGATCAGCCCGACCGAATTGGCGAGCGAACGCTCGTCGGCGGCCAGCGCGGTCCACTTCGGGTGCCCTTCGTTGGTGCCGGCGTAGGCCTGCTTGGCGAGCTGCGCCACCGACGCGACCGAGATCACGCCCGGCACGTTCTGCATCTGCCACGCGAACTGGTCGATGTGCGCCATCACCGCGGTGTCGTAGCAGCCGTCCTTGGGCGTCTCGAACACGACGGTGAGCACGTCGAGCCCGAGGTCGAAGCTCTTCACGATCGACGCGGCATCGAGGTTGTAGCGCGAATCCGGGCGCAACTCGGGCGCGCCCGACTCGAGGTGCCCGACGTGGCGGCTCTGGCTCTGCACGAAGGCGACCGCGAACAGCGCCGCGCAGATCAGCGTGCCGATCGCCGCGTTGCGCGTCTCGGCGACGCGCCCGAGCGCCGACATCGCGCGCTCGCGCCGGTCGCGCAGCCGCTTCATGCGCGCCACCCAGGCGTCGCCGAAACTCAGGTACGACGCGCACACCGGCAGCATCACCAGGTTGGTGACGATCTTGTACGCCACGCCGATCGATGCGGTGATGCCGAGCTCGCGGATCATCGGGATCGGGATCATCGTCAGCGTGGCGAAGCCGACGAACGCGGTCACCAGCGCCATCGAACCCGGGATCAGCAGCCCGGAGAACGCGCGCCGCGCCGCCGTCATGCTGTCGGCGCCGGCGCACACGCCCTTGGCGATGAAGTTGATCTGCTGCACGCCGTGCGAGACGCCGATCGCGAACACCAGGAACGGCACCAGCACCGCCAGCGGGTCCAGCCCGTAACCGAGCAGCCACAGGGTGCCGAACTGCCAGATCACCGACACCAGCGAGGAGAGCAGCGTGATCGCGGTGAGCGCCAGCGAGCGGCAGTACATCCAGACCGACAGCGCGGTGAGCAGGAACGCCAGCGTGAAGAACTCGATCACGCTGCGCGCGCCGTCGGCGATGTCGCCGATCTGCTTGGCGAAGCCGATCACCTGCACCTCGAACGCCGCGTCCTCGTGCCGGCCGCGCACCTCGGCCTCGATGCGGCGCGCGAAGTCGAGGTAGTCCAGCCGCTTGCCGGTGGCGGGATCGTTCTCGAGCAGGTCGGCCACCACCATCGCGCCGGCGTTGTCGGTGGCCACCAGCGTGCCGATGTAGCCGCCGGCCAGCGCGTTGCCGCGGATGCGCTCGATTCTTCCGGCGTCGAGCCGGTCGGGTGTGATGTCGCCGCCGATCACGTCCTCGGCCTTGAAGCCGTCCTCGGTCACGCCCAGCACCCGGGTGTTGGGGGTCCACAGCGACGTGACGGTGCGCCGGTCGATGCCGGGCAGGAACATCACCGACTGGGTCGCGTCGTAGAGCCGGCGCAGGCCGGACGCGGTCCAGATCTCGCCTTCGCGCGCGCGCACCACGACGATGACCCGGTTGGCCCCGAACACCTGGTCGCGGTACTGGAAGAAGGTGCGGACGTACTCGTGGTCCTGCGGCAGCTGCTTGTCGAAGCCGGCGTCCATGCGCAGCTGGGCGGCGAACACGCCCATGACCACGGTGAGCAGCGCCAGAAGCGCCAGGACGATGCCGCGGTGCCCGAAGACGAAGCGCTCCAGCCGGCCTACGAAATGCGCGATCATGGAAGTGGCGGACCGATCCGGGCGGGGAGGACTGCGGGTGCGGGCATGAAGCGATGCGGCGGGGCGCCGGGCGGCGCCCCGCGGTGCTGCGTTGCTGTCAGAACGATACCGAGGTGATCACCGACAGGAAGTCGCGGTCCTTCATCACGTTGTTGCCGCCGCCGCCCGAGAAGCGCGTGTAGCCGATGCCGGCCTTCCACTTGTCGGAGCGGTTGAAGTTCAGCGACAGCGTCACCGCGGTGCGCCCCTCGACGAACGGCGCCGCGTTGGGCGAGGTGCCGTGGAAGTCGTGCGCGACGTCGAGCTGCGGCATCATGTTCCAGCCGGAGTCGAGCACGTTGGCGAACGTGAGCCCGGTCGAGAGCACGAAGCCGGCCGAGACCTTGTCGGGCAGCGAGTAGTCGGTGAGCAGGTACGGGATGCGGCCCGAGCGGTCGAGCTTCGGGAAGTACGCCACCGCCAGCTCGCCGAGGAAGTAGCCCTCGACGGCGCCGACCCCGCCCACCAGCCCGCCGAGATCGGCCGGTGCGAGCAGCTTGAAGCCGGTGAGGTGCGCCTGCCACTTCTTCTCCTCGACGAAGCCGCGCACCGTCTTGCCGGGGAAGTCGAACACCGAGTACTTGCCGACCATCGGCACCGTCGGGTCGATGCCGACGCTTTCCTTGGGCCGGTACGACAGCTCGGCGCCCACCGCCCAGCCGCCCAGCCGCGTGTTGGCCGAGATGCCGAACACGTTGCGGCTCTCGCCGTAGTCGATGAAGTGCGCCAGCCCCGCGACGTTGCCGTGCACGGCGGGGTCGAAGTTGAAGCTCAGGAACGGCAGCTTGTCGTGGTAGCGCAGCCAGTACGCGCCCCACTCGGTTTCCGCGCCTTCCGGCAGCCAGCGAGCGGCCAGCCCGAACTGTCCCGAGTCCTTCGGTTCGTTGGTGGCCAGCGGCGACACGGCGGTGCCCTGGGCGGTCAGGTCGGCGAGCGTGAAGCGCTGCCCGGTGGCCGGGTTGATCGTGCCGAGGTCGCCGACGGTGCCGGGCGGCAGGCCGAGCATGGTCGAGTTGATGAACGCGTAGCGGCCGCCCTTGCCGATCACGTCCACCGGCGAGAAGAACGTGCCGACCGGATCGAAGGTGAACCCGTTCCAGCGGAACTGGTAGTAGCCCTCGATGCTCAGCCCCTCGGCGATGTTGGCGTTCAGCGAGATCATCGGCGCCGGCTTGAAGATCTCCTTCAGCTGCGTGCCGGGCACGTGGAAATTCTGCAGGTTGATCGCGTTGGTGACGTTGACGCCGCCGTAGATGAAGATGTCCTCGCCCCAGCTGATCACCTGGTTGCCGAGCTTCACCTTGGCCGGCCGGCCGGCGATCTCGAACTCCTTGGCGACCCAGGCGTCGAGCCAGGTGAGCTTGTCCACCGCCGCCGATTCGGCCGCCGGGGAGAGCGGCGTGCGCCGCGTGTCGTCGACCTTGAAGTCGCGGAACCAGGTGGCGCGCAGCATGCCGCTGATCTGGTTCGGCAGGTGCAGCACCAGCTCGTGCGTGCCCTTCAGCGCCGCCGAGACGATGTCGCCCTTCTTGTAGTTCAGGTTGCCGTCGTCGCCCTGCAGGTAGTTGAAGTCGGGGTTCGCGAACGCCGAGCCGGGCCCGTAGTACGCGTTCATCCGGCCTTCGAGCGGCCCGACCGTCGGCACGTTGCCGCCGTTGTCGTTGCCGATGACGCTGGGGCTGGTGCCCTGCATGCGCCGGATGAAGCCGAACGAGATGGTCGAGTCGAAGCTCCCCGACACCGATTCGCTCTGGAACTTGAACGCGTGCGCCGGCGGGGCGATCGCACCCGCGGCGAGAAAGGCGAGCGCCGCGGCGACCGCCTGCGCCACCCCGGTGCTGTTCGTGCTGCTGGTCATGGGCCCGTTCCTCCTGGTTGTCTTTTTTTCGCGCCGGGCCGGCCGGCCCGGCGCGCTTCGAGTCGAACGCCCGGCGCGGCGCGCTCAGCGCTCGCCGCGGCGGCGCAGCTCGTCGGGGCTGAACATGTTCGGGTTGATGCGCCCCTCGCGACCGGCGAGCCAGTCGGTGGGCGGGTGCTCCTGCGTCGCCGTTTCGGCGATGTAGCGGCCGACGTTGAGGTCGTAGCCGACGAATTCCTGGCTCACGCAGGCCGGGATCTCGGGCGCCACCCAGAGGCTCGCTTCCTGGACGCGCCAGATCTTGCCCTGCGCGTCGTACAGGTCGGTGAGGATCAGCGACCAGCTGTCCTCGTCGATGTACATCACGCGGCGCGGGAAGATGTGCCGCATGCCGTCCTTGAGCGTGGCCTCGACCACCCAGACGCGGTGCAGCTCGTAGCGCATCAGGTCGCGGTTCACGTAGTCGGGCAGGTAGATGTCCTTGTACTTGCGGCTCTTGTCGATCAGCTTCCAGCTGTTGTACGGGATGTAGAGCTCCTTCTTGCCGACCAGTTTCCAGTCGTAGCGGTCCATCGCGCCGGCGTACATCGGGTACTGGTCGACCGTCTCCAGGTTCTCGTAGCCGGGCACCGGGTTGTCGTACGCGAACGACGGGGCGCGGCGCACGCGGCGCTGGCCGGGGAAGTACAGCCAGGCGTCGGAGCCGCGGTCGAGGAACCAGTGCACCAGGATCATCTCGCCGGCGCGCGCGGCGGGCGAGACCACCTCGTTGAGGATCTTCGCTTCCGACTTCTTCACGTCGTCGAAGCTCTTGGTGGCCGCGTCGTGCAGCGGGAACACCACCCACTGGTTCTGGGCGAGCTGCGAGAAGTCGCCGCTCTTGGTCGAGAACAGCGTCGAGTAGTGCTCGATGCGCCCCTCGCCCTGGTAGCGCAGCTTGTGGTTCCACACCGCTTCGGCGCCGTTCTTCGGAATCGGGAACAGCACGCCGCCGCCGACCGCGTTCTCGAGCTGCCAGCCGCCCTCGGCCAGCTTCGCGACGCGCGCGTTCTGGGCGCTGCGCTGGTACACCGAATCGGCGTAGCCGCACGAGCGGCGCGTCGGATAGACGTCCATCCGATAGCCCTTGAGCGTGCGGATCAGCGTCTGCTGGCCTTCGGAGAGCTTGTCCTTGTACTTGTCGACGTTGGAGGCGTCGATCGAGAACAGCGGCTTGTCGTCCTTGAACGGATCGATGCGCGGAGCGCCCGGCTTCCATCCCGCCGGCGGCCTGGTGATGCCGCCGTCCCAGGCCGGGATCGTTCCGTCCCTGTTGCCGGCCTTCTCGGCGCCGACCGGCGTCAGTTCCTTGCCCAGCTTCGCGGCTTCCTGCTCGCCCACCGCGGCACCTGCGGTGCCCGAGGCGAAGGCCAGCGCGACCGCCGCCGACAGCTTCTTCCAGCGCTTCATGTCGTCTCCTGTCGTTTCATTTCTTGTCGGCGATCCCGACCACCAGGGACGCCGTGCAATGGAACATCGTGCTGGTGCTTCCCATGCACCAGTTGATGTCGTTGTGCAGCGTGATCCGGTAGGCGGGCCGTTCGCCGAGGTTGGTGTTGCAGAGGCAGCGCCCGCACGCCACCTTGCCGCAGCAGTCGTAGTAGCTGATCAGGTAGTCCTTGCCGTCGGCCGGGTTCCGGCAGGTGCCGATCCACGAGACCTTCGACGGCTCGGTGCCGGGCGGGCAGCTGTTCACCGTCCCCCCGCAGCACGAGCAGAGGAAGCCGTCGACCGCGCAGTAGCGCCAGTAGTCGCACTGCTGGTCAGCGGGCCCCTTCGCCTTGCCGCCGCCGTGGCCGCCGGCGGCCTGCGAAGTGCGGTCGAACGGCAGGACCGGCAGGGTGAGCGCCGCGCCCACCAGGAAGCGGCCGGCACGCGCCAGCGCGCTGCGCCGGGAGGTGCGCTGCGCCGCCAGGCGGGTCGAGCGCTCGAATGCGTCGTCGAGCCATTTCATGCGCTGGGTGCCCCCATGCCGAGGTATTCCTGGACCGATGCGACGCCCAGGTCGCGGGCGGTGAACAGGCTTTCGATCTGCTCGCGCGAGTTGACCAGGCCCTTCGCGCGAACCTTGCCCGACTCGTCGACCAGCACCGCGTACGGCAGCTTGCCGATCCGGTAGGCCATGCCGAGGTCGGCGGAAAGCAGGTACGGATACGCTTGCAGGCCGGCGCGGGCACGGAACGCGGCGTGCTCGTCGGGGTCGCCGTCGCTCGCGAACGCGAGCTCGAGCCAGTGCCCCTCGTCGGCCGCCACGCGCTGCAGGATCGGGAGCAGTTTCTTGCACACCGGGCAAGTGGGCGACAGGAAGAACAGCAGCAGGCTCTTCGGGCGCGCTCCCCCGGTCGCGAAGGGCCGCCCGTCGAGCGAGACCAGGTCGAACGCCGGGGCGGCGTCGCCGGGCTTGGGGCCGCTGTCGAGCATCAGCGCGCCCATCGGCGCGATGCGCTCGTAGAGCACGCCGATCTGGCGCGCCAGCGCGAACACCGTGCCCAGGAGCGCGAGCACGGCGACCCACAGGACGATGTTCGAGACGATGAGGGCTTCGATCATGGTTCGGTCCGTGAGGCGGTGAATCGATGCGGGTCGGAGAACAGCTCGTTGACCGCGCCGTAGACGGCCCACAGCGCCAGCGCGGCGAACACGGTGGTCAGGCCGTCGAGCCAGACCAGCTCGCGCGGCGCGGCCGGGGCGGCGGCCAGCGCGCACAGGGCGAGCAGGCCCGTGTTGCGTGCCACCAGGACCCACGACAGGCGTTGCGCGGATCCCGGGGCGCCGCACCCGCAGTCGATGTCGCGACGGCCGCGCAGCAGGTTGATCGCGACCGCCCCGGTGACCAGCAGCAGGATCGCGGCGCCGGTCGCCGCGCCGGCGACGCGCGAATCGGGGTGCAGCAGCAGCAGCCCGGCCAGCGCCTCGAGTGGCGGCAGCGACAGCGCGACCGCCCGCGCCGCCGCCGGGGCGAGCAGGCGGTAGCGCTCGACGGCCATGCCGAACGAATCGAGGTCGGCGAGCTTGTGCCAGGCGCCGGCCAGCAGGACGATCGCCAGGGCCGCCGCGCCGGCGTGCCCGAGCACCGGGTCGGCCGCGAAGGACGGCATCAGTGCAGCTCCAGCTGCGTGGCCGAGTCGGCCACGCCGTCCATCCGCGAGACCACGCGCGGCTTGGCGCCGGCGTCGATCAGCACCAGGCCCATCTTCTCGGCGTCCAGCGCCACGATCCGCGGCGCGGTGCCCTGTACCGCCGCGAGCGCGATCGCGTTGTGGCCGGGCATGCGGCCGACGCGCTTGCGCGAGGCGATGTCGAAGGCCCAGATCTCGGCGGCCGGGTTCTTGTGCGATCCCTCGGCGCCGCCCGGATGCATCGCGACGAAGAGCCGGCCGCTGGCCGCGTGCACGGCGAACAACTGGTAGCCGCCGGGCCGCCACCCCTTCTTCGCGTCGGCGCCCTGCGCCAGCGACCAGCGGGCCAGCGCCTTCGGCCGGTCCTGCGACAGGTCGACCTCGTGGACCTGCCCGAGGTACGAGACGAAGAAGTGCCGGTCGCCGATCGTCTCGGCGTGCACGAAGACCGGGTCGCGGTCGGCGTCGAAGAACGGTTCGCTGCGGACCTGCGACTTCAGGCCGCCGGCCTCGTCGAGGGTGATGGTCTCGAGCGTCCCGTCGCCGCACAGCGTGGCGAAGCGCTGCGGCGCGCTGGACACCGGCAGCGCGAGCCAGCAGCCGGGGGTGGCGATCTCGCTGGCCAGCCGGCGCTGGCGCAGGTCGACCACGCTGACAGTGCTCGCGGGCGTCGCGTTCTGGACGAACAGCCAGCGCCCGTCGGTCGAGACGGTGATCAGCCCCTTGTAGTTCAGCGCCTGGGCGCGCCGGTCGGGGATCACGATCTCGCCCTTGTGGGTGAGCGTCGCGCTGTCCCAGATGTCGATCACCTCGGTCCGGGTGCCGCGTGTCAGGCGCGAATAGTAGGTGGTCGAGACGTAGACCTCGCGGCGATCCGGGGAGAGGACCGACTGGCCGGCGAAGGCGGTGGGAATGACGCCGACGTAGCGGGCGGCGTCGACGTCGATCACGTGCAGGCGCCCGTCGACCATGTGGTTGATCGCGATGTCGGAGACGTAGACCCGGTGCGGCCCGGCCGGCGGAGCGGTGACCACGGTTTGTTTCTCGGGAAACGAATCCGCCCCTGCCGGGCTCAGGCAGAGCGTCAGGATCAGGCTCAACAGGTGCCGGGCACCTTTGCGAATCACCACGTCCAGCCTCCTCGTCGGATCCGGTCTGCGCCGGAATGCCAGGGAATTCTAGGGACGGACGGCGTCGCAGCGTTAGCCGAAAACGGCAATCTCGATTGCACCATGTTGGTGCAATCGACTCCCGGAGGATTGTTGCAAGTGCAACAAACAAGCTGAAAAAAGCCCGGAACGGATCATTGCCAGTGAAGCGTCGTTCGTGTTAACTGCAAGTCCTCCCCGAACGGCCGAGGTGCCGCGGGGTCGTTTCGTCTTCCGTCACGAACGCTGGGATCGACGATGATCGCAATCGACCGGGAGTCACCGGGTCGCGGTGCGGCGCTTGCGCCGGACCGAGTTCCGGCATGCCCGGCCACGGGGTATCCAGTCGCCGGATATTCGGGATATTCGTTCTCCCGCCTGCGTTCGCGCGATGCCGACGAGCACGCGGCGCGGCTGAGCGCCTGGAACCAGGTCTACGAGCAGCTCACGCCCGGCCCGTTCGAGGGCAGCCTGGTCGAGGCGCTGTTCGACGACATCCAGCTGTTCCGCGAGACCACCAACCAGGTGGTCCACGAATCCGGCAGCGGCCGCGCGGGCGCGTACATGTTCGGCGTGCCGGTGGCTACCGAGGTCGAGGGCTACCACGGCGGCAGGCCGATCGACCGCGACTCGGTGATCATGCTGCGCGACGGGCAGGAGCTCGACCTGCGCGCGCCGCCGAGCCTCGACCTGGCGGCGGTCTCGATGCCGGTCGAAGCCCTGAGCCGCTATGCACGCGAGATCGAGCAGCGCGACATCGAGTGCGAGCTGCGCCGGGTGTTCGTGGCTTCGCCGCCGCCCGAGCGCGTCGAGCGCTTCCGCAAGCTGCTTCTGATGGCGCTCGATTCGGTCTCGTCCAATCCCGGGAAGCTCCAGCATCCGGCGATGCAGAAGGCGCTGGGCCATGCGATCTTCTCGGGCGTGCTGGAGGTGCTGGAGCCGGGCGGCGAGCGGCCCGGCTGCGACGCGCCGACGCGCAGCCATGCGATCGTCAGCCGCGCGCAGGACTACATGCGGGCGCACGTCGAGGATCCGCTCACGATCGAGGACCTGTGTCGCAGCCTCGGCGTGAGCCGGCGCACGCTGCAGTACAGCTTCCGCGAGGTGCTCCGGGTCAATCCGGTGAGCTACCTGAGGGCGCTGCGGCTGAACGGCGTGCGCCGCGCGCTGAAGGCGACGGGGCGCGAGTGCGGGTCGGTGCAGGACACCGCCGCGCGCTGGGGCTTCTGGCACCTGAGCCACTTCGCCTCGGATTACCGCCGGATGTTCGGCGAGTTGCCCTCCGAGACGCTCAGCCGGGCGTGTGCCTGACCGGCGCGGTTTCCGTTCTTCGGGGCTTCCTGCCGAGGTTGGCGCGTTCGCGGCAGACGGCGGCCGGGCCGGCCGGAGGCAGGCGGTCGCTGCGGCGGTCGGTGCTGCGCACCGACTGCCCGCTGCTCGCCTCGGGGGGGCGCGGCGAGACTCGCTCCGCGCGCTTTGCGCGCTGCGCTCAGACAATCGCCGCGAGAGTGATTGACGAGGCGCGCTGCGCGCGCCGCCCCCGAGGCTGTGCTGCTCGGCGCCGCAAAGACCGCCCGCCTCCGGCCGGCCCGGCCGCCGCCTGCCGCTCTGGAGACGTCGAGGGGGAGACGGGGCTGCGAGAGCCGGACCCGTCGTTACGGCGACGATGGAATTGGCCGCGAACACCGCAACGGTTTTCGCAAAGGCGGGGGCCGACTGCCGGGAGGCGCCTGTGCGCAGCCGAGAAGCGCAGGAGCGCCGGCCCGCGCGCGCAGCGCGCGTCGTCAATCATTCTCGCGGCGATTGTTTGAGCGCAGCTCGCGCCAGCGAGCGTAGCGAGTTTCGCCGCGCAGGCCGGCGCTGCGAGCATCGCAGGGCACCCCCGCGCAGCGGGGGCCAGCACCGGCGCCTCCCGGCAGTCGGCCCCCGCCTTTGCCCGCACCCGCCTCACGTGTCCCGGCCGGCGCCTCGAGCCAGGGAGGACGGCGGTGCCCCGGCCGCTTCCAGCGCCGGGTCGGCGTCGAACGCGATATCGCCGTCCGGAACCGGCTCGCCGGTGGCGTGCAGGCGCGCGAAGTCGAACCGCTCGCGGTCCATCAGGTGCGAGGGCGTCACCCGCCCGAGGGCGGCGAAGATGTTCTCGACCCGGCCGGGGAAGCGCCGCTCCCATTCGCGCATCAGCTGCTTGACCTCGCGGCGCTTCAGGTTCGCCTGGGAACCGCACAGGTTGCAGGGGATGATCGGGAACGCGCGCCACTCGGCGTAGGCGGCGAGGTCTTCCTCCGTCGCGTAGGCGAGCGGCCGGATCACCACGTGGCGGCCGTCGTCGGAGACCAGCTTCGGCGGCATGCCCTTGAGCTTGCCGCCGAAGAACAGGTTCAGGAAGAAGGTCTCGAGGATGTCGTCGCGGTGATGGCCGAGCGCGATCTTGGTGGCGCCGAGCTCGTCGGCGACCCGGTACAGGATGCCGCGCCGCAGCCGCGAGCACAGCGAGCACATCGTGCGCCCCTCCGGGATCACGCGGGTGACGATCGAGTAGGTGTCCTGGTTCTCGATGTGGAACGGCACCCCCAGGCCCTCGAGGTAGCGCGGCAGCACGTCGGCCGGGAAGCCCGGCTGCTTCTGGTCGAGGTTGACCGCGACGATGTCGAACGCCACCGGGGCGCGGCTGCGCAGCGTGAGCAGCAGGTCGAGCAGCGCGTAGCTGTCCTTGCCGCCCGACAGGCAGACCATGACGCGGTCTCCGGCCTCGATCATCCCGAAGTCGCCGATCGCCTGCCCGGCGAGGCGCAGCAGCCGCTTGTGCAGCTTGTTGCGCTCGTAGGCGAGCTTCTCCTCGCGCCGGACGGCGGGGATCCCGACCGCGCTCACGGGCGCCTCCAGAGCTCGACCCGGACCGCGCGCGCGCGCGGCAGCGGCTGCGGCTTCGTGACCGCGACCTTCAGCGCCCGCAGGCCGGGCAGCCGCGCGAGGTCGTCCGCCAGGTCGGCGCACAGCGTCTCGACCAGCCTGAAGCGCCGGTCGGCGACGATGCGCTCGACCGCCTCGACCACGCGCTCGTAGTTCACCGTCTCGGCCAGCGCGTCGCGGCGCGGCGCGGCCGTGGCCGCGGCGTGCGGGACGTACAGCTCGACGTCGATCACCACGGGACGGCGCCGCGCCTGCTCGCGATCGTAGACGCCGAGGAAGCAGTCGATCTCGATGTCCTGGACCAGGATCCGGAAGCAGTCGTCGAAGGCGTCTTGCATGATGGCTCGGTCGGGGAGAGGAGGGGGCCGGGCGGTGGCGCGGAAGGGGCGGAGGCGGGGCGGGCGCCGGGGCTCAGCGCGGGCCGGTCCAGCGGCTGGCGAGGCTGCTGCCGCCGTCGACGTCGAGCACGTGGCCGGTCACGTAGTCGTTGCCGAACAGCAGGAACTCGATCGCGCGGGCGATGTCCCGGCCGGTGCCGAGGCGCCCGAGCGGGATGGCGGCCTCGCCCGCGCGACGTTCCGCATCGTTGAATACCGGCGCCTCGGGCCAGTCGAGCGAGCCCGGAGAGACCGCGTTGACCCGCACCTGCGGCGCGAGCTCCAGCGCGAAGGCGCGCGTGAGCGCGACGAGGCCGGCCTTGGCGGCGGTGTAGACCGAGAACTGCGGCAGCGGCCGCTCGGTGTGGACGTCGCAGACGTTGACGATCGCGCCGCCGCGCCGGCGCAGCCAGGGCGCCGCCGCCTGCGTGGTGAACAGCGCGGCCTTCAGGTTGCCGTCCATCAGCTCGGCCCATTGCCGCTCGTCGATGCTGCCGATCGGCGTGCGGTAGAAGCTCGACGCATTGTTGACCAGCGCGTCGAGCCGGCCCTTCCAGGCCGCCGCCGCGTCGACCGTCCGCGCGCACTCGGCGGCGCCCGAGAGGTCGGCCGCCACCGCCAGCGCCGAGTCCGGGCGCACCGTGTTCAGCGCGTCGGCGAGCCGCTGCGCCTCGCCGGCCGAATGCCGGTGGTGCAGCACGACGCTGCAGCCCAGGGCATGCAGATGGCGCGCGACCTCGGCGCCGATGCGCCGGGCCGCACCGGTGACGAGGACGACGCGGTCCGTTTCCATGTCGGGAGGGGGCGGGAGCGCGGCCAGTTTAATCCATCCCGGCGCGGGGCCCGCCGGCCGGCCGGGCTGGTACGATCGTCGCATCTTCCATGGGTTCCCGGGCTTTCGCGAGCATGCCGAAAATCGTTCCTGCGACCGTGCGCGGGGTCGTCGCGTTCCTGCTGCTGGCGGCGAACACGCTGTTCTGGTGCACGCTGCTGTTCGCGTTGGCGCTGGTGAAGCTGGCCCTGCCGTTCGCCCGCGTGCGGACCGCGATCGACCCGGCGCTCAACGGCATCGCCACGCGCTGGATCGCCGGCAACAGCGGGTGGATGCGCCTGACGCAGCGCACCGTCTGGGACGTCGAGGGCCTCGACGGCTTCGCGTACCGCGGCTGGTACATGGTCTGCGCGAACCACCAGACCTGGGTCGACATCTTCGTGCTGCAGCACCTGCTCAACCGGCGCGTCCCGCTGCTGAAATTCTTCCTGAAGCACGAGCTGATCTACGTGCCGGTGATGGGGCTGGCGTGGTGGGCGCTCGACTTTCCGTTCATGCGCCGGCATTCGGACCGGTACCTGAGGAAGCATCCCGAGAAGCGCCTCGAGGATCTCGAGACCACGCGGCGCGCGTGCGAGAAGTTCGCGCAGCTGCCGACCAGCGTCATGAACTTCGTCGAGGGCACGCGCTTCACGCCCGCCAAGCACGCCGCGCAGCGCTCCCCGTACCGGCACCTGCTCAAGCCGAAGGCGGGCGCGCTGGCGCTGTCGCTGGCTGCCCTGGGCGACCGTTTCGACTCGATGATCGACGTCACGATCGTGTACCCCGACGGCGCGCCCACCTTCTGGCAGTTCCTGCGCGGCGAGGTCGGCCGCATCGTCGTGCGCGTCGACCGGCACGCGATCCCGGCCGAGTTCTACAGCGGCAGCTTCATGAGCGACTCGAGGCTGCGCAAGCGCGTCCAGGCGTGGCTGCACGAACTCTGGCAGCGCAAGGACGGCCGCATCGACGAGATCCTCGCCGGGGCGCCGCCGGCCGGCCCGGCCGGCGCGGGGCGCTGATCCGCGCCGGCGCGGGGGGCGGCATGCGGAGCGACGACAGGCTGCCGGAGCCGCCGGCCCCTGCCCTGGCGGTCTCCGGCGAGCTGGTCGCCCGGGTCGCGGCGGCGATCGGCGCGGCCGGCGGCTGGATCGGCTTCGACCGCTACATGGACATGGCGCTGTACGCGCCGGGGCTCGGCTACTACGCGGCCGGCAGCCGCAAGTTCGGCGCCGCGGGCGATTTCGTCACCGCGCCCGAGCTCACGCCGCTGTTCGGCCGGTGCCTGGCGGCGCAGTGCGCGCACTGGTTCGGCTCGGCGCCCGCGACCCTGGTCGAGTTCGGGGCCGGGTCGGGCGAGCTGGCGGCGCAGCTGCTGGAATCGCTGGCGGCGCTCGATGCGGCGCCCGAGCGCTACCAGATCGTCGAGCTCTCGGGCGAGCTGCGCGCGCGCCAGCGCGAACGCCTGGCGCAGCGCGTGCCCGGGCTGCTCGGGCGCGTGGCCTGGCTCGATGCGCTGCCGGAGCGGATCGAGGGCGTGGTGATCGCCAACGAGCTGCTCGATGCGCTGCCGGTGCGTCTGTTCCGCTGGTCGGCGGGCGAGGTGTTCGAGCGCGGCGTCGGCATCGGGCCGGACGGCGGCCCGGCCTTCGCCGATCGTCCCGCCGACGCGGCCTTCGCCGGGCGCGTGCGGCAGGCGGTGTCGGAAGCCTGGGCCGGCGACGCGCCGGACGGCGACTACGTGTCGGAGATCGGCGAGCGCGCCGAAGGCTGGGTCGCCACCGTGGGCGGGCGGCTGGCGCGCGGCGCGCTGCTGCTGGTCGACTACGGCTTCCCGCGCGCCGAGTACTACCATCCGCACCGCGCGACCGGCACCCTGCAGTGCCACTACCGGCATCGCGTGCACGGCGATCCGTTCCTCTGGCCGGGGCTGCAGGACGTCACCGCGCACGTCGACTTCACGGCGGTGAGCCGGGCGGCGCGCGCGGTGGGCCTGGCGCCGCTCGGCTATGCCTCGCAGGCGCGCTTCCTGATCGACTGCGGCCTGCTCGAGCACCTCGGCGCGCTGCCGCGCGACGACGTGCGCGCCTGGACGCGCCAGGCGCAGGCGGCGCAGATGCTGCTGTCCGAGGCCGAGATGGGCGAGCTGTTCAAGGCGATCGCTTTCGGGCGCGGCGTTCCCGACGACGCGCCCGGGTTCGCGACGCGCGACCGGCGCGCGGCGCTGGACGGGCCCGGGGCGCCGCGATGCTGAAGTGGTTGCTGGTGGTGACGCTGGCGCTGGCGCTGTTCTCGGGCCTGATGCCGCTGCTGCGCCGGCTCGGCCTGGGCCGCCTCCCGGGCGACTTCGCGTTCCGCGCCTTCGGGCGCGACTGGTCGATCCCGCTCGCCTCGACGATCCTGCTGTCGGCGCTCGTCGCGCTGCTCGCGAAGCTGCTCTGAATGTGCCGGGCGCCGGCGGCGCGGCAACCGGGCCCGGCCCGGTCGGCGCCGGCCGGGCCGGTCAGGGCGCGAGCGCCGCGGCGACGG
>JBDHRX010000202.1:0-2875 GCA_039807785.1 Burkholderiaceae bacterium
GGCCGGTCGGCCGCCCGGCGCTGCGGGTCGGCGATCGCTGGGTCTACGGCGGCCGCGAGACCGGCGACAGCGCCGCGGACGGGCGCGTCGTCGTCGAGCGCGTCGTCACGCGGCTCGCCGGCGACCGGGCCGAGCTGCGCCAGACGCCGCTCGATGCCGCCACCCGGCGCCCGGCCGGACCGTCGCGCACGCGCAACGTCGGGCTGTCGAGCTGGCATTTCGATCCGGGGGTCCGGTCGGCCGGCGAGATCCGCAGCCTGGCCTTCCCGCTGACCCCGGGCAAGACCTGGCAGTACGAGTACTGGCTCACCACCGGGGCGGTCGATGCGGTCACCACCTATCGCTACCGGGCCCGGGTCGCGGGCGCCGAGTCGGTCCGGACCCCGGCGGGCCGTTTCGACGCGGTGCGGGTGGTCCATGAAGGGGAATGGAGCCGGCCGGTGCTGGAGCACGGCCAGCCGGGGGTGCGCGGCGGTGCCGTGACCACCACCTACTGGTACGCGCCGGCGGTCGGCACCTGGGTCAGGCTCGAGATCGACCTGCGGCGCCCGGACGGCGGCCAGGAGCTGGGCGTCTTGCAGGAGCTGCTCGAGTACCGGCGCGGCCATTGAGCCCGCTGCCGGGCCGGCGGGCTTGCTCGTTGGCTCCGCGCAATCTATACTGACCGGCTTTCCGGAATTCACAGCCAGCGGCGCAATCGATCGCCGCACCGGGCCTGCGGATGCCGGCGCAGCACGGGGCCGCCGATGGCGCGGGCCCGGCCCGCGCCGGCAGGCCGGCGGACACCCGGCAGGAACACGAGGACTTCAGATGCCAACCATCAGCCAGCTCGTTCGCCACGGCCGCGAGACGGACGCCCTGAAGAGCAAGAGCCCGGCGCTCCAGGACTGCCCGCAGCGTCGCGGCGTCTGCACCCGCGTCTACACCACCACGCCGAAGAAGCCGAACTCGGCGCTGCGCAAGGTGGCCAAGGTGCGCCTGACCAACGGCTTCGAGGTGATCTCGTACATCGGCGGCGAAGGGCACAACCTGCAGGAGCACTCGGTGGTGCTGATCCGCGGTGGCCGGGTCAAGGACCTGCCCGGCGTGCGCTACCACATCGTGCGCGGCTCGCTCGACCTGCAGGGCGTCAAGGATCGCAAGCAGTCCCGCTCGAAGTACGGCGCCAAGCGGCCGAAGAAGGCCTGAAGTCCGGCGGCGGGCCGCCGGGCACGGCGGACGCCAGCCAGGCAAGGGTGGGCGCGAGCCGGCAGACGGGGCTCGCGCTCTTGTTTTTTGCGGCGCACGCGTTTCCTGTGGGAGGCGGGCGTCGAGTAAGCGGCGGTTCCCGCCGTCCCGATGGGCGGGGCGGCGAGGAGAACCGCCACGCCGGCAGGCCGCGATGGCCGCGCCCGCCGGCGAGCTGAACGAAGAGAGGTAGCACATGCCACGTCGTCGCGAAGTTCCGAAGCGCGAGATCCTCCCCGACCCGCTGTACGGCAGCGTCGAGGTGTCCAAGTTCGTCAACGTCCTGATGCTCGACGGCAAGAAGGCGGTTGCCGAGCGCATGCTGTACGGCGCGTTCGACCAGATCAAGTCCAAGTCGGGCAAGGATCCGGTCGAGGTGTTCGCCCAGGCGCTGCAGAACACCAAGCCGATGGTCGAGGTGAAGAGCCGGCGCGTCGGCGGCGCCAACTACCAGGTGCCGGTCGAGGTCCGTCCGGTGCGCCGGCTGGCGCTCGCGATGCGCTGGCTGCGCGAGGCTGCGAAGAAGCGCGGCGAGAAGTCGATGGGTGTCCGTCTCGCCAACGAGCTGATGGAAGCCTCCGAGAACCGCGGCGGCGCGGTGAAGAAGCGCGACGAGGTCCACCGCATGGCAGAAGCGAACAAGGCGTTCGCCCACTTCCGATTCTGACGGGGCGGCGCGCCGTCTCCCCTGCACCGGCGGCGCCCGTACGGGCGCCGCAGAACCCGACGAAAGTACCCACCATGGCCCGCAAGACCCCGATCGACCGGTATCGCAATATCGGCATCTCCGCGCACATCGACGCCGGCAAGACGACGACGACCGAGCGCATCCTGTTCTATACCGGCGTCAACCACAAGCTGGGCGAGGTGCACGACGGCGCCGCGACCACCGACTGGATGGAGCAGGAGCAGGAGCGCGGCATCACCATCACGTCGGCCGCGGTGACCTGCTTCTGGAAGGGCATGGATCTCTCCATGCCCGAGCACCGGATCAACATCATCGATACCCCGGGGCACGTCGATTTCACGATCGAGGTCGAGCGCTCGATGCGTGTGCTCGACGGCGCGTGCATGGTCTATTGCGCGGTGGGCGGTGTGCAGCCGCAGTCCGAGACGGTGTGGCGCCAGGCCAACAAGTACGGCGTGCCGCGGCTGGCGTTCGTCAACAAGATGGACCGCATGGGCGCGAACTTCTTCAAGGTCTACGACCAGATGAAGACGCGCCTGAAGGCCAACCCGGTACCGATCGTCGTGCCGATCGGTGCCGAGGAAGGCTTCAAGGGCGTGGTCGACCTGATCAAGATGAAGGCCATCGTCTGGGACGAGGCCTCGCAGGGCATGAAGTTCGACTACGTCGACATCCCGGCCGAGCTCGCCGACACCTGCGCCAAGTGGCGCGAGAGCATGGTCGAGGCGGCGGCCGAGGCCGACGAAGAGCTGATGAACAAGTACCTCGAGGAGGGCGAGCTCCCCGAGGACCTGATCCGGCAGGGCCTGCGCAAGCGCACCATCGCCAACGAGATCCAGCCGATGCTGTGCGGCACCGCGTTCAAGAACAAGGGCGTGCAGCGCATGCTCGACGCGGTCATCGACTTCCTGCCGTCGCCGATCGACATCCCGCCGGTGCAGGGCACCGACGACCGCGATG
>JBDHRX010000061.1:0-18167 GCA_039807785.1 Burkholderiaceae bacterium
GTGGCGACGATCACGCGGTCGAACAGTTCGGTCTGGTCGGTGGTGTTGAAGACCCGGATGTCCTGGGCCTTGACGTCGTCGAGGGCGTCGACGACGACGCGCTGCAGCTTTCTGAGATCCATCCGCTTCCCTGGAGTGCGCCGGGCTCAGGCGGGGCCCGGATCGGCGCGGTAGAGTCGATGCCGCTCAATATAGTCGAGAACCGCGGACGGCAACAATTCGGCGGGCCGCTCGCCGCGCGCGAGCCGCTCGCGCAGCGCGGTGCCCGAGACCGGCACCGGCGGCATCCGGAAGAACACGATCGCGCCCGACGGCGCGTCGGGCAGCGCGTCGCGCCCGTGCGCGGCGAGCAGCGCCTCGACCGGCGCGTCGAGGTCGGCCAGCCGGTGCGGGCCGCGCTGCGTCACCGCGATGTGGGCGTGGTCCAGCAGCTCGCGATAGCGATGCCAGGTGGCGAGGTTGCGCAGCTGGTCGCTGCCGAGCACCAGCACCAGCGCCGGCTCGGGCCCCAGCTCGGCGCGCAGCGCGACTAGCGTGTCGATGGTGTAGCTCGCGCCGGCCCGGCGCACCTCGCGATCGTCGACCGTGAAGCCGGGCGTCGCGCCGACGGCGAGCCGGGTCATCGCGAGCCGCGCCGGAGCGTCGGCGCCCGGCCCGGCCTTCTGCCAGGAGCTCCCGGTCGGGATGAGGCGCAGCTCGTCGAGGCGCAGCGCCTCGCGGGCGGCGCGCGCCAGCGCGAGATGCCCGGCATGGATCGGGTCGAAGGTGCCGCCCAGCAGCCCGATGCGACGGCGCGCGCTCATGCCCGGGGCATCCCTAGGCCCAGTCGCGCGGCACCAGGAACTCGTGCAGTCGCGCTTCGGGCGAGCCGGGCTCGGGTCGCCAGTCGTAGCGCCAGCGCGCCAGCGGCGGCATCGAGCACAGGATCGACTCGGTGCGTCCGCCCGACTGCAGCCCGAACAGCGTGCCGCGGTCGAAGACCAGGTTGAACTCGACGTAGCGCCCGCGCCGGTATGCCTGGAAATCGCGCTCACGCTCGCCGTAGGGATGGTCGCGGCGGCGCAGGACGATCGGCGCGTAGGCGTCGACGAACGCATCGCCCACCGAACGCGTGAGCGCGAACGCGCGCTCGAAGCCGGGCTCGTTCAGGTCGTCGAAGAAGATGCCGCCCACGCCGCGGGCTTCGTTGCGATGCTTCAGGAAGAAGTAGTCGTCGCACCACTTCTTGAAATGCGGATGCCAGTGCGCCCCGAAGGGCTCGAGCGACCGGCGGCAGGCGCGGTGGAACTCGACCACGTCGGCCTCGAACGGATAACAGGGCGTGAGATCCATGCCGCCGCCGAACCACCAGACCGGATCGGCGCCGCCGGCGGCGGGCGCAAAGAAGCAGCGCACGTTCAGGTGCACCGTGGGCACGTACGGATTGCGCGGGTGGATCACCAGCGAGACGCCCATCGCCTCGAACGCGCGGCCGGCGAGCTCGGCGCGGTGCGCGCTGGCCGAGGCCGGCAGGCGCGCACCGCTCACGTGCGAGAACAGCACCGCCGCGCGCTCGAACACCGCCCCGTCCTCGATCAGCCGCGTGATGCCGCCGCCGCCCTCGGGGCGTTCCCAGGCGTCGGTGCGGAACGACCCGCCGTCGATCGCCTCGAGCGCGGCGACGATGCGCTGCTGCAGCCCCGGCAGGTACCCGCGCACCGCGTCGACGTCGATGCCGGTCGCGGGCGCGCCGCCCGCCGTGGCGTTCATCGGGCGGATCCGCGCCCGATCGCGTGGTGGCCGATGTCGCGGCGATACTGCATGCCGTCGAACCGGATCGTCTCGATCGCGCGGTACGCGCGCGCCTGCGCCATCTTCACCGAGTCGCCGAGCGCGGTGACGCACAGCACGCGGCCGCCGGCGGTGAGCGTGTGTGCGCCCTCGGCCGCGGTGCCGGCGTGGAACACCAGGCAGTCGTCGTCGATCACGCTGCCGTTGGCGGGAAGGCCGGAGATCTCGTCGCCTTTCCTGGGGGTCTCCGGGTAGCCCTCGGCGGCGAGCACCACGCCGAGCGCGGTGCGGCGGTCCCATTCGATGGTCGCGGCGTCGAGCGTGCCCGCGAGCGCGTGCTCGAACACGCCGACCAGGTCGCTCTTGATGCGCGCCATGATCGGCTGCGTCTCGGGGTCGCCCATCCGGCAGTTGAACTCGAGCGTGCGCGGCTGGCCCTTGGCGTCGATCATCAGGCCCGCGTAGAGGAAGCCGGTGAACGGGATCCCGTCGGCGGCCATGCCCTCGACGGTGGGCTTGATGATCTCGCGCAGCACCCGCGCGTGGATCTCGGGCGTCACCACCGGCGCCGGGGAATAGGCCCCCATGCCGCCGGTGTTGGGGCCGAGGTCGCCGTCGCGCAGGCGCTTGTGGTCCTGGCTGGTGGCCAGCGGCAGCACGTTGTGGCCGTCGACCATCACGATGAAGCTGGCTTCCTCGCCCTCGAGAAAGTCCTCGATCACGACGCGCGCTCCGGCATCGCCCATGCGGTTGTCGACCAGCATCGCGTCGATCGCCAGGTGGGCCTCGTCGAGGCTCGCCGCAACCACCACGCCCTTGCCCGCGGCCAGGCCGTCGGCCTTCACGACGATCGGGGCGCCGCGGCGCTCGACGTAGGCATGCGCCGCGCCGGCATCCGAGAAAGTCTCGTAGTCGGCGGTCGGGATGCGGTGGCGCTTCATGAACGCCTTGGCGAAATCCTTCGAGGATTCGAGCTGCGCGGCGCGCTGCGTGGGCCCGAAGATGCGCAGCCCCCGGGACCGGAACAGGTCGACGATCCCGGCGGCCAGCGGCGCCTCGGGGCCGACCACGGTGAACGCGATCTTCTCGCGCTCGGCGAACGCGGCGAGGGTGGCCGGGTCGGAGACCGGCAAGTTCATCAGGTTGCGCTCGCGCGCCGTGCCGCCGTTGCCCGGCGCGACGTAGACGACCTGCACGCGGGCCGAGCGCGACAGCCGCCAGGCCAGCGCGTGCTCGCGACCCCCGGCGCCGACGACGAGGATCTTCATGTGGCGGTCTCGTCGAACTCGGCGTTGGTGTAGACCTGCTGGACGTCGTCCAGGTTCTCGAGCGCGTCGAGCAGCTTCTGCATCCGCGCGGCGTCGTCGCCGGCGAGGGAGGTCTCGTTGAGCGGCTTCATCGTGACCCCGGCCACGTCGGCCTTCAGGCCGGCCTGCGACAGCGCGTCCTTCAGCGCGCCGAAGTCGCCGGGCGCGCAGACCACCTCGATGCCGCCCTCGTCGTCGGCGTTCACGTCATCGGCGCCGGCCTCGATCGCGACCTCCATGACCTTGTCCTCGGGCGTGCCCGGCGCGAACAGGAACTGCCCGCAGTGCCGGAACTGGAACGCGACCGAGCCGTCGGTGCCGAGGTTGCCGCCGTTCTTGGAGAACGCATGGCGCACCTCGGCCACCGTGCGCGTGCGGTTGTCGGTGAGGCAGTCGACGATGACCGCGGCGCCGCCGATGCCGTAGCCCTCGTAGCGGATCTCCTCGTAGTTGGCGCCCTCCAGGCCTCCGGCCCCGCGCTGGATCGCGCGCTGGACCGTATCCTTGGACATGTTCGCTTCCGACGCCTTGTCCATCGCGAGGCGCAGCCTCGGGTTGGAACCGGGATCGGCGCCGCCCATCCGGGCGGCGACGGTGATCTCCTTGATCACCCGCGTGAACAGCTTGCCCCGCTTGGCGTCCTGTCGTCCCTTGCGGTGCTGGATGTTGGCCCATTTGGAGTGCCCGGCCATCGCTTCCTCTCGTGGCGCCTCGGATGGGTCGCCTGGTGGCTCCGGCCGCGGCGATCGCGCTCTTGATGCGCAGCCGCTGCCGTGGTCGAATACCTGCATCGACGAACCTTAAATTCTAGCATCGCCGCCATGCCCGAACCCCTGCTGATCGCGCGCAACGACGCCGCCGAGTTGCACCTCCTGCCCGCGATGGGCAACCGGCACGGCCTGATCACCGGCGCCACCGGCACCGGCAAGACCGTGACCCTGCAGGTGCTCGCCGAGCGCTTCTCGTCGATCGGCGTGCCGGTGTTCGCGGCCGACGTCAAGGGCGACCTCGCCGGCCTCTCGCAGCCGGGCGCGCTGTCGGCGAAGCTGAAGGAACGGCTCGACCGGCTCGGCTTCGAAGTGCCGGCGTTCGCCGGCGCGCCGGTCGCCCTGTGGGATGTCTACGGCGAGAAGGGCCATCCGCTGCGCGCCACCGTGTCCGACATGGGGCCGGTGCTGCTCGCACGGATGCTCGGCCTGAACGACACCCAGGAAGGCGTGCTGCACCTGGTCTTCAAGATCGCCGACGAGCGCGGCCTGCTGCTGCTCGACGCGAAAGACCTGCGCGCGATGCTGCAGTTCGTCGGCGACAACGCGCGCGAGTTCACCACCGCCTACGGCAACGTGTCGGCGGCCTCGATCGGCGCGATCCAGCGCGGCCTGCTCGCGCTCGACCAGCAGGGCGGCGACCGCTTCCTGGGCGAGCCGATGCTCGACATCGCCGACCTGATGCAGACCGACGCGAACGGCCGCGGCGTGGTCAACATCCTCGCCGCCGAGCGGCTGCTCAACGCCCCGAAGCTGTACGCGACGTTCCTGCTCTGGCTGATGTCGGAGCTGTTCGAGCGGCTGCCCGAGGTCGGCGACCCCGAGAAGCCGCGGCTGGTGTTCTTCTTCGACGAGGCGCACCTGCTGTTCGACGATGCGCCCAAGGCGCTGCTCGAGAAGGTCGAGCAACTGGTGCGCCTGATCCGCTCGAAGGGCGTCGGGGTCTACTTCGTCACGCAGAACCCGATCGACGTGCCGGACACGGTGCTCGGGCAACTGGGCAACCGGATCCAGCACGGATTGCGCGCGTTCACCGCGCGCGACCAGAAGGCGGTGCGTGCCACCGCCGAAACCATGCGCGCCAATCCCGGGTTCGACACCGCGAAGGCGATCACCGAGCTCGGCGTCGGAGAGGCGCTGGTGTCGCTGCTCGACGAGAAGGGGCGGCCCGGCATCGTCGAGCGGGCCTTCGTCGCCCCGCCCGCCTCGCGCATCGGCCCGATCACCGATGCCGAGCGCGCGGCGCTGGTGCGCGGCTCGGTCGTCGCGGGCATCTACGATACGACCCGGGATCGCGAATCGGCCTACGAGGTGCTCAAGGCGCGCGCGGGGTCGCCCGCGTCCGCGCCGGGCAAGGCGCCCGCGGACGAGGCGGGCGGCATCGGCGGCGCGCTCAAGGACGCCCTCGGCGGCGTGCTGACCGGAAGCGGCCGCAAGGATTCCGCGATCGAGGCCATGGCCAAGAGCGCGGCCCGCTCGATCGGCTCTTCGCTCGGCCGTGAGATCATCCGCGGCGTGCTCGGCACGCTGCTGGGCGGCAAGCGGCGCTGAAGGCCCGCGGGCCCGATTCGGAGGACTGCGAAGATGGATCTCGGCATCGCCGGAAAGTGGGCGCTGGTCTGCGGCGCCAGCAAGGGGCTCGGATACGGCTGCGCGCAGTCGCTCGCCCGCGAGGGCGTCAACCTGGTGATCAACGCGCGCACGCCGGGGCCGCTGGCGCAGGCCGCGCAGCGCCTCGGCGACGAGACCGGCGTCGGCGTGGTCGCGGTGGCGAGCGACATCACCGTGCCGTCGGGCCGCCAGGAGGCGCTGGCGGCGTGCCCGCAGGTCGACATCCTGGTGACCAACGCCGGCGGCCCCCCGCCCGGAGACTTCCGCGACTTCACCCGCGACGACTGGATCCGCGCGCTCGACGCCAACATGCTCGCGCCGATCGAGCTGATCAAGGCGACCGTCGACCCGATGATGGCGCGCGGCTTCGGGCGCATCGTCAACATCACCTCCGGCGCGGTGAAGGCGCCGATGCACGTGCTGGGCCTGTCCAACGGGGCGCGCTCGGGGCTCACCGGCTTCGTCGCCGGGCTGGCGCGCACCACGGTCGGCCGCAACGTGACGATCAACAACCTGCTGCCGGGGTTCCACGACACCGATCGCGTGCGCACCGTGGTCGGCGCGCAGGCGAAGGCGCGGGGCATCGATTACGAAGCGGCGCTGCGCGAGCGGATCGCGACCATCCCGGCGGGGCGGATCGGCGATCCCCTCGAGTTCGGCCAGGCCTGCGCGTTCCTGTGCAGCGCCCAGGCGGGCTGGATCACCGGACAGAACCTGCTGATCGACGGCGGCGCCTACCCGGGCACCTTCTGAAGCACCCCGCGCACGCATTTCCGGAGCGAGCATGCCCAAAGCGATTCGCATCGAGCAGACCGGTGGCCCCGAAGTCATGCAGTACGTCGACGTCGAGGTCGGCCCGCCCGGGCCCGGCGAGGTCCAGGTGCGCCACCACGCCATCGGCCTGAACTACATCGACGTCTATTTCCGGACCGGCCTGTACCCGCAGCGCCTGCCGGGCGGCATCGGGCTCGAGGGCGCCGGCGTCGTGACCGCGGTCGGCGCCGGCGTCGCCGGCCTGAAGCCGGGCGATCGCGTGGCCTATGCCGACCGCCCCACCGGTGCGTACGCCGAGCTGCGCAACATGCCGGCGCGGCCGCTGGTGAAGCTGCCGCGCGACGTCGGCTTCGAGACCGCCGCGGCGATGATGCTCAAGGGGCTGACGGCGCAGTACTTGCTGCGCCGGACCTACAAGGTGCAGCGCGGGCAGACGATCCTGTTCCATGCCGCGGCCGGCGGCGTCGGGCTGATCGCGATACAGTGGGCCAAGGCGCTGGGCGTCACCGTGATCGGCACCGTCGGTTCCGAGGAGAAGGCGGCGCTGGCGCGTCGCTTCGGCTGCGACCATACGATCCTCTACAAGCGCGAGAACGTCGTCGAGCGCGTCCGCGAGATCACCGGCGGCGCGATGGTGCCGGTCGTCTACGACTCGGTCGGCAAGGACACCTTCCAGGCCTCGATCGACTGCCTCCGGCCGTTCGGGCTGATGGTGAGCTTCGGCAACGCCTCCGGACCGGTGCCGCCGATGGCGCTCACCGCGCTCAAGGGGTCGCTGTACATCACGCGTCCGTCGCTGATGGCGCACACCGCCGATCCGGCCACGCTGCGCGAGATGGCCGCCGACCTGTTCCGGATGGTCCGCTCCGGAAAGGTGAGGATCGAGATCGACCAGCGCTACGGCCTGGCCGATGCGGTGCAGGCGCACCGCGACCTCGAGGCGCGCAAGACCACCGGCTCCACGCTGATCCTCCCCTGACGCGACCCATGGCGGAGCCCGGCGTGCCGGCCGTCGCGTCCGCCGGGTCGGATCCCGCGCGCCGCTTCGGCGGCGTCGCGCGCATCCACGGCGAGCGCGCGCTGGCGACGCTCGCCGGCAGCCATGCCTGCGTGATCGGCATCGGCGGCGTCGGCTCCTGGACCGCCGAGGCGCTGGCGCGCTCGGGGATCGGGCGGCTCACGCTGATCGACCTGGACCACATCGCCGAATCCAACGTGAACCGCCAGGTGCACGCGCTGGGCTCGACCCTCGGCGCCGCCAAGGTCGAGGTGATGCGCCGGCGCATCGCGGACATCGCGCCGGACTGCGCGGTGGACGCGATCGACGCCTACGTCGATCCCGGCAACGTCGAGCGGCTGGTGCCCGCCGATGCCCTGGTGGTCGACGCGATCGACGCGCCGCGCGCGAAGGCGGCCCTGATCGCCTGCCTGCGGATGCGCGCGCAGCCGCTGGTGGTCTGCGGCGCCGCCGGCGGCCGTACCGATCCGCTGCGCCTGCGGCGCGACGACCTGTCGCGCACCCGGGGCGACGCCCTGCTCGCGGCGGTGCGTGCGCGGCTGCGCCGCGAGCATGGATTTCCGCGCGACGCGGCCCGGCGCTTCCGGGTCGAGGCGATCTATTCCGATGAGCCGCCGGGCCGAGCGGCGGCGGCCGGCGCGGGCGCGCCGCTGGGCTGCGCCGGATACGGCTCCCTGGTGACGGTGACGGCTTCGATGGGCCTGGCGGCAGCCGCCTGGGTGCTGGCGCGTGTGCTCGCCGCGGCACCGGCGTCCGGGACCGGTGACCGTCATGCGCCGATGAATAGCGAATAACTATCGAACACATCGCAACGATCGATTGGACCCTCAGTGGATCGCCGCCTAGACTGGCCCCGACAACTGGCAACAAGGAGGCCAACATGGCAGATCGGAAGAAGCTCACCACCACCGGCGGCGCGCCGGTCGTCGACAACCAGAACGTGATGACGGCGGGGCCGCGCGGGCCGCAGCTGCTGCAGGACGTCTGGTTCCTCGAGAAGCTCGCGCACTTCGACCGGGAGGTGATCCCGGAGCGGCGCATGCACGCCAAGGGTTCCGGCGCGTTCGGCAGCTTCACCGTCACGCACGACATCACGAAGTACACGCGCGCGAAGCTGTTCTCGAAGGTCGGCAAGAAGACCGACGTGTTCCTGCGCTTCTCGACGGTCGCCGGCGAGCGCGGCGCGGCCGATGCCGAGCGCGACATTCGCGGCTTCGCGATCAAGTTCTATACCGAGGAGGGCAACTGGGACCTGGCCGGCAACAACACCCCGGTGTTCTTCCTGCGCGACCCGCTGAAGTTCCCCGACCTGAACCATGCGGTCAAGCGCGACCCGCGCACCAACCTGCGCAGCGCCCGCAACAACTGGGACTTCTGGACCTCGCTGCCCGAGGCGCTGCACCAGGTCACGATCGTGATGAGCGACCGCGGCATCCCCGCCTCGTACCGCCACATGCACGGCTTCGGCTCGCACACCTTCAGCTTCATCAGCGCGAACAACGAGCGCCACTGGGTGAAGTTCCACTTCCGGACCGAGCAGGGGATCCGGAACCTCACCGATGCCGAGGCCGAGGCGCTCGTCGGCAAGGACCGCGAGAGCGCGCAGCGCGACCTGTACGAGGCGATCGAGCGTGGCGAGTTCCCTCGCTGGACCCTGTTCGTGCAGGTGATGCCCGAGAAGGATGCGGCGAAGGTGCCGTACCACCCGTTCGACCTGACCAAGGTGTGGCCGCACAAGGACTATCCGTTGATCGAGGTCGGCGTCCTGGAGCTGAACCGCAACCCCGAGAACTATTTTGCCGACGTCGAGCAGGCGGCGTTCAATCCGGCCAACGTCGTGCCCGGCATCGGGTTCTCGCCCGACAAGATGCTGCAGGGACGGCTGTTCTCGTACGGCGACGCGCAGCGCTACCGGCTGGGGGTCAATCACTACCAGGTCCCGGTCAATACGCCGCGGTGTCCGTTCCAAAGCTATCACCGGGACGGCGCGATGCGCGTCGACGGCAACGCAGGCGGGACGCTCGGCTACGAGCCCAACAGCTATGGCGAGTGGCAGGAGCAGCCCGACTTCCGCGAGCCGCCGCTGGCGCTCGACGGCGCGGCCGACCACTGGAACTATCGCGAGGACGACGATGACTATTACTCGCAGCCGCGCGCGCTGTTCCGGCTGATGACGCCGGCGCAGCAGCAGGTGCTGTTCGAGAACACCGCGCGCGCGATGGGCGATGCGCCGATCGAGGTCAAGCGCCGGCACGTCGAGAACTGCACCCGGTGCGATCCGGCCTACGGCGCCGGGGTGGCCAGGGCGCTGGGCATCGGCTGAGCGGGCCGCGGGTGCGGGCGCGGTACGCCCGCACCCTGCCGGCGGATGACGGCATCGCCCGGCGCACGGCACGGGGCGCGCGGGCGAGGGTGGAGCGCCAAAGGGGTTAGCATCTGCGCTGCGCACAGCCACCCGCGTCACTCTCGAATGAGTCGTTCCGGAACGGTCGCCGTCTATTTCGTCGCCTCTCCGCTGCAATATCTCGCGGCGCGACGCATCGCCGAGTGCTTCGAGGCGGGTTCGCGCCAGGTGCTGGTCTGGTACAAGCCGGGCCTCGACGCGGTGGTCGATCCGCGCGACTGGGATGCGTGCAGCTACATGGCGTGGCCGCGGCTCCAGCCGTTGCCGGGCTGGTTCGGCCGGCATCGCAGGCTGCGCGCCAACGTCCGGCTGGTGGCCAGGCTGGCGGGCCCGTGCGAGCGCCTGGTGCTGCACAGCGCCGTCTACGATACCGAGGCGATCAACTATTTCCTGCGCGCGCTGCCCGCGGCCTGCGGGGCGCGCGAGACGCACGCCCGGATCCTGCCGGACGGGCTGATCAGCATTCGCCGCTATCCGCTGTCGACGGTGAAGCGGCTGCTGCAATGCGTGCGCAAGCTGCGCCGGCTGTTCGCGCCCGAACTCGACTACCAGTGCTTCGCAGGCGACCGGATCGGGTCCGACGCGTCGTTCTGCGATCGCGTCTACGTGCTGCCGGGGCTGCCGCACGAGTATCCGGCGGCGAAAGCGTGTAAGCTGCCGCCGCTGGTCGATGCGCAGCTTGCGTCGGCGGGCGGCGGCGCGCACGGGGGCCGCCGGGCGCTGGTGGTCGGGCAGCCGTTGACCGGCTTCAGGCTGATGTCGCCCGCCGATGTCGCCGCGGTGACGTTGCGCATCCGCCGCTGGCTCGACGAGGCGGGCGTCGCGGAGATCGACTACAAGGCGCATCCCAAGGATGCCGCGCACGAGCTGCGCCATCCCGACTACCGATTGATCGACGATGCCGCGGCGCTCGAGACCCACATGGCGCACAACCACTACGACCTGGTGATCGGCGTGCGCTCGTCGTCGCTGCTGCTGGCACGGCAGATCTATCCGGCGACGGTGCGCGTGGTCGCGTTCGGCTGGGGGACGCTGCGGTTCAAGTCGGAACGGGAGCGCGAGGACATGCGGCGGGCGTTCGCCGGCTGCGGGGTGGAGCTCGAGTGAACCCGGCGCGGCTGCGCGAGCGCATCCCGGCGGTGAACTCCTGGCTGCTCGCCGCGACCTTCTTCTGCATCCCGATCCAGGTCGCGCCGGCCTACCTGCTGTCGGCGCTGATGCTGCTGCTCTGGGTGATCGAGGGGCGCTTCGGCGAGAAGCTGCGCGCGCTCGCCGTCGAGCCGCTGGTCTGGATCTTCCTCGCCTACTGGCTCGCGCTGCTGCTGTCGATGCTCTGGACCGACGACCGGGCGTGGGGCTGGCGCATGGTGCGCCGGCAGAACTTCTTCCTGCTGTTCCCGCTGTTCCTGAGCGTCGCGCGCCGCGAGCATTTCGACCGCTACGTCGGGGCGTTCCTGGCGTCGATCGCCCTGTGCGAGGCGCTGGCGTTCTACAACTGGGCGCAATTGCACCTGTGGCCGGCGCTGCCGGACGGCATCCGCGTCGAAAAGGGGTTCTACGACACCGCGCCCTTCGTCGACCGGATCCTCTACACGCCGGCGCTCGCCCTGGCCGGTTATCTCGCCGGGCATCGCCTGCTCTTCGATGCCCGGACCGCCGGCGGCCGCCTGGTCTACGGCGCGCTGCTGGCGGCGACGCTGGTGAACCTGGTGATCAGCGGCGGACGCGCGGGAATGGTCGGGTTCCTGGCGCTGGCCGGCCTGCTGGTGTTCCAGCGTTTCTCGCGACGGCCGGCCCGGGCCATCGCCCTCGCGACGACGCTCGTCGCCGCGCTGGCGGCCGGCGCATACCTCGGAGGAGGGCACTTCAAGTCGCGAGTGGACGCCGGCGTGGACGAAGTGCTTCACTATCGCGAGCGGCCCAACACCTCGGTCAGCCTGCGCATCGTCTATTCGCTCAACGCGTGGCGCATCTTTCGCGAGCAGCCGCTGCTCGGCGTGGGCATCGGCGACTACCGGGCCGAGTACGAGCGGGTGAACGCGATCCACACGCCCGAATGGGAGCCGGCCTGGAATCCGCACAACCAGTACCTGTACGCGCTCACGGCGGCCGGCGTGCCGGGCGGCGCGACGCTGGCGCTGGCATTGCTGGCGCCGCTGCTGCGCCGCGGGCCCGCGGACGGCCGCGAGCGCATGCGGCGCGCACCGCCGCTGCTCCTGATCGTGATCTGCGTGTTCGAGTCCTACCTGCTGCGCTCGAACATCAGCCTGATGTACCTGCTGTTCGTCGCCGCGCTGTGGTGCGGCGTGCCGCGCCGGACGCCGTCGGCACTGGCGCCGGCGGACGCGGCGGTCCGGGGCTGAACCGATGACGACGGGCGGCCGGAGACCGCAGCGCATCCTGATCGTGCGCAGCGCGGCGATCGGCGACGTGGTGTTCGCCTCGCCGCTCGCGGCGGCGCTGCGCCGCACCTGGCCCGAGGCCCGGATCGCCTGGGTGGTCGAGCCCGGCATCGATGCGCTGATCCGGCACGAGCCGGCGCTCGACGAGGTCATCGTCTGGCCGAAGGCCGAATGGCGCGCCCTGTGGCGCGAGCGCCGCCTGCGCGAGCTGTGGCGCCGCGTCGCGGCGTTCCGCGCCGAGCTGCGCGCGCGGCGCTTCGATCTTGCGCTCGACCTGCACGGCCTGGCCAAGGGGGCGCTGATCGCGCGCCTGAGCGGCGCGCCGAGGCGGATCGGGCTGGGGGCGCGCGAAGGCGCCGGGCTGCTGATGACCGAGACCATCCCGCGCGCCGGCGAGGCGGCGCGCATCGGGTCCGAGTACCGCTACCTGGCGCAGCATCTCGGGCTCGCGTGCGACGACTTCCTGCCCCGGCTCGCGCTCGATCCGGCGGCCGAGGCGCGCGCGCGGGCGTTGCTCGCGCGGCACGGCCTGGCGAGCGGCCGCTACGCGGTGTTCGCGGCCTTCACGACGCGGCCGCAGAAGCATTGGTTCGCCGATGCGTGGCAGGCGCTCGCGCCGGTGCTCCGGGAGCGGACCGGCCTGGTGCCGCTGCTGCTGGGCGGTCCGTCCGATCGCGCCGAAGCCGCGCGCATCGCCGCCGGCGCCCCGGGCATGGTCGACCTGACGGGACAGACCGGCCTGGCCGAGGCGGCGGCGCTGGTGCGGCATGCGGGCCTGGTGATCGGCGTCGACACCGGGCTCACGCACATGGGCATCGCGTTCGCCGTGCCGACCGTCGCGCTGTTCGGATCGACCTGCCCGTACACCGACACCGGCCGCCCCAATGCCCGCGTGCTGCGGCTCGGGCTCGACTGCTCGCCCTGCGGGCGCCGCCCCACCTGCGGCGGCGCCTGGACCTGCATGCGCGACATCGCGCCGGCGCGCGTGCTCGACGAGGCCGGCATCGTGCTCGGGGTGGCCGCATGAAGGTGCTGCACGTCGAGGCGGGGCGGCATTTCTACGGGGGCGCCCGCCAGGTGGCCTGGCTGGTCGAGGGGCTGGCGCGCCGCGGGGTCGAGAATCTGCTCGCGTGCCCGCCCGGGGCGGGCGTCGCCGGGCAGGTGGGCGGCCAGGCCCGGGTGATCGCCCTGCCGATGCGCGGCGACGCCGACGCGCTGCTGGCGGCACGCCTGGCGCGCCTGATCCGCGCCGAGCGACCCGACCTGATCCACCTGCACAGCCGGCGCGGCGCCGACCTGTGGGGCGGCGTCGCGGCGCGCCTGACCGGCACGCCCTGCGTGCTGTCGCGGCGCGTGGACAATCCCGAGCCGCGCTGGCTGGCCAGGACGAAGTACCGGCTGTTCGATCGCGTGATCGCGATCTCGGAGGGGATCCGGGACGTGCTGGTCGCCGAGGGCGTGGACCCCGGCCGGGTGGTCTGCGCGCGCAGCGCGGTCGATGCCGCGCCGTACCTCGCGCCGGTGGCCCCGTCGGCATTGCGCCGCGAGTTCGGCCTGCCCGCCGACGCGCGCGTGATCGGGATGGTCGCGCAGATGATTCCCCGCAAGGGGCATCGCTACCTGATCCAGGCGGTCGAGGCGCTGCGCCCAGACCATCCGGAGCTGCGCGTGCTGCTGTTCGGGCAGGGCCCCCTGCGGGATCGGCTGGAAGCGGAAGTCGCCGCGCGCGGCCTGGGCGAGGCGATCCGTTTCGCGGGGTTCCGCGACGACCTGCATCGCTGGCTGGGCGGGCTGGACGTCCTCGCGCATCCGGCCGACATGGAGGGGCTGGGCGTGTCGCTGCTGCAGGCTTCCGCCGCCGCGGTGCCGATCGTCGCCAGCCGGGCCGGCGGCCTGCCGGAGGCGGTCGCCGACGGTGTGAGCGGGCTGCTGGTGCCCGCCGGCGACGCGGAGGCGCTCGGCGCGGCGCTGCGCCGCCTGCTGGAAGACGCCGCGCTGCGGCGGCGCCTGGGCGAGGCCGGCCGCGCGCGGATCCTCTCGGAGTTCTCGATCGATGCAATGGTCGAGGCCAACCTCGCGGTCTACCGGGGGGTGCTCGCCGCCCGCGCCCGGCCCGCCGTCCCCAGGAGCTCGCGATGAACCGCGCCGACCGCCTTCTCGTCATTGTCTTCGTGGGTTACAGCCTGATGCTCGCGATCCTGCCGCTCGTGCTCGACCCGGCGGTGCTCCGGCACACGTTCTCCGAGGAAGGCGTGTTCGAGCGCGCGTCGATCCTCGGCTGGCTGCTGGCCGCCGCGGCGGTGCTGCTGCGGGTGCGCCCGCTGGGCATGCGCGCCGTCGCCTTCGCCGGCCTGTACCTGGCGTTCGCAGCGCGCGAGGCGGACTGGCACAAGGCGTTCACCGCGGACAGCATCTTCAAGACCGCGTACTACCGGAGGACGCCCGCGCCGTTCGAGGAGAAGCTGGTGGCCGGCCTGGTCGCGCTGGCGCTGGTGCTGCTGTTCGCCTACACGATGTTCGTCGCGCTGCGCTTCCTGGTGCGGGAGCGCGGCTGGCGTTCGCGCGCGGGCGCCTGGCTCGCGGCGGGGCTCGGCCTGCTGTTCTTCAGCAAGGCGATCGATCGCGCGCCGGCGGTGCTCGAGGTCGACTACGGCATCGTGCTGCCGGCGCTGGCGAAGCTGTACGCCTCCGCGTTCGAGGAGGGGCTGGAGAGCTTCACCCCGGTGTTCATGGCCTGGTCGGCGTGGGTCAGCCAGGCGGACCGGCGCTACCTGTCGGGCGGGCGTCGAGGGCGCGGCCCGGGCTGAGCCCGGTTCAGACCACCAGGCGCTCGCCGCGCGCGCCGCCGGTCGCGAAGCGCTCGATCCGCAGCGGCGCGACGTCGATGAAGGGCGGTTCGCCGCCGATCTCGGCCGCGGCGATGCGGCCGATCGCCGCGGCCTGCTGCACGCCGTGGCCCGAGAAGCCGCAGGCGTTGTACCAGCCCGGCGCATCCGGCATCTCGCCGACCACCGGCTGGTGATCGGGGGTGGTCTCGTAGTAGCCCCACCAGCATGCGCGACGGTCGATCGACAGCGTCTCGAACCACGGGAAGCGGTGCAGCGCCGACGTGTAGACGGTCTCGAGCCAGGGCCAGTCGATGCCTTCGGCGAAGCCGGTGTCGGCCGGGTTGCTCAGCCCGAACAGCAGCCGGTCGCGCTCCGAGCGCAGCCACACGCCGGTTTCGAGGTCGACGGTGAGGGGGTAGGCGGGCGCCGGCGCCAGCGGCGCCGTGACGTAGACCATGCGGCGCGCCGGCTGCACCGGGACCCGCAGCCCGGCCAGGGCGGCGACCGTGCCGGCCCAGGCGCCCGCCGCGTTGAGGACCCACGCGGCCTCGAAGCGGCCGGCCGCCGATTCGACCCGCCAGCGCCCGTCGCGGCGCGAGATCGCGCCGACGGCGCCGTTCAGCCTCAGGCTCGCACCGGCGGCGCGCGCCCGCGCGAGCCAGTGCAGCGTGATGCCGTGCGGATCGACGATGCCGTCGAGGCCGCAGTAGGTGGCGCCCGCGCAATCCTCGACGCGCGCCGGCACCCGGCGCGCGGCCGCGGCGGGATCGAGGATCTCGACCGGCAGGCCGATCCGCTGCTGCATCCCGGCCGCCGCGCGGTGCGCGGGCCATTGCGATGCCGGGACGTAGAACAGGTAGCCGATCGGGCGGTAGCCGGCCTCCGGCAGCTCGCGGTACTCGACGATGCTGGCCGCCGACAGGCGCACGTTCACTTCTTCGGAGAACTGCACCCGCACACCGGCGGCGCTGCGGCCGGTCGAGCCGGCCGCCGGCGCGGCTTCGCGCTCGAGCACCAGCACGCGCAGTCCGCGCTCGGACAGGCGTCGCGCGCAGGCGGCGCCGACGATCCCGGCTCCGATCACGATCACGTCGAAGCGGGCGTCGGTGCCGCGGGGGTCGGCCGAGGGAGAATCGGCCGGGGGAGAATCGGCGGAGAGTGCGCCGGCCGGACGGGGCCCGGAGTGGAGCGGCTCGGCACGATGGGTCTCGGACATGGGTGGCCTCGGGCGTGGAGATCTCCGGGCGGCGCTGCGGGTCCGGGGATCCCGGCATGATAGGCGCCCGGTGCGCCCGGATGCGGAGCCCGGATGCGGATCGACCGGCGCGTCGCGGGCGCCGAATGACGGTAGGATCCGGCCGATGAATCCGCACCTGTCGGCCGGCACGCTGATCACCGGCATCGAGATCGCCGGAACGCTGGCCTTCGCGCTGTCGGGCTTCATCGAGGCCACCCGCAAGCGCATGGACGTGGTCGGGGTCGCCGCGGTCACGTTCTTCGCGGCGTTCGGCGGCGGCACGCTGCGCGACCTGCTGCTCGACCGCCGGCCGTTTTTCTGGGTGCTGCACAGCGGCTACGTCTGGGCGGTGCTGGCGCTGGTGGTGGCCGGGGCGTTCTGGCTGCGGGCGGCCCGGCCCTCGCCGCCGGCCTGGCCGATGCTGTGGGCCGACGCTTTCGGCATGGGGCTGTTCAGCGCCTCCGGCGCGGGCATGGCCTGGGAGGCCGGACAGCCGGCGATCGTCTGCGCGCTGATGGGGGTGGTCACCGGCGTGTTCGGCGGCGTGATGCGGGACGTGCTGTGCAACGAGGTGCCCGCGGTGTTCCGCGACCACCGGCCCTACGCGCTGTGCTCGTTCGCCGGGGCCTGGGCGTTCCTGGCCGTGGCGGCTGCGCTGGACCCCGGGTGGCCGGCGCTCGCCGCCGGGATCCTCGTCACCGCCGGCCTGCGGCTGGTCGCGCTCGCACGCGGCTGGAAAGTGCCCGGCTGGGACCGCGATGCGCCGCCGGCCGGCGCGGGAGGCGGGCGCCGCCGCGACGGCGAGCGCGACTAGGGCCTGTCCACACTACGATCGTCCGCGTGCCGGGGCTGCCTGCCGAGCCGCCAAGCACGGCGCCGGACGCGGGCCGGTCGTGGCCGGCGTGCCGCGCGGGTCAGCGGCGGCCGGTGGTGAGCATCACGATCGCGCCGATCACGACCAGGGCGCCGGCGACCTGGATCGGGGCCACCCGCTGGCCCAGCACGATCCAGCCCAGCAGCAGCGCCGCGATCGGCTCGATGTTGAGCACCGCGGCGTTGTTCACCGCGCCGAGGCGCGGCAGCAGCACGAACAGTGCGGTGATCGCCGAGCTGTAGAGCAGGGTGAGGGCGCCGAGCGCCAGCCAGCCGAGCCCGTCCCGCGGCCAGTCGAAGCTTCCGCCGATCGCGCCGCCGGCGATGGCGACGACGGTGACCACGATCATCAGGACCAGGGTGCGCAGGCGGCCGTCGGTGGCGCCGAGCCAGCGCGTGGTCAGGTAGAGGGCGGCGGCGAAGGCGGTCGCGGCGCCCAGCGCGAAGCCGACGCCTACGGTCAGCGACGCCGGGGCGACGCCGGAGCCGTCGGCGGGGCCGGCGAGTCCGGCGACGTCCAGCGCGAGCGCGAGGCCTGCCAGGGCGATCGGCATCGCCACGAAGGCGCGCCGTGACGGCCGTTCGCCGCCCGCCGCCCAGGAGATCAGGCCGAGCAGCAGCGGGAAGGTGTTGAACGCGAGCAACGCCAGCGCCACCGGGATGCGCGCCACCGCCGAGTACAGGCACAGGCTCTGCACCGAGACCAGCAGGCCGATCACGACGGCGCGGCCCAGCGTGGGGCGGCTCATCCGCAGCGGCACGCCGGCGTACCGCAGCAGCAGCAGCACGAACAGCGCGGCGCCGAACGAGCGCACCGCGACCGCCGCGGCGACGTTCGCGCCATGGTCGAACGCGAGCCGGGCGGCGACGTGGTTGCTGGCGAAGGTGACGGCGATCAGGACCAGCAGCGCGACGCCGAGCCAGCGCGGGAGGGGCGTGGAATCCATCGAGCCGGGAGGATAACCCGGCCGACCGGGCGGCACCGTTCCGAACGCGCTTGACATACCTTATGGGGTATACGAAAATACTCGTAAGGGTATATTCCGGACACGATGATGCTGACCAGGACGATTCATGCCCGCGCCGCCGCGGGCGTCCTCGCGGCGGCGCTCGGCGCAACGCTCGGGGCGGCCGCGCAGCCGGCCGGGGCGCAGCCGGCGCCGGTGGTGCCGACCG
>JBDHRX010000062.1:0-18075 GCA_039807785.1 Burkholderiaceae bacterium
GCCGGCCGGCCCGCCCGAGGCGGCGCCGTACGTCCCCGCGGCGCCGGTGCCGCTGCACGCCGCGGCCGGCGCGATCGCCACCGTCGCGCTGCGCGACCTGCCGCTCGACCTGCCGCTGCGCGAGGCGCGCGACGCGTTCGAGCGGGCCTACTTCGAGCACCACCTGTCGCGCGAGCACGGCAGCATGACGCGGGTCGCCGAGAAGACCGGGCTCGAGCGCACCCACCTGTACCGCAAGCTCAAGCAGCTCGGCATCGACCTGTCGCGCGGCGCCTATCGCAAGCAGGGCAGTTGAAGATCATCATCCTCGGCGCCGGGCGGGTGGGCGCGTCCGTCGCCGAAAACCTCGTCTCCGAGCGCAACGACATCACGGTCGTCGATACCGACACCGCGCAGCTGGCGCTGCTGCAGGACCGGCTCGACCTGCGCACCGTCGCCGGCAACGGCACCCATCCACCGGTGCTCGAGCAGGCCGGGGCGGTCGACGCCGACATGCTGATCGCCACCGCGGCGCGCGACGAGACCAACCTCGTCGCCTGCCACCTGGCGGCGCGCCAGTTCAACGTGCCCACCCGCATCGCGCGGATCCGGGCGCCCGAGTTCCAGGAACATCCGGAGATCACCGGCGACGGCGGCTTCTACGTCGACCACCTGATCTGCCCCGAGCAGACCGTGACCGACTACATCGGCAAGCTGATCCAGTTCCCGGAGGCGCTGCAGGTGCTCGAGTTCGCCGATGGCCGCGCCGGGCTGATCGCGGTGCGCGCCTACGCCGGCGGCCCGCTGGTGCGGCGCCCGATCCGCGACCTGCGCGCCGCGCATCCGGACATCGACATGCGGATCGTGGCGGTGTTCCGCAACGATCGCTCGATCCCGCTCGACGGCGACACCCTGATCGAGCCCGGCGACGAGCTGTTCCTGCTGGCCGCCTCGGAGCACATCCGCACCGCGCTGTCCGACCTGCGCCGGATGGACAAGCCGGTGCGCCGCGTGATGATCGCCGGCGGCGGCAACATCGGGCTCAGGCTCGCCCGGGCGCTGGGCACCCAGTACCAGGTCAAGGTGATCGAGGCGAGCCGGGTCCGCTGCAACTACCTGTCGACCCAGCTGCCGTCGTCGACGCTGGTCCTCGCCGGCGACTCCACCGACGAGGACCTGCTCGCCGACGAGGCGGTGTCGGAGATGGACCTGTTCGTCGCGCTGACCTCGGACGACGAGACCAACATCATGTCGTGCATGCTCGCGCGGCGGATGGGGGCGCGCCGCACGATCGCGCTGATCAACCGGCAGGCCTATGCCGACCTGGTCGAGGGCAACCGCATCGACATCGCGATCGTCCCGTCCCAGACCACCATCGGCAAGCTGCTCGCCCACGTGCGCCGCGGCGACGTCGTCGCGGTGCATTCGCTGCGGCGCGGCGCCGCCGAGGCGCTCGAGGCGGTCGCGCACGGGGACGCGAAGTCCTCGAGGGTCGTGGGCCGGCGCATCGACCAGATCGACCTGCCGCGCGGCGCGACGATCGGGGCCGTGGTGCGCTCGGCCGACGGCGGGCCGCTCGGGCCGCTGCGCGGGCGGCGCGACGCGCCCCGCTTCGAGGTGATCATGGCCCACCACGACACGGTGATCCGGCCGGAAGACCACGTCATCGTGTTCGTCGAGAACAAGCGCCTCGTGCCCCGGGTCGAGAAGCTGTTCCAGGTCGGCGTCGGCTTCTTCTGACCGGCTTGCCGCCGGCTGCCCGCGGCCCGGCCCCCCGCGGGGTCCGGGTAAACCCGGTTCGGCGTCGCCGGGACGGTGACAGCGCCCAGGCAGACCGTTAGCATGCGTGGTCGTCTTCGCCGGACCGACCGGCGGGGCCGCCCAGATCGCACCCATCGCACCCGATACCTTTCCGGAGAGGAGGCACCATGACCGACCAGACCCGTACCCGCCGCAAGTTCCTCGGAAGCGCCGCCGCAGCCGGCGCCGGCACGCTGGCGTTCCCGATGATCGCCAAGGCCCAGGGCCCGATCTCGATGCGCTGGCAGAGCACCTGGCCGTCGAAGGACATCTTCCACGAATACGCGCTCGACTTCGCCAAGAAGGTCAACGACATGACCGGCGGCGACCTGAAGATCGAGGTGCTGCCCGCCGGCGCCGTGGTGCCCGCGTTCAACCTGCTCGACGCGGTGTCGAAGGGCACGCTCGACGGCGGCCACGGCGTGGTCGTCTACCACTACGGCAAGAACAGCGCGCTGGCGCTGTGGGGCTCGGGCCCGTCGTTCGGCATGGACGCCAACATGCTGCTCGCCTGGCACAAGTACGGCGGCGGCAAGGCGCTGCTCGAGAAGCTGTACAAGGCGGTCGGCGCCAACGTGCAGTCGTACGTCTACGGGCCGATGGCCTCGCAGCCGCTCGGCTGGTTCAAGAAGCCGATCACCAAGGCCTCCGACATGAAGGGGCTGAAGTTCCGCACCGTCGGCCTCTCGATCGACGTGTTCACCGCGATGGGCGTGGCGGTCAACGCGCTGCCCGGCGGCGAGATCGTTCCGGCGATGGACCGCGGCCTGCTCGACGGCGCCGAGTTCAACAACGCGAGCTCCGACCGCCTGCTCGGCTTCCCCGACGTCTCGAAGGTCTGCATGCTGCAGAGCTTCCACCAGAACGCCGAGCAGTTCGAGATCCTGTTCAACAAGAACAAGTTCGACGCGCTGCCCGACAAGCTGAAGGCGATCATCGACAACGCGGTCGAGGCCGCCTCGGCCGACATGTCGTGGAAGGCCATCGAGCGCTACTCGAGGGACTACCTCGAGATGCAGCAGAAGCAGGGCGTGAAGTTCTACAAGACGCCCGACGCGATCCTGCAGGAGCAGCTGCGGGTCTACGACGGGGTGGCCAACAAGATGGCCGCGGCGAACCCGCTGTTCAAGGAGATCCTCGATTCGCAGCGCGCATACGCCGCGCGGACGGTGAAGTGGGATATGGACACCAACACCAACCGCCGGATGGCGTACAACCACTACTTCGGCCCGAAGCCGGCGAAGAAGTCCTGAGACGGCCCTGAACCGGGCGGGGCTCCGCGGGGTCCCGCCCCGTCTCGTTCCGGCCGGGCCCGGCCGCCGGGTCGCCGGCGGCGCGCATCGCCCCAGGCAGGTCCACCATGCAGAAGCTGTTCCTCACCGTCGACCGGTTCAGCACCCGGATCGGCCACGTCTTCGCGTGGCTGATCGTGGTGCTCACCGGGCTGATCTGCTGGGAGGTGTTCTCCCGGTATGCGCTGAACCATCCGCACCCGTGGGCGTTCGACGCCCAGATGATGCTCTACGGCACGCTGTTCATGATGGCCGGCGCCTACACGCTGGCGGCCAACGGGCACGTGCGCGGCGACATCCTGTACGGCTTCTTCACGCCGCGCACGCAGGCTTTCTTCGACCTGCTGCTGTACATCGTCTTCTTCGTGCCCGGCGTCATCGCGATGGTCTGGGCCGGCTACGAGTACGCGGGTGAGTCGTTCGCGATCCGCGAGCGCTCGTCGATCACGGCGGACGGGCCGCCGATCTATCCGTTCAAGGCGATCATCCCGCTGGCCGGGGTGCTGCTGCTGCTGCAGGGCGCGGTCGAGATCCTGCGCTGCATCGTCTGCCTGCGGGACGGCCAGTGGCCGAGCCGCCAGGAGGACGTCGAGGAGGTCGACGTCGACAAGCTCAAGGCGATGGTCACGCAGCACGAGGCGGAGCTCGAGAACCCGGCGCGCTGAAGGAATCGGTCGATGCGAAAGGAACTGGTCTTCGGAATCTCGATCCTCGGGCTGATCGTCGCCGCGGTGGCGATCCTCATGCCCTGGGGATCGATCACCAGCGGCCACCTCGGGCTGCTGATGCTGGCGCTGATCGTGGCGGCGATCATGCTCGGTTTTCCCACCGCGTTCACGCTGATGGGCATGGGCGTGATGTTCGCGTTCTTCGCGTACATGGACCGCACCGGCAACACCCAGGAGGCGATCCATCAGACGCTCGACCTGATGGTCCAGCGCACCTACGCGGTGATGGCCAACGACGTGCTGATCGCGGTACCGCTGTTCGTCTTCATGGGCTACCTGGTCGAGCGGGCGAACCTGATCGAGCGGCTGTTCAAGTCGATGCACCTGATGCTGGCGCGCCTGCCCGGCTCGCTGGCGGTGGCCACGCTGTTCACCTGCGCGGTGTTCGCGACCGCCACCGGGATCGTCGGCGCGGTGGTCACGCTGATGGGCCTGCTGGCGCTGCCGGCGATGCTCAAGGCGGGCTACGACACCAAGATCTCGGCCGGCGTGATCACCGCCGGCGGCTGCCTCGGCATCCTGATCCCGCCGTCCGTGCTGCTGATCGTCTACGGCGCCACCGCCGGCGTGTCGGTGGTCAAGTTGTATGCGGGGGCGTTCTTCCCGGGCCTGATGCTCGCCGGCCTGTACGTGCTGTACGTCGTCCTGCTGGCCAAGATCAAGCCGAAGCTGATGCCGCCGCTGTCCGAGGCCGAGCGCCACGTGCCGCTGCGCCCGCATGTCGAGCGCGTCCGCGCGCGCTTCGGCAACCGGGCCCTGCCGGCGCTGCTGCGCGCGTTCAAGGGGCCGCGCAACATCGAGGTGCCGATGGCGACCCTGGTGCGCGAGACCTTCGTCGCCCTGCTGCCCGCGCTGGTGGTCGCGCTGATGATCGGGCTGGCATGGCGCACGGTCACGGCGCCGTCGGTCGAGTTCGATACCGCGGGGCTCGAGCAGTTCGGCACGTCGCTCTCCGGCGCGTCCGAGGCCGGCGACGGCACCGGCGACGGCGGCCTGGCCGAACCCGAGAGCGAGAGCGAGAGCGAAAGCGAAAGCGAGCCGGAGGCCGGGACCGAGGCGACCGAAGGCGCCGGCGCCGGCGGGCAGCCGGCCGGCGGCGAGGCCGCGAACGCGACGCCCGCGCAGTCCGAGGCGGCGCCCGCCCAACCCGAGGCGGCGGCCACGCAACCCGAGGCGGCGGTCTCCGGGACGGCGACCGAGGCCGCCACGCCGGTCCCCACCTGGTTCTGGGTGTTCGCGGGGATCGGCGCCGGGCTGCTGCTCGTCTACTACGCGCTGCTCAGCTTCGCGCGGCTCGAGATCTTCCGCCTGCTGCTGTCGTCGTTCATCCCGCTCGCGGTGCTGATCATGGCGGTGCTCGGGGCGATCGTGTTCGGGCTCGCGACGCCCAGCGAGGCGGCGGCGCTGGGCGCGTTCGGCGGCGTCCTCCTGGCGATCGCCTACCGGCAGTTCAACATGACCGTGATGAAGGATTCCGTCTTCCTCACGGCCAAGACCTCGGCGATGGTGTGCTGGCTGTTCGTCGGCTCGTCGATCTTCTCGGCGGCGTTCGCGCTGCTCGGCGGCCAGGAACTGATCGAGCGCTGGGTGCTGTCGCTGGGCCTGACCAAGGTCCAGTTCCTGCTGTTGTCGCAGATCGTGATCTTCCTGCTCGGCTGGCCGCTCGAGTGGACCGAGATCATCGTGATCTTCATGCCGATCTTCGTGCCGCTGCTGGTGCACTTCGACGTCGATCCGCTGTTCTTCGGGCTGCTGGTGGCGCTGAACCTCCAGACCGCGTTCCTGTCGCCGCCGGTCGCGATGGCGGCGTTCTACCTCAAGGGGGTGGCGCCGCCGCACGTGACGCTGGGGCAGATCTTCATGGGCATGATGCCGTTCATGGTGATCCAGGTCATCGCGATCTTCATGCTCTACATGTTCCCGGGCGTGGGGATGTGGCTGCCCGAGGTGCTGTATCGCTGAGGCCGGAGCGGGCGCCGGCCCGATGGCGGGTGACCCCGGAGGCGATGCCGCCTGGCGGCTCGGCGCCGCCGAGGCGGCGCGCGCGATCCGGGACGGACGCTTCTCGGCCGAGGACTACCTGCATGCCCTGCTCGCGCGCATCGACGCGCGCGAGCCCGAGCTGCGGGCCTGGGCCTGGCTCGACCGCCGGCATGCGCTCGAGCAGGCGCGCGCCGCCGACCGGCTGCGTCGCGACGGCATCGACACCGGCCCGCTGGCGGGCCTGCCGGTGGGCGTCAAGGACATCATCGACGTGCGCGGCATGCCGACCGAGGACGGCACGGTGCTGCATGCGGGGCGCGTCGCCGGTGCCGACGCGGCGCTGATCGCCCGGCTGCGGGCGGCCGGCGGCTGGCCGCTCGGGAAGACGGTCACCACCGAACTGGCCACCTACGCGCCCGGCCCGACGCGCAACCCGCACGATCCGGCGCGCACGCCCGGCGGCTCGTCCAGCGGCTCGGCGGCCGCCGTGGCCGCCGGCATGGTGCCGCTGGCGATCGGCACCCAGACCAACGGATCGGTGATCCGCCCGGCGTCGTTCTGCGGCGTGGTCGGCTACAAGCCGGGCTTCGGTTCGATCGCGCGCGACGGCGTGCTCGAGCAATCGGCGCCGCTCGACCAGATCGGCGTGTTCGCCCGCAGCGTGGAAGACGCCGCCCTGCTCGCCGAGGCGCTCTGGGGGCCCGGCCTGGATGCCGGCTCGGATGCCGGCTCGGATGCCGGCCTGGGCGTCGGCCCGGGCGCCGGCGCGGCCGGGGCCGGCGCGGGCTGGTTCGGCGCGGCGCTCGCGCCGGCGCCGCCGCTGGCGCGGATCGCGGCGACCGATCCGGCGCAGCCGCCGCGCCTGGGCTGGGTCGCCACCCCCTGGTGGGACCGCGTGGCGCCCGATGCGCGCGCTGCCTTCGCGGGCCTGCTCGGGCGCCTCGGCGAGCTGCAGCGGCCGGTCGACCTGCCGTCCGGCGCCGCCGAGGCGGCCGAGGCGCACCGGACCGTGATGGAAGCCGACATCGCCGCGTCGTTCGAGGGCGAGTACGAGCGCGGACGCGCGCAGTTGTCGGCTTCGCTGGTCGGCCAGATCGAGCGCGGCCGCCGGGTCACCGCGGTCGAGTACCGGAAGGCGCTGGCGCAGGCCGGACGGTTGCGCGCGGCGCTGGCGCCGCTGTTCGGGCGCGTCGACGCGATCCTGGCGCCGGCCACGCTCGGCACCGCGCCCCCCGCCGAGGCGGGCACCGGGGACCCGATCATGTGCACGCTCTGGACTTTCTGCGGCCTGCCGGCGATCACGCTGCCGCTGTTGCGCGGCGCCGACGGGCTGCCGCTGGGCGTGCAACTGGTGGCCGCGCGCGGCGACGACGCGCGGCTGCTGCGCACCGCGCGCTGGCTGCTGCGACATTTTCCCTCGGCCGGGCGATCCTGAACGGCGTACCATGCGCCCCATGTCGTCGATGCATTCGATCGTGCGCCGGCTCGCGCTGGGCGGAGATCCCGCCGTCCTGCGCGAGGAGGCGGTGTTCATCAAGACCCGCATCGGGCGCGACGAGGGCCGCCGCTCCGACTCGACGATCCCGCGGCGCCTGCGCACGGTCCTCGCGCTGGTCGACGGGCGGCGCAGCGTGGCCGAGCTGCGCGCCGCGATCCACAGCTATCGCGGCCTCGACGACGCGCTCGACATGCTGCACAAGATGGGTTTCATCGAGCCGCTGCCCGAGCGCTGGGACCTCGGCTGATCCGCTTCCCCGGACGACCGCTTGAACCGTCTGCTGGTGATCGCCCACGTACTGGGCGGGCTGCTGATGGTGTTCGCGGCGACCTTCGCGCTGCCGCTCGCCTGGTCGCTGGCAACCGACGATGGCGCGCACCACGGCTTCCTCGTTTCGGGCATCGGCTGCCTCGCGGCCGGCGCGCTGATCCGCTGGGCGACGCGTCGCTACCGCCGCGAGCTCGAGCCGCGCGACGGCGCCTTGCTGGTCGTGCTGGGCTGGCTGGCGATGTCGCTGGCGGCCACCGCGCCGCTGCTGCTCGAGCTGCCCGGATTGAGCTTCACCGACGCGTCCTTCGAGGCCATCGCCGGCCTGACGACCAGCGGCGCGACCGTGCTCGGCGGGCTCGAGTACCTGCCGCAGTCGATCAACGTCTGGCGCCACGCGCTGCAGTGGTACGGCGGCATGGGCATCATCGTGATGGCGGTGGCGATCCTGCCGATGCTCGGCGTCGGCGGCATGCAGCTGTTCAAGGCCGAGATGCCCGGGCCGATGAAAGAGCGCAAGCTCACGCCGCGCATCACCGAGACCGCCAAGGCGCTCTGGCTGATCTACATCGGGCTCACCGTCGCCTGCATGCTGGCGCTGCGCTGGGCCGGGCTGAGCTGGTTCGAGGCGGTCTGCCACGCGTTCTCGACGCTCGCGCTGGGCGGTTTCTCCACCCGCGATGCCAGCATCGCGAGCTTCGGCTCGCCGGTGGTCGAGGCGATCCTGGCGGGGTTCATGCTGCTGGCGGCGCTGAACTTCTCGACCCATTTCCTGGCCTTGCGCGAGCGCTCGCCGCGCCCGTACCTGCACGACGTCGAGGCGCGCGCGGCGCTCGCGCTGATCCTCGCGAGCGCGCTCGCGATCGGGGTCTACCTGCACGCCGCCGGCCGGTACCCGGACCTCGGCGAAGCCCTGCGCCATGCGTCGTTCAACACCATCTCCCTGGCCACCTCCACCGGCTTCATGAGCCAGGACTACGCGACCTGGCCGGTGTTCGCGCCGCTGTGGATGCTGTTCCTCGCCTGCGTCGGCTCCTCGGCCGGGTCCACGGGCGGCGGGATCAAGATGATCCGCGCGCTGGTGCTGCTCAAGCAGACGCGCCGCGAGCTGAACCGCCTGGTCCATCCGCGCGCCGTGGCGCCGCTGATGATCGGGGGCCACGTGGTGGAGAACCGGGTCATCTTCGGCGTGCTCGGCTACATGCTGCTGTGGGGCGTCACGCACATCGCCCTCACCTTCGTGATGCTCGCCACCGGGCTCGACTTCGTGTCGGCGTTCTCGGTGGTCGTGGCCGCGGTCAACAACCTCGGACCGGCGCTGGGCGCATTCGGTCCGCTCGACAACTATGCGCCGCTCACCGATTTCCAGACCTGGCTGCTGGCGATCGCGATGGTGGCCGGCCGGCTCGAGCTGCTGACCTTCTTCGTGGTCCTGATGCCGGCATTCTGGCGACGCTGAAGCGGCCGCCGGGGTCGTGCGGCCCATGATGGCGAGCGCTTGCTCACCGCCCCAGCCGGAGCCGCGGCCCCGCGCGGCAGCCCGGAGACCCGCGCGGCGGCCGGAAGCGGGCAATTCGCACGGAAGGACGGCGGCGTCCGGACGATCCGGTCAACCGCGCGGCGTCCTGAAACGTGAAGGGGGCGTCGACCCCCGGTTTTCCGGACTGCCGGCGGCCCGGACTGCCGGCGACCGGGAGCGGCGGCCCGGGAGCCGGCCGCAGGCCCGTACCGGCGCCGGCGCCTTGAAAGCGGCGGCGGCCGGCACCAACTTCGGAGCATTGGAGAGGTGCCCAGATGGACATGATCTACAACAGCCCGAGCTACTGCGTGGTCGAGTTCAAGGATCCCGAAGGCCTGGTCGGCGGTTTCGAGATCATGGACAAGCTGAGCCGCCGCGAGATCTACATCGGCGGTGACCTGGCGCAGCATTTCCGCAGCGGGGTGCAGGCCCTGATCCGTTCCGAGCCCACCGAGGAGCAGGTCGACGAGTTCCTGCGCCGCTTCGAAGGCCTGATGCACCAGCCGATGGTGGTGCACTGAGGAGGTTGCGCCGGGAGGCTGCACCGAGGCTAGAACTGCTCCCAGGGCAGGCCGTCGTAGCGCCAGCCGTTGAGCTTGCCGCGCTGCCGTTCGGGGTTCAGGTCGCCCTCGAACCCGTGCAGCACGTTGAACACCTTGCGGAAGCCGGCCGCCTCGAGGGCGTCGCCGGCCTCGACCGAGCGCCGGCCGCTGCGGCAGATCAGCACCACCGGGCGCTCCATCGAGTGCCCGGCCAGCTTCTTGACCTCGGCGACGAAGTCGGGATTGATGTCCCAGTCGGGCGCGTCGCACCAGGACACGTGCATCGCGCCGAGCGCATGGCCGACGAAGAAGTACTCCGCGTCGCTGCGACAGTCGATGAACAGCGCGTCCGGGTTGCGCGCGATGAAGTCGTGGGCCCGGTCCGGCAGTAAGTGCTCCATCGCGCCATCCTAGCCTCGCCCGGATGCGGCACGGTCGTACATGCGGCGGCCGAATATCCTTGTCCGGCCGCCGCATAAGCGGGGCTCCTCGTGAGAGTGGGCGCTGACATCTGCGCCATCGCGCGCTGCGCGCCGGAGCGCCTTCGGCTACGCTATCGCCATGCCGCTCGACGCCCTGCTGCTGATCCTGGCCGCCGCGTTCATCCACGCCTGGTGGAACCTGCTGATGAAGCGCGCCGGAGCCGGCGGGCTGGTGTTCGTCTGGGGCATCACGGCGGCCACCGCCCTCGTATTCGCCGTGCCGGTGCTGGCCTGGATGCGCGAGGACCTGGCCGCGATCGACGGGCCGATCCTGGCGGCGGTGCTGGTGAGCGCCGCGGTCCATACCCTGTACCTCTGGGTGTTGCAGCGAGGCTACGCGGCCGGCGACCTCTCGGTGGTGTATCCGGTGGCGCGCGGCGTCGGGCCGGCGCTGGCCTGGCTGGGGGCGGTGGCCTGGCTGGGCGAGACGGCCAGCGCGGAGTCCCTGGTGGGTTTGTCGCTGATCGTCGCAGGTACGTTCACGATCGCCGGCGGATGGGCGATGTTCCGGCGCGGCGCGACCCGCAGCCTGGGCCGGGGCATCGCCTGGGGCGCCGCCATCGGGGTCACCATCGCCGTCTACACCGTGAACGACGGACGCGCGGTGCGCCTGCTGGGCGCCGCGCCGGTGGTGTTCTACTGGCTGGTGAACCTGGTGCAGGCGGCGGCGCTCGCCCCCTGGCTGGGCCGCCGGACCGACGCGTGGGCGCTCCTCGTGCGGCACTGGCGCGTGCTGCTCGCGGTCGGCGTGCTGTCGCCGCTGGGATACATGCTCGCCCTGCAGGCGATGAAGTACGCCCCGGTGAGCCACGTCGCCCCCGCGCGCGAGCTGTCGATGCTGGTCGCCGCGTTCTTCGGCGTGCGCCTGCTGGGCGAGGGCGAGCTGTGGCGGCGGCTGGCCGGCGCGGCCCTGATCGCCGCGGGCGTGGTGAGCCTGGCGCTGGCGGGCGGCGCGGGCTGAGCGCCTCTTTCCCGCGGCCCGGGGCGCGCCGCGCTCCCGCGGAAGTGCCCGCGCCGGAACACCGGTTCCCGCGCGCGGCCCGGGCCGGTACACTGCGGCGGTGTTCGCTGCTTCGCGGCATCGCGATCTGCGCCATGAAGAACTCCGAACGAATCTCCCGCCGTGCGCTGCTCGCGGCGCTGGGCGCCGCCTCGGTCCTGTCGGCCTGCTCGATCGTCCCGCCCCGGCGCGCGGCCGGCGGCTGGCCCGCCGGCCCGGTCGCCGACCCCACCGCCGATCCGGCGGCCGATCCGGGCCTCGCACAGGGACGCATCGCCGACGAACTCGCCCGCGAGGCGAGCCTGCTCGCGCTGAGCCTGGTCGATACGCCGTACCGCTACGGCGGCAACACGCCCGAGAGCGGTTTCGACTGCAGCGGCCTGATCGTCTACGTCTACCGCCACGCCGCGCGGCTGCGGCTGCCCCGCACCGTGGCCGAACTGGCGCGGACCGGCGTGCCGGTGCCGCTGGCCGCCGCCCGCAGCGGCGACCTGGTGCTGTTCGACACCCAGGGGCGCTTCTCGCACGCGGGGATCTACGTCGACGGCGGCCGCTTCGTGCACGCCCCGTCCACCGGGGGCACGGTCCGCCTGGACGGCGTCCAGGCGCGCTACTGGGCGCCCCGGTTCTCGGGCGTCAGGCGGATCTGATCCGGCGCCGCCGCCACGGCAACCCGGCGCCGGGCGACCGGGAAGACCGGGGGCGTTCTCCGTGCAACCCCCATCCGGGCATCGGGAAGATATACTTTCAGAACATCTTCAAACCCGGCCCGGAGAATCCGCGATGATGAAAGAAGCCATCCGTTCGAGAACCGAAGCATCCGCGACGGCAAGCGGAGCGATCCACGCGACGATCGACGTCCGCGCGATCGCGCCGGACGAGCGCCACGACGTGATCTTTTCCTCGTTCAATGCGCTGCCGCAGGGGGCCGCGCTGGAGCTGGTCAACGATCACGATCCCGCGCCGCTGCACCGCCGGTTCAAGTCCGATCTCCATGGTCTCTTCACCTGGGATTACCTCCAGCAGGGGCCGGACCTGTGGCGCGTGCGGATCGCCAAGGCCCCCGGCAACTGCTGCGGCAGCTGCAGCTGACGCGAGAGCGCGGCTTCGCGCTCCGCTAACCGGCCGCGGCGGTGTCGCGCAGCGGCTTGCGCGAGAATCGGGGCCTCCCCTGCAAGCGAGCGAGCAGACGCGCGGTGACCCGGGACCGCATCTCCCGTCGACGATTCGTGCAGACCGGACTCTGCGGCCTCGCGGTGGGCGCGGGCGCCGCGTGGCCGCTGTTCCGCGAGTCTTCCGCGCAGCCGTCGCCGCCGCGCATCCGCCCGCCCGGCGCACTCGAAGGCGATGCGTTCCACGCGGCCTGCGTGCGTTGCGGCCTCTGTGTCCAGGCCTGTCCGTACGACGCGCTTCGATTGTCCGGCCGCGACGGCACGCGCCAGGCGGGGACGCCGTACTTCGTGGCGCGTGAGATTCCGTGCGAGATGTGTGCGGACGCCCCTTGCGTTCGGGCGTGCCCGACCGGAGCGCTGGCCCCGGGGCTGGAAGACATCCGCGACGCCCGGATGGGGGTCGCATCGCTCAGTGATCCGCGCTCGTGCAACAGCTTCACGGGCGCCGGTTTCTGCAAGAGCTGCTATCTGGCGTGCCCGCTGCAGGACGAGGCGATCACGATGGTCTACGGCCCCACGAAGATGAAGGGACTGTTCACGCCCGTCGTGAATCCGGACGTCTGCACCGGTTGCGGAAAGTGCGAGAAGGCCTGCATCGCCGAATCGGCCGCGATCACCGTGAAACCGGGCCATGCCTGACGCCGTCCGATACCTGTCGCTGCGGCGGATCTCGCAGTTGGCGATCCTGTCCGCGTTCGTCGCCGGCCCGTGGCTGGGCGTCTTCATTGCCCGCGGCACGCTCGCCAGCAGCGTCTGGTTCGACGCCGTGCCGCTCTCCGATCCGTTCGTCCTGGCGCAGAGCCTGCTCGCCGGCCATCGTCCGGAGATCGGCGCCATCGCGGCAGGCTTCCTCGTCGTGCTGTTCCTTGCCGTCGTCGGCGGGCGATTCTTCTGCGGCTGGGTCTGCCCGATCAACATGGTCACCGACGCCGCGCGGGGGCTTCGGGGCAGGCTGGGCTGGCGCAAGGCGGGCGTGCTGCGCATCGACAAGCGGTTGCGCTACGTCCTGCTGTGCTTCGCCCTTGCAGGCAGCTTCGCGAGCGGTGCCCTCCTCTGGGAGCCGGTGAACCCGATCACGTCGACGCTGCGCGCGCTCGTATTCGGAGCGTGGGCGGGCGGGCTCGTCGCCGTGGTCGGGATCTTCCTGTTCGACTTTCTTCTGCTGTCGAACGGATGGTGCGGCCACGTCTGTCCGGTGGGCGCGTTCTACGGCGCGATCGGCCGGCCGGGCCTGCTGGGGGTCGCGGCGGTCCGGCGTTCCGCGTGCACCGGCTGCGGCGAATGCTTCCGGCATTGCCCGGAGCCGCAGGTCATCGCGCCGGCGCTGCGGGGCGTCGACGGCGAGGGCATGCGCATCGACGACGCCGATTGCCTGCGCTGCGGCCGATGCATCGACGTCTGCGACGAGCGGGTGTTCGCGTTCTCGATGCAGGGCCCGGTCATCCGGCCCGGGGGCGAGGCAGGTTCGGGGCGCGATCGTTCCGGACCGATGCGTCGATGACTGCGTTCGGTCAGGCCGCGCGCAATGCCGCCACGGCGGCGCGCACCCGTTGCCCCGGCGCCAGTCCCGCCGCGCGCGCCCGGCCGTTGACGTGGGTGATCACGCCGCAGTCGTAGCCGTCGCGCGCGTCGCCGATCCGGGCCGATGCGTGAGAGTACGTCGCGCAGACGATGCCGATCGTCTCGAGCCGGTCGAGCGCGACGATGCCCGCGCGCTCCTTGCCGACGCCGGCGTCGTTGAAGAACACCGCATGCGGCCGCGCCGGCGCGTCGAGCACGAAGCCGGTCGACGAGGCGCCGCCGTGCGAGCCGGACACGATGACGGCTCCGGCGCAGTTCGCGTCGATGGCGGTGATCGTGTCGAGCAGGAACAGCGGGGGCGCCGGCATGGCTTCACTGTATCGGATCCGCGGCGCCGGTCGCAGGCCGGACACGACGGCGGAGCCGAAGGGCCGATATACTGCGTCCCACTGTCATCCCAACGATCCCACTTGGTCCCACTAACAATGAGTCCCACCGAAGCCCGTCTCCGCGAGCTGCTCGAGCGCCGGATCCTGATCCTGGACGGCGCCATGGGCACGATGATCCAGCGTCACCGGCTCGACGAGGCGGGCTTCCGCGGCGAACGTTTCGCCGACCTGGCGCACGATGTGCGGGGCAACAACGAGCTGCTGTCGCTGTCGCGGCCCGACCTGATCCGGGGGATCCACGAGGCGTTCCTGGCCGCCGGCGCCGACCTGATCGAGACCAACACGTTCGGGGCCAGCGCGATCGCGCAGGCCGACTACCGGCTCGCCCACCTGGCGCGCGAGATGAACCTGGCGGCGGCGCGGATCGCGCGCGACGCCTGTGACCGGTTCGGCAGCGCCGACCGGCCGCGTTTCGTCGCCGGCGCCATCGGCCCGCAGCCCCGGACGGCGTCGATCTCGCCCGACGTCAACGATCCCGGCGCGCGCAACGTCACCTTCGACGAGCTGCGCGACGCCTACGACGAGCAGGTACGCGCGCTGATCGAGGGCGGCGCCGACCTGCTGCTGGTCGAGACCATCTTCGACACGCTGAACGCGAAGGCCGCCGTGTTCGCGATCGACGCCGTCATGGCCGAGCGCGAGGCGGCCGGCCTGGCGCGCCTGCCGGTCATGATCTCGGGCACCGTCACCGATGCGTCGGGCCGCATCCTGTCGGGGCAGACGGTCGAGGCGTTCTGGAACTCGCTGCGCCACGCGCGGCCGCTGACGGTGGGCCTGAACTGCGCGCTCGGCGCCGCGCTGATGCGCCCCTACATCGAGGAGCTGTCGAACAAGGCCGACACCTACGTCTGCGTCTACCCGAACGCCGGCCTGCCGAACCCGATGTCCGAGACCGGCTTCGACGAGACGCCGGCGGTGACGGCGCGGCTGCTGCGCGAGTTCGCGCAGGCCGGCTTCGTCAACATCGCCGGCGGTTGCTGCGGCACCACGCCCGAGCACATCGCCGCGATCGCGCGCGCGGTCGAGGGCATGCAGCCGCGCCGCGTTCCCGAGCGGCCGCGCGCGCTGCGCCTGTCGGGGCTCGAGCCGTGCACGATCGACGACGCATCGCTGTTCGTCAACGTCGGCGAGCGCACCAACGTCACCGGCTCGAAGGCGTTCGCGCGCATGATCCTCGGCGGTCGCTTCGACGAGGCGCTCGCGGTCGCGCGCCAGCAGGTGGAGAACGGCGCGCAGGTCATCGACGTCAACATGGACGAGGCGATGCTCGATTCGGTGGCGGCAATGACCCGCTTCCTGAACCTGATCGCCTCCGAGCCCGACATCGCGCGGGTCCCGGTCATGATCGACAGCTCGAAATGGGCGGTGATCGAGGCCGGCCTGAAGTGCGTGCAGGGCAAGTCGATCGTCAATTCGATCTCGCTGAAGGAGGGCGAGGCCGAGTTCCTGCGCCAGGCGACCCTGTGCCGGCGCTACGGCGCGGCGGTGGTCGTGATGGCCTTCGACGAGCAGGGCCAGGCCGACTCCCTCGAGCGCAAAGTGCGGATCTGCGAGCGCGCCTACCGGCTGCTGGTCGACCGGGTGGGCTTCGCGCCCGAGGACATCGTCTTCGACCCGAACATCTTCGCGATCGCCACCGGCATCGACGAGCACGACCACTACGCGGTCGACTTCATCGAGGCGACGCGCTGGATCCGCGCCAACCTGCCGTACGCGAAGGTCTCGGGCGGCGTCTCGAACGTGTCGTTCAGCTTCCGCGGCAACGACCCGGCGCGCGAGGCGATCCACACCGTGTTCCTGTACCACGCGATTCGCGCCGGGCTCACGATGGGCATCGTCAACGCCGGGATGATGGGCGTCTACGACGAGCTCGACCCGGCGCTGCGCGAGCGTGTCGAGGACGTCGTGCTGGATCGCGCGCCGCGGCTGCCCCCCGGCGACCCGGACCAGGGCAAGGGCGCCACCGAGCGGATGATCGAGTTCGCCGCGACGCTGAAGGCCGGCGGCGCGAAGAAGGAGGAAAGCCTGGCGTGGCGCGCCGAGCCGGTGGAGAAGCGCCTGGCGCACGCGCTGGTCCACGGCATCACCACCTGGGTCGTCGAGGACACCGAGGAGGTGCGCGCGAAGATCGCCGCGCGCGGCGGCCGGCCGATCGAGGTGATCGAGGGGCCGCTGATGGACGGCATGAACATCGTCGGCGACCTGTTCGGCGCCGGCAAGATGTTCCTGCCGCAGGTCGTGAAGTCGGCGCGCGTGATGAAGCAGGCGGTCGCGCACCTGGTCCCGTTCATCGAGGAGGAGAAGCGCCGGCTCGAGGCGGCCGGCGCCGACGTCTCGTCGCGCGGACGCATCGTCGTGGCCACCGTGAAGGGCGACGTCCACGACATCGGCAAGAACATCGTCTCGGTCGTGCTCCAGTGCAACAACTTCGAGGTCGTGAACATGGGCGTGATGGTCCCGTGCTCGGAGATCCTCGCCCGGGCGAAGGCGGAGGACGCCGACATCGTCGGCTTGTCGGGGCTGATCACGCCGTCGCTCGAGGAGATGGCCTACGTCGCGAAGGAGATGGAGCGCGACGAGCATTTCCGCGGCCGGGCGATCCCGCTGCTGATCGGCGGCGCGACCACCTCGCGCGTGCATACCGCGGTCAAGGTCGCGCCGAACTACTCCGGCCCGGTGGTCTACGTGCCCGACGCGTCGCGCTCGGTGCCGGTGGTGCAGAGCCTGATGTCGCCCGACCAGTGCGGGGAGTTCCTGGCGGGCCTCGCGGCCGACTATGAGCGCGTGCGCGTCCAGCATGCGTCGAAGAAGGGCCCCGAGCTGGTCGCGCTGGCGCAGGCGCGCGCCAACCGGACCCGCTTCGACTGGCTGCGCGACGGGCCCGGCGGCGGGCCGTACCTGCCGCCGAAGCCGAAGTTCGTCGGCCGCCGCGAGTTCCGCAACTTCGACCTCGCCGAGATCGCCGCCTACATCGACTGGGGCCCGTTCTTCCAGACCTGGGACCTGCACGGCGCTTATCCGGCGCTGCTCGACGACGCGGTGGTGGGCGAGTCGGCGCGCCGCGTGTTCTCCGACGGCAAGTCGATGCTCAAGCGCGTGATCGAGGGCCGCTGGCTGGTCGCCAACGGCGTGGCCGGATTCCTGCCGGCGAACTCGGTCAACGACGACGACATCGAGGTCTACACCGACGAGAGCCGCGCGGAGGTGGCGTTCACCTGGCGCAACCTGCGCCAGCAGACCGCCAAGCGCGAAGGCGTCGCCAACAAGTGCCTGGCCGACTTCGTGGCGCCGAAGCTGATCGACGGCAGGCGTTCCGGCATCGAGGACTGGATCGGCATGTTCGCGGTCACCGCCGGCCTGGGCATCGAGGCGAAGCTCGACGAGTTCGCGGAGCTGCTCGACGACTATTCGGCCATCATGCTCAAGGCGATCGCCGACCGGCTCGCCGAGGCGTTCGCCGAATGCCTGCATGCGCGCGTGCGCCGCGACCTGTGGGGCTATGCGCCCGACGAGACGCTGGGCAACGAGGAGCTGATCGCCGAGAAGTACCGCGGCATCCGCCCGGCCCCCGGCTACCCGGCCTGCCCGGAGCACACCGTCAAGCGGGCGCTGTTCGATGCGCTGCGCGCCGAGGAGATCGGCATGCAGCTGACCGAGCATCACGCGATGATGCCCGCCTCCAGCGTGAGCGGGTTCTACTTCTCGCATCCGCAGTCCGACTACTTCGCCGTCGGCCGCATCGGCGAGGACCAGCTGCAGGACTACCTGCTGCGCAGCGGCTGCGACGCGGAGCTCGCGCGGCGCGCGCTGGCGCCGGTCCTCTGAAGGCCGGCCGCCCGAATC
>JBDHRX010000063.1:0-18057 GCA_039807785.1 Burkholderiaceae bacterium
CGCGGCCTGGGCGAACGGGCGACTCCCGCGGCCGACCTCGCGGGGTGCGCGCCGGCCGGCGCCGCGCCGGCCGCCGGGTTCGACGGCGACTGGCCGGGCTTGGCGGCGCGGCTGCGGGTCGGCGGCTTCGTCCAGCAGTTCATGCACCAGAGCGAGCTGATCGAGGCCGAGGGGCTGCGCTTCCGGGTGCGCGTGCCGATCCGTCCCCTGGCGGAGCCGGCGACGGTGAATCGGGTGCGCGCGGCGCTGGGCGCGCATTTCGGCGCGCCGGTCCGGATCGAGGTCGAGGTCGGCCGCGTCGGCTCGGCCACGGCCGCCGCCGCGTCGGACCGCGATCGCTCCGAGCGGCTCGCGCAGGCGCAGGCTTCGATCGAGGCCGACCCGTTCGTGCGCGCGTTGATCGATGATTTCGACGGGTCGATCGTGCCCGGTTCGGTGCGGCCGATCGAGGGCCGCGACGCCACCACTGGAGACGAAGCATGATGAAGCAGCAGCTCGCGGGCCTGATGAAGCAGGCCCAGCAGATGCAGGAGAACATGAAGAAGATGCAGGAGCAGCTCGCCCAGGTCGAGGTCGAGGGGCAGTCCGGCGCCGGCCTGGTCAGGGTGACGATCACCTGCCGCAACGACGTCAAGCGCATCGTCATCGACCCCAGCCTGCTTGCCGACGACAAGGACATGCTCGAGGACCTGGTCGTCGCCGCCATGAACGACGCGCTGCGCAAGGCCGAGCAGACCGCCTCCGAGAAGATGGGGTCGGTGACCGCCGGCCTGCCGCTGCCGCCGGGCTTCAAGATGCCGTTCTAGCCGCCGCGCCCCGTTCCGCGTCCCCTTTCCGCGTCCCCTTCCGCGTCCCCTTTCGCGATGGAGTCCCCGGCATGAAGGCCCCCGCGCCGCTCGAGGCGCTGACGGCCGCGCTGCGGCGCCTGCCGGGCGTCGGCGCGAAGTCGGCGCAGCGCTTCGCCTACCACCTGCTGCAGCACGACCGCGAGGGCGCGGGCCTGCTCGCCCAGGCGCTGGCCGACGCGACCGCGCGGGTCCGCCACTGCGTGCGCTGCAATACCTTCACCGAGCACGAGGTCTGCGAGACCTGCGCGTCGTCGCGGCGCGACGCCTCGCAACTGTGCGTGGTCGAGACGCCGGCCGACCAGCTCACGGTCGAGCAGACGCTGAGCTACCGGGGCCTGTACTTCGTGCTGATGGGGCGCCTGTCGCCGCTCGACGGCGTCGGCCCGAAGCAGATCGGGCTCGACCGGCTGCTCGCCCGCGCCGCCGATCCGGCGCTGCGCGAGGTGATCCTGGCGACCAATTTCACGCAGGAGGGCGAGGCCACCGCGCACTACGTCGGAGAGCTGATGCGGGCGCGCGGCCTGCGGGTGACCCGGCTGGCGCGCGGGGTGCCGGTGGGCAGCGAGCTCGAGTACGTCGACCCGAGCACCATCGCGCAGGCGCTGCGCGACCGGCGCGCGGTGGGCGAACCCCCGGCGCGCGAGACGCCGGGGGCCGCGCCCGGGCACGGGGGCGGAGGCGAGCGCGGGGGCGGGGCGCAGTGAGCGCGGACCGATCGTCGCCGGCGGACCCCTCATTGCCGGTGGATCCCTCATCGCCGGCGGCCCGGCCGGGCGCCCCCGGTCCGGCGCGCGCCGGAGCCGGCTCCGGGCCAGGCGCGGGACCGCTGGCCGGAGTGCGCGTGCTGGAGCTCGGGCAACTGATCGCCGGCCCGCTCGCCGGGCGGATGATGGCCGAGTTCGGCGCCGACGTGGTCAAGATCGAGCCCCCGGGGCGCGACGGCCACGAGGGCGGCGATCCGCTGCGCAAGTGGCGCAGGCTGCATCCCGACGACCCCTCCGGCACCTCGCTCTGGTGGTACGTGCAGGCGCGCAACAAGCGCTCGGTCACGCTCGACCTGCGCGTTCCGGCGGGCCAGCGGATCGCGCGCGAGCTCGCCGCGCGCAGCGACATCGTGATCGAGAACTTCCGCCCGGGCGCGCTCGAGAAGTGGGGCCTGGGCTACGAGACGCTGGCGCGCGACAACCCGGGCCTGGTCCTGGTGCGCCTGTCGGGCTACGGCCAGACCGGCCCCTATCGCGACCGGCCCGGCTTCGGCGCGATCGCCGAATCGATGGGCGGGATGCGCTACGTGACGGGCTTCCCCGATCGCCCGCCGGTCCGGATGAACCTGTCGATCGGCGATTCGCTGGCGGCGCTGCATGGCGTGATCGGCGCGCTGATGGCGCTGCACGCGCGCGGCCGCACCGGGCGCGGGCAGGTGGTCGACGTCGCGCTGTACGAGGCGGTGTTCAACATGATGGAGAGCGTGCTGCCCGAGTTCGATCGCTACGGGCAGGTGCGCGAGCGCACCGGCACCCACCTGACCGGCATCGTGCCCTCGAACACCTATCCGACCGCCGATGGCCGGCATATCGTGATCGGCGGCAACGGCGACTCGATCTTCAAGCGCCTGATGCGCGCGATCGGGCGCCCCGACCTCGCCGACGATCCGGCGCTGGGCGACAACGCCGGGCGGGTCGCGCAGGCGCAGCCGATCGACGACGCGATCGCCGCCTGGACGCGGGCGCATACGCTGGAGGAGGGGCTCGAGGCGATGGCCCGGGCCGAGGTGCCGAGCGGGCGCATCTACAGCGTCGCCGACATGGTCGCCGACCCCCAGTACCTGGCGCGCGCGATGATCGAGCGCGCGCTGCTGCCCGACGGCACGCCGCTGGCGGTGCCCGCCGCGGTGCCGAAGCTCTCGGAGACGCCCGGCGCGACCCGCTGGGTCGGCCCCGCGCTGGGCGCGCATACCGACGAGGTGCTGGGCGAGCTCGGCTACGACGCCGCGGCGATCGCGCGGCTGCGCGGCGAGGGCGTCGTGTGATGGGGTTTTCGGCACTGCCGCGGGCGCCGGACATCGGATAATCTGGCCGTCGACGCGGGCGGGCCGGCCGCCCGGAGACCCCAGGAAGGAGACAACCCCATGCGCAGACGCATCCTGACCGCGGCCCTGGGCGGCCTCGTCGCCGCCGTGCTTCCGCTCGCGGCCGGCGCCCAGGCGCCCGAGAAGCCGAAGCTCACCATCGCGGTCGGCGGCAAGGCGGCCTTCTACTATCTTCCGCTCACGATCGCCGAGCAGCGCGGCTATTTCAAGGAAGAGGGGCTCGACGTCCAGATCGTCGACTTCGCCGGCGGATCGGCGGCGCTGCGCGCGGTGGTGGGCGGTTCCGCCGACGTCGTGTCGGGCGCCTACGAGCACACCATCAACCTCCAGGCGAACAAGCAGTACTTCAAGGCGTTCGTGCTGCAGGGGCGCGCCCCGGCGATCTCGCTGGGGGTCTCGGCCAAGGCGAAGTACCAGTCGCCGGCCGACCTCAAGGGCATGAAGATCGGCGTCTCGGCGCCCGGTTCGTCGACCAACATGATGGTCGCCTACTTCCTGGCCAAGCACGGCATGAAGGCCACCGATGCGTCGTACATCGGCGTGGGCACCGGCAACGCCGCGCTGGCGGCGATCCGCTCGGGCCAGATCGACGCGCTGTCGAACGTCGACCCGGTGATGACGATGCTCGAGCAGAAGGGCGACGTGAAGATCGTCGCCGACACGCGCACGCTCAAGGGCACCGAGCAGGTCTTCGGCGGGCCGATGCCGGCCGGCTGCCTCTATGCGCCCGAGGATTTCGTGAAGAAGAACCCGAACACGGTGCAGGCGCTGGCCAACGCGATGGTCAAGGCGCTGAAGTGGCTGCAGCAGGCCGGGCCGTCGGACATCATCCGCACCGTGCCCGAGGCCTACCTGCTGGGCGACCGCGCGCTGTACCTGGCGTCGTACAACAACGTGAAGGACGCGGTGAGCCCGGACGGCCTGATCCCCGACGCCGGGGCGAAGACGACGCTGAAGGCGATGGCCAGCTTCAACCCGAAGGTGCAGCCCGAGCAGATCGACCTGTCGCGTACCTACACCAACGAGTTCACGCGCAAGGCGCTGGCGAAGATCCGGTGAGCGGCCCGGTTCGCGACGAGGCGGCGCGGCCGGAGGGCGGCGCGGCAGCGGCGCTCGCGCTCGAGGGGATCACCTGCACCTTCGTGTCGCGCGACGACCCCTCGCAGCGCTACACCGCGGTCCGGGACGTCACGCTGCGCATCGCCCCGGGCGAGTTCGTTTCGGTGGTCGGCCCCACCGGCTGCGGGAAGTCGACGCTGCTCAACGTCGGGGCCGGCCTGCTCGAGCCCTCGGCCGGGCACGTCGAGGTCTTCGGGACGCCGCTCGCCGGCCTCAATGCGCGCGCCGGCTACATGTTCCAGACCGACGCGCTGATGCCCTGGCGCAGCGCCCTCGACAACGTCATCGCGGGGCTGCAGTTCCGCGGCGTGCCCGATGCCGAGGCGCGCCGGCAGGGGGCCGACTGGCTGGCCCGCGTCGGGCTGGCGGGCTTCGGCGACCGTTATCCGCACCAGTTGTCCGGCGGGATGCGCAAGCGCGCGGCGCTGGCGCAGACCCTGATCCTCGATCCCGACATCATCCTGATGGACGAGCCGTTCTCGGCGCTCGACATCCAGACGCGGCAGCTGATGGAGAACGAGGTGCTCGATCTCTGGGCGGCGCGACGCAAGGCGGTGCTGTTCATCACCCACGATCTCGACGAGGCGATCGCGATGAGCGACCGGGTGGTCGTGCTGTCGGCCGGGCCCGGCTCGCGCCCGATCGGCGAGTTCCCGGTCGGGCTGCCGCGGCCGCGCGACGTCGCCGAGATCCGCACCCAGCCGGCGTTCGTCGAGCTGCACGAGCGGATCTGGGCGGTGCTGCGCGACGAGGTGCTCAAGGGCTACGCCCGGCAGCGGCAGGCCGCCTGAGCCCCGGGCACCGCGGACCACCGACCGATCCATGAAGACCTCCCCGCTGCGCCTGCGCATCTACCAGCTGCTCGTGCTGGCGGCCGTGATCGGCACCTGGCACGTGCTGACCAGCCCGACGCTGCTGCCGCCGTTCTACTTCTCCAATCCCGACCAGGCGGCGTTCTTCTTCGGCGAGCCCTGGAAAGTGTTCGTGCGCATCGTCGACTGGTTCGCCAGCGGCGAGATCTTCGTGCACCTCGGCGTGACGATGTTCGAGACCGTGGCCGCGTTCGCGATCGGCACCGTCGGTGGGCTGGGGATCGGAATGTGGCTCGCGCTCAGCCCCACCGCGGCGGCGATCCTCGATCCGTACGTCAAGGCGGCCAACTCGATGCCGCGGGTGATCCTGGCGCCGATCTTCTCGATCTGGTTCGGCCTGGGCGTCTGGTCGAAGGTGGCTCTCGGCGTCACGCTGGTGTTCTTCATCGTCTTCTTCAACGTGTACCAGGGCGTGCGCGAGGTCAGCCCCAACGTGCTGGCCAACGCGCGGATGCTGGGCGCGTCGAAGCGCCAGCTGCTGCGCCACGTCTACCTGCCCAGCGCCACCAGCTGGGTGTTCTCCAGCCTGCATACCTCGGTCGGGCTCGCCTTCGTCGGCGCGGTGGTCGGCGAGTACCTCGGCTCGGCGCGCGGCGTGGGCTACCTGATCCTGCAGGCCGAGGGCACCTTCGACATCAACACCGTGTTCGCCGGGATCGTCGTCCTGACCGCCTTCGCGCTGGCGCTCGACGCGCTGGTCGGGGTCATCGAGAAGCGGCTGATGAAATGGCAGCCCAGGAGCGGGGAGACCGAGAAGCTCTGAAGCCGGACCGGCCGGCCGCGCGCGGATCCGGGCGGGTCCTTCTGTCTCCTTCTGTCGGGCTCCTTGACACTCGTCGCCGATCCCGATGATCGGATCTTCGTGAAATCAATGACTTATTGATCTGGCACGTCTCTTGCTTGAATCTCGGGTGATTCTTGCAACGACCTGAGGAGAGACAGATGGGCATCATGAACACCAAGCTGGGCCGGTTCTGCGCCGCGCTCGCCGTCGCGGGCTCGGTCAGCTTCGCCGCCGCGCCGGCCAAAGCCGACCTCATCCAGCTCGGCTTCATCCTCGACGGTTCGGGCAGCATCGGCTCGGGCAACTGGAACATCATTCGTGCCGGCCTCGCCAACGCGATCAACCTGATCCCGGTGGGCGGCGAGGATACCTACGAGATCTCGATCGTCCAGTTCGGCAGCTCGGCGACGATCGAGGTCGCGAACTACGTCGTCTCCGACGCGGCCTCGCGCACCGCGCTCTCGAACACGGTCGGGAGCCTGGCCTTCATGAACGGCGGCTCGACCAATTTCGCGGCGGCCTTCACCGCGATGAACACGGCGCTCTCGAACACGATCCGGAGCGCCGACGCTTCGTACGTCAACTTCGCCACCGACGGGCAGCAGAACTCGGGCGGCACCGGCGTCTCGCAGTTCCAGGCGCTGCTCGCGCTGGGCGTCGACAACGTCAGCGTCGAAGGCATCGGCGGCGGCGTCGACAAGACCGACCTGATGAACAACTTCTGCTATCCGGGTCCGTGCCTCGACATCAGCGGCGGCGGTGCGGCCAACTTCCCGGCGCAGGGCTTCTACATCGGCGTCGCGAATGCGCAGGGCTATGCGGACGCGATCGGCAACAAGGTCCGGATCGTGACCGGCCAGCCGGTGCCCGAGCCGCAGGTGCTGTCGCTGCTGGGCCTGGGCCTGCTCCTGGTGCCGATGCTGCGCCGGCGCAAGTCGGCCTGATCTTCCTTCGGCTCCGGGGCGGCGTGCCGCTCCGGCCAGCCGGCGGCGTCTCGAACGGCAGCCTTCACGGCTGCCGTTCTCGTTTCGGGGCATGCGACGGCGGTGATCCGCGATGCTCCGGTCCCTCGTTCCGGCACGCAAGGCGCGCGCTGCGTCGGCCGGTGGCGTGCTCAGCGCGGCTTGCGACGCAGGGTGAGCAGGCTCTGCGAGTCGTTGGCCCAGATCGCGATCGCATGGGCCCGGGCCGATTCCGGCAGGTCGGCCTGCACGGCGGGGGCCGTCTTCGGCATCTTCGTCCGGTCGGTCCAGATCCAGGCGTTGCACTGCGTGCGCATCAGGCAGGCGGCCGTCCCGGCCTGGCGCAGCGCCTCGGGAGCGAGCCCGGCGGGGCAGGCCAGCAGCACGACGGTGCTGCTGCGGTCGGCGACCTCGCAGGTGGTCGTTCCGGCGGGCACCGTGTCGGCGGCCGCGGCGGGAGCGGCGAATGCGCAGAGGGCCAGGAGGGCGAAGAGCGGGGCGTGGTGTTTCATGATCGACCTGTCCAGGGCATCGGAAGAGAGGGCATCGGAAGAGAGCATCCGGGAAGCCTCCGGGGACGGTGCCGGGAAGGCAGCCGCATGATGCTAGCATCGCCGGGATGAAATCGATGTTCCGGGGCCGGCTGCGAGCGGGGCGTACCGGCCCGGCGATGGTCGTGGCGGCCGCCTGGCTGTCCGCGACGGCGGCGCCCCCTTCCGGCGCAGCGCCCGGCTGGGCGCACGACGTGGCCGCGGCGCGGGCGACCTTCGAGGGCGCCACCGGCCGGCCGCTGCGCCCGGGGTTCCGCATCGAACCCACGGTCTTCCCGCACTACTACGCATTGCGCTCCGAGGCGCACGGGCGCACAGGCACCTATTTCCGCGACGACATGCAGTGGACGGCCAACGTACGCTCGGCGGGCTGGTCGAGGACCGGGCCCGCGGAAGCCGACGCGCTCGCGCGCTGGCAGCGCGAGCAGGCGGCCGCGCTGCCGCTCGAGCGGCTGATCCGGGTGCAACGGCGCACGCCGTTCGTCGCGGTGGTCTGGTCCGCGCCCGACTGCCCGTACTGCCGCAGGCTCGAGGCGTGGCTGGAAGCGGAGGGGGTCTCGGTCTACGTGGTGCCGGTCGGCCTCGGCGACGACGGTTTCCGCCAGGCCGCCCGGGCCTGGTGCGCGACCGATCCCGCCGCGGCGTGGCGCGCGGCGCTGCGCGTCGCCGGCAGCCGGCCGGATGGCGAGGTGCCGGAGCGCAAGGGCTGCGTCTATCCGCGCGACACGATGGTCGACATCGGCTTCTTCGTCGGCCAGGGGCGCCTGGCGACGCCGATCGTCGTGTTCGCGGACGGCACCAGGATCACCGGCTGGGACGACCATCAGGGGCCGGCGCGGCTGCGCGCGATGCTCGACCGGAAGCTGTTCTTTCCGGTGCGTTGAGCCGCGCCGCGGCCCGTCTCCAAAAGCAAACAGGGCAGGCCGGAGCCTGCCCTGTTCCCGCCCCGCCGAGAGGGGGGGCGGTTCCGGATCGCCGGATCAGGCCTTGCGGCGGGCGACGCCCAGCCCCAGCGCACCGATCCCGAGCAGGGCCAGGGCGCCCGGCACCGGGACGTTGCCGGGGGGCGGAGCCACGGCGCCGAAGCCATCCAGGTACACGTAGCCGGCGTGGCCGCCGTACGGGCAGTCCGAGGCCAGCAGCGTCAGCGTGAAGTCGTGGCCGACCGCGCCGAGCGCGACCAGGTCGATCTCCTCGGTCACCCAGCCGCTGGAGTACCACCAGCCGTACTGCGTCCAGGTCACGCCCGAGGCGCCGGAACCGATCGAGCCGGCCGAGCTGTAGGCCCGGCTCACCAGCGTCTGGCCGGTCGTGTTGTCGACCAGCGTCAGCGAGAAGTAGTCCGAGTCGGTCAGGCCGTGCGAGTCCTCGAGGACCGCGTTCCAGGCGAAGAAGATCTTGTCGTCGGTGTAATTGGTGACCGACTGGGTCAGCGTCGACACCGAATAGTTGTTGTTCGAGTCGTTGACGCGGACCGAATAGCTGCCGTTGTAGACGGTGTTGGCGCCAGTGATCGGATCGACGCCGCCGCTCATGATCGTGTTGTTCGGCGTTCCGCCGGCGTACGCCGACGGATTGACCGGTGCTCCGCCGCCGTACCAGTAGCCGCCGCCGCCGGTCCAGCCGTTCAGGTTACCGTCCTCGAACCCGCCGTTGACGAACGACGCGCCCCAGGCCTGGCTGGCGAGGGCCATCGCCGCTACCGCGGCTGCCATGTGTCTGGTCTTGACCATTTTGCTTCCCTTCCCTTGAGTGTGAGTGTGAGCACATCGAGGCTCGACCAGGTATAAGCATCAAGCGTGCCAGTCTTCATTTTCGCCTCTATGTCGTTGTTTTAAAAGGAACCGGGCCGCGAGATCCGGGCTCGTCGGATCGATTGTGTAAGAAATGGCGACTGCCAAATCCGTCACGTTCCCCGTGGCCGGCGCGTAAACCGGGCCGGATGCTAGAATTCGAAAGTTTCGCTGTTGCTCACCGGTTAGCGCCTGCCTGCCCCGCCACACTTCCGCCGATTCGTACCGCCGCGCCCCCGTCGCGGTGCGCGGGCCCGATCGGGCCCGCCCGGTCCGGACGCTCGGCGCGGGGTGCTCCGGTGACTTCCCCCCAGGAGTTGCCGTTGCCGCCCGAATCGCATCCCGATCCCGCCCGCTCCGCCGGCGCGGGCCTTCTCCCCGAATGTGCTCCGGCCGTGCTGGCGCTCGCCGACGGCACCGTGTTCCGCGGCCGCTCGTTCGGCGCGCCGGTCCAGGCGACGGGCGAGGTCGTCTTCAACACGGCCATGACCGGCTACCAGGAGATCCTGACCGATCCCAGCTACTGCCGCCAGCTCGTCACGCTGACCTATCCGCACATCGGCAACTACGGCGTCAATCCCGAGGACGTCGAATCCGGCCGGGTCCAGGCGGCGGGGCTGGTGGTGAAGGACCTGCCGCGCCGGCTGTCGAACTGGCGCGCGACCGGATCGCTCGGCGACTACCTGCGGCGCGAGGGCATTCCGGCGATCGCCGGCATCGATACCCGTCGTCTCACCCGGCGGCTGCGCGACGGCGGCGCCCAGGCCGGATGCCTGGTCGCGGCGGCCCGGCCCGGCGACGCGATCGACGAGCGTGCGGCGATCGAGGCCGCGCGCGCCTTCCCGGGCCTGGCCGGCATGGACCTCGCCAAGGTCGTCTCGACGCCCGCCCCGTATCACTGGACCGAAGGCTCGTGGCAGCTCGGCGCCGGCTTCGTGTCGCCGCCGACGCGGCGCTACCGGGTGGTCGTCTACGACTACGGCGTCAAGCGCAACATCCTGCGGCTGCTGGCCGACCGCGGCTGCGAGCTGTTCGTGCTGCCGGCGCAGGCCGGCGCCGCCGAGGCGCTCGCCCGGCGTCCCGACGGCATTTTCCTGTCGAACGGGCCCGGCGACCCCGAACCCTGCGACTACGCGATCGCGGCGGTGCGCGAGCTGGTCGACCGGGGGCTGCCCACCTTCGGCATCTGCCTCGGCCACCAGATCCTGGGGCTCGCGTCGGGCGCCCGGACGATGAAGATGAAGTTCGGCCACCACGGCGCCAACCACCCGGTGCGCAACCTCGCGACCGGCCAGGTGCACATCACCAGCCAGAACCACGGTTTCGCGGTCGATGCCGCCTCGCTGCCGCCGAACCTGCGGGTGACCCACGTGTCGCTGTTCGACGGCTCGATCCAGGGGCTCGAGCGCACCGACCGGCCGGCGTTCTGCTTCCAGGGGCACCCCGAGGCCAGCCCCGGGCCCCAGGACATCCATTACCTGTTCGACCGCTTCATCGCGTCGATGGCCGCGGCGCAACCCGCTCACTGACCGCAGCATCATGCCCAAGCGCACCGACCTCCACAGCATCCTGATCATCGGCGCCGGCCCCATCGTCATCGGGCAGGCCTGCGAATTCGACTACTCCGGCGCGCAGGCATGCAAGGCGCTGCGGCAGGAGGGGTTCCGCGTCGTCCTCGTCAACAGCAATCCGGCGACGATCATGACCGACCCCGAGACGGCCGACGTCACCTACATCGAGCCGATCACCTGGCAGGTGGTCGAGCGCATCATCGAGAAGGAGCGGCCCGACGCGATCCTGCCGACCATGGGCGGGCAGACCGCGCTCAACTGCGCGCTCGACCTGCACCGCAACGGCGTGCTGAAGAAGTACGGGGTCGAGCTGATCGGCGCCTCGCCCGAGGCCATCGACAAGGCCGAGGACCGGCAGAAGTTCAAGGAGGCGATGACGCGCATCGGCCTGGGCTCGGCGCGCTCGGCGATCGCGCACACGCTCGACGAGGCGTGGGCGGCGCAGAAGAACATCGGCTTCCCGGTGATCGTGCGCCCCAGCTTCACGCTGGGCGGCACCGGCGGCGGCATCGCCTACAACGGCGAGGAGTTCGAGACGATCTGCAAGCGCGGCCTCGAGGCATCGCCGACCAGCGAGCTGCTGATCGAGGAGTCGCTGATCGGCTGGAAGGAATTCGAGATGGAGGTCGTGCGCGACCGCGCCGACAACTGCATCATCGTCTGCTCGATCGAGAACTTCGACCCGATGGGCGTGCACACCGGCGACTCGATCACGGTCGCGCCGGCGCAGACGCTGACCGATCGCGAGTACCAGCTGATGCGCAACGCGTCGATCGCGATCCTGCGCGAGATCGGCGTCGAGACCGGCGGCTCGAACGTGCAGTTCGCGATCAGCCCGACCGACGGCCGCATGATCGTGATCGAGATGAACCCGCGGGTATCGCGCTCCTCGGCGCTCGCGTCGAAGGCCACCGGCTTCCCGATCGCCAAGATCGCCGCGAAGCTGGCCGTCGGGTACACACTCGACGAGCTGCGCAACGACATCACCGGCGGCGCCACGCCGGCCGCGTTCGAGCCCACGATCGACTACGTGGTCACGAAGATCCCGCGCTTCGCGTTCGAGAAGTTCCCGCAGGCCGATTCGCGCCTGACCACGCAGATGAAATCGGTCGGCGAGGTGATGGCGATCGGGCGCACGTTCCAGGAGAGCTTCCAGAAAGCGCTGCGCGGGCTCGAGACCGGGATCGACGGGCTCGACGAGCGCAGCGCCGATCGCGACGAGATCGCCACCGAGCTGGGCGAGCCGGGGCCCGAGCGCGCGCTCTACGTCGGCGACGCGTTCCGCGTCGGCATGACGGTCGACGAGGTGTACGAGGAATCGGGCATCGACCCGTGGTTCCTCGCCCAGGTCGAGGAGATCGTCGCCGCCGAGCGCAGGCTCGCCGGCCGCCGCCTCGACGACCTGACCAAGGACGAGCTGCGCTGGCTCAAGGCCTGCGGCTTCTCCGACCGGCGCCTGGCCCGGCTGCTCGACACCAATCCCGACGCGGTCCGGTCGCGCCGCCGGACGCTGGGCGTGCGCCCGGTCTACAAGCGCGTCGACACCTGCGCGGCCGAGTTCGCGACCGACACCGCCTACATGTACTCGACCTACGAGGACGAGGACGAGTCCCAGCCGACCGACCGGCGCAAGGTGATGGTCCTGGGCGGCGGGCCGAACCGGATCGGGCAGGGGATCGAGTTCGACTACTGCTGCGTGCACGCGGCCTTCGCGCTGCGCGAGGACGGGTACGAGACGATCATGGTCAACTGCAATCCGGAGACCGTCTCGACCGACTACGACACTTCCGACCGGCTGTACTTCGAGCCGCTCACCCTCGAGGACGTGCTCGAGATCGTCGAGGTCGAGAAGCCGATGGGCGTGATCGTCCAGTACGGCGGCCAGACGCCGTTGAAGCTGGCGCTGGCGCTCGAGGCCAACGGCGTGCCGATCGTCGGCACCTCGCCCGAGTCGATCGACGTCGCCGAGGACCGCGAGCGCTTCCAGAAGCTGCTCCAGGACCTCGGCCTGAAGCAGCCGCCGAACCGCACCGCCCGCGCCGAGGCCGAGGCGCTCGCCCTGGCCGGCGAGATCGGCTATCCGCTGGTGGTGCGGCCGAGCTACGTGCTCGGCGGGCGCGCGATGGAGATCGTGCACGAGCAGAAGGACCTCGAGCGCTACATGCGCGAGGCGGTCAAGGTGTCGGAAGACAGCCCGGTGCTGCTCGACCGGTTCCTGAACGACGCGATCGAGGTCGACGTCGACTGCCTGTCCGACGGCGAGCAGGTGTTCATCGGCGGCGTGATGGAGCATATCGAGCAGGCCGGCGTGCATTCCGGCGACTCGGCGTGCTCGCTGCCGCCGTACTCGCTGTCTCCGGAGGTGGTCGCCGAGATGAAGCGCCAGACCGCGCTGATGGCGCGGGCGCTGAAGGTCTGCGGCCTGATGAACGTGCAGTTCGCGATCCAGCGCGATGCGGCCGGCGAGGGCACGGTCTACGTGCTCGAGGTCAACCCGCGCGCCTCGCGCACGGTGCCCTACGTTTCCAAAGCCACCGGCCTGCCGCTGGCGAAGATCGCGGCGCGCTGCATGGTCGGGCGCAGCCTGGCCGACCAGGGCGTGACCCGCGAGGTCGTCCCGAAGTATTTCTCGGTGAAGGAGGCGGTGTTCCCGTTCGTGAAGTTCCCGGGCGTCGACACGATCCTGGGCCCGGAGATGAAGTCCACCGGCGAGGTGATGGGGGTCGGCCCCACGTTCGGCGAGGCGTTCGTCAAGTCGCAGCTCGGCGCCGGCGTGCGCCTGCCCGAGTCCGGCACCGTGTTCATCTCGGTGAAGAACGCCGACAAGCCGAAGGCGGTGTCGATCGCGCGCTCCCTGCACGAGATGGGCTTCACGCTGGTCGCGACCCGCGGCACCGCCGCGGCGATCGCCGCGGCCGGGATTCCGGTGACCCCGGTCAACAAGGTGCAGGAAGGCCGGCCGCACGTGGTCGACCTGCTGAAGAACGGCGAGGTGTCGCTGGTGTTCAACTCGGTCGAGGAGAAGCGCGGCGCGATCGCCGATTCGCGTTCGATCCGCACCACCGCGCTGGCGCAGCGCGTCACCTACTACACGACGATCGCCGGGGCGCTCGCGGCGGTCGAGGGCATGCGTTCGCTGGCGCGCCTGGACGTGCATTCGCTGCAGGAGCTGCACGGCCGGCTGTAGCGCCCGGGGCGCGCGTCCCCGCGCGCCGCGTTTTGCGCTAGAGTGATGCCGATCCAGACGGACCGCCCGGCCTTGCCGCCCGGCGGTCCGAGTCTTTTTGGAGCGATCCGCGCGCCGTGGCGCGCGCCGAGAACCTGGGGTACCCGATGGCAACCATTCCGCTCACCCGGCGCGGCGCAGAACTGCTGAAGGAAGAGCTGCAGCGCCTGAAATCGGTCGAACGGCCGGCCGTGATCACCGCGATCGCGGAGGCGCGAGCGCAGGGCGACCTGTCCGAGAACGCCGAGTACGACGCGGCGCGCGAGCGCCAGGGCTTCGTCGAGGGGCGCATCGCCGAACTCGAGGGCAAGCTCGCCAATGCGCAGGTCATCGACCCGAAGCTGCTCGATGCCGACGGCCGGATCGTGTTCGGCGCGACGGTCGAGCTCGAGGACCTCGAATCGGGCGAGAAGGTCCGCTACCAGATCGTCGGCGACGACGAGGCCGACATCAAGGCCGGCAAGATCTCGGTGTCGAGCCCGATCGCGCGGGCGCTGATCGGGCGCTCGGCCGGAGACACCGCCCAGGTGCGCGCGCCGGGCGGCGTGCGCGAGTACGACGTCCTGGACGTGCGCTACGAATAGCGCTCAGCGCTTGCGGGTGCGCGGCCCCGCCGCCTGGCGCCCGGGTGCCCGGGCCGCCGCCGCGCGCGCGCCTGCCGGCTTCGCACCTTTCCCTCCGCCCTGCCTCGCAGCCGTGCCTCGCGCGCCAGCGGCCATGCGGCCCTTCGCCCCCACCTTCGCCGCGCTCGCCGGTCCGCTGCGGGGCGCGGGCTTCGTCGCGCTTCCGGGCCGGCTTCGAGGCGCGGTCTTCGCGGCGCTTCCCGGCTGGCTTCCAGGTGCGGCCTTCGCGGCGCTTCCAGGCTGGCTTCGAGGCGCGGTCTTGGCGCTTCCGGACGCGCCCCGGGGGCCGGCCTTCGCCGCGTTCCCCGGCCGGCTCCGGAGCCCGGTCTTGGCCGCGCTTCCCGACCCGCTCCGGGGTGCGGCTCCGGCGGCTGCCGAGCGGGGTTTCCCCGAGGGCCGCGACGCCGGCGTCTTGCGCCGACGGGTGGCGCCGGTGGCCGCGAGCTTCTTCGGCAGGTACGGGCCCCGGGTCCGGGTCCGGCCCGCGCTGTCCTCGATCGGCTTGGGGCGGTACACGACCAGCAATTTGCCGATCGACTGCACCGCCGCGCAGCCGAGCGCCGAACAGATCTCGGTCAGGATGGCCTGGCGCTGGGCCCGGTCGTCGCCCAGCACGCGGATCTTGATCAGCTCGTGGGCGCCGAGCGCGCGGTCGGCCTCGGCGAGCACCGCCCGGCTGAGCCCGGCATCGCCGATCATCACCACCGGATCGAGATGGTGGGCGCGCGCGCGCAGGGCCTTGCGGTCGGCGGTCGTCAGCGCGATCGGCAGCGGGAACGGGGTCGTGTGCATGGTATCGGGGATCGGGTCGGGAACGGGATCGGAATCGGAATCGGAATCGGAATCGGGAGATCCGCCGGGTCGCGGATGTTGCAAGTGTGGGCTGCGGACCCATCTGTGCGCAAGCGGAGGCGGGGCGACGACATGAGCAAGCGCAAGAAGGTGAACCGGGCATGGCTGGCGCAGCACGTCGACGATCCGTACGTGAAGCTGGCGCAGAAGCACGGCTACCGCTCGCGGGCCGCGTTCAAGCTGCTGGGGATCGACGCCCAGGACCGGCTGATCCGGCCCGGCGTCGCGGTGGTCGACCTCGGCTCGGCCCCCGGCGCCTGGAGTCAGGTGCTGCGCGAACGGCTGGCGCGGCCGTCCGGCCAGGGCATCGACGGGCGCATCGTGGCCCTGGACCTGCTGCCGATGGCGCCGATCCCCGACGTGGACTTCGTGCAGGGCGACTTCCGGGAAGCCGAAACCCTGCACCGACTCGAGGCGGCGCTCGGCGGCGCGAAGCTCGACCTTGTCGTTTCCGACATGGCCCCCAATCTCAGCGGGGTGGCGGCGGCCGACGCGGCGCGGATGGCCGACCTGGTCGAGCTGGCGGTGGCGTTCGCGCTGGCCCACCTGAAGCCCGGCGGCGCCCTGTTGGTGAAATGTTTCCACGGCAGCGGCTACAGCCAGGTCGTAGAGTTGTTCAAGCGCAGCTTCGCCAAGGTCGCGGTCCGCAAGCCGGCGGCGTCGCGGGACCGGTCGGCCGAGACCTACCTGCTGGGGCGCGTGCCGAAGGCAGCCGCCGCCGGGATCGGCGGGGGCGTCGATGAAAGGCTTTGATGCGGGGCATGACCCATGCAAATCAATGGTTTAGCAGCCCGGCCGCCCGGGGTCGGGCCCCGCAATGAGCGTAGAATGCAAGGCAAGGCGTGATGGCAGGCAATCGAGCGGGCACGGCGCCCGAAGGAGCAGGTGAGTGAACAACGTGTTCTCCAAGGCGGCGATCTGGCTGGTGATCGCGCTGGTGCTGTTCACGGTCTTCAAGCAGTTCGACACGCGCCAGGCGCGCGGCGCCGACATGCCCTACTCGCAGTTCATGGTCGAGGCGCGCGAGGGCCGCATCGACGCGGTGGTCGTCGACGGCCGCACGCTGCGCGTGCGCGCCAAGGACGGGCGCAACCTCGTCGTCTATACGCCGAGCGACATCTGGATGGTCGGCGACCTGATGAAGTACGGCGTGCAGGTCAACGCCAAGCCCGAGGAAGAGCAGTCGATGCTGCTCAACATCTTCGTGTCGTGGTTCCCGATGCTGCTGCTGATCGGCGTCTGGGTGTTCTTCATGCGCCAGATGCAGGGCGGCGGGCGCGGCGGCGCGTTCTCGTTCGGCAAGTCGCGCGCGCGCATGCTCGACGAGAGCAACAACTCGATCACCTTCGCCGACGTCGCCGGTTGCGACGAGGCCAAGGAGGAGGTGCAGGAGCTGGTCGACTTCCTGCGCGATCCGTCCAAGTTCCAGAAGCTGGGCGGGCGCATCCCGCGCGGCGTGCTGATGGTCGGCTCGCCCGGCACCGGCAAGACGCTGCTCGCCAAGGCGATCGCCGGCGAGGCCAAGGTGCCGTTCTTCTCGATCTCCGGCTCCGACTTCGTCGAGATGTTCGTCGGCGTGGGCGCGGCGCGCGTGCGCGACATGTTCGAGCAGGCCAAGAAGCACGCGCCGTGCATCATCTTCATCGACGAGATCGACGCGGTGGGTCGCCAGCGCGGCGCCGGCCTGGGCGGCGGCAACGACGAGCGCGAGCAGACGCTGAACCAGCTGCTGGTCGAGATGGACGGCTTCGAAGGCACCGCCGGCGTGATCGTCATCGCCGCCACGAACCGGCCCGACGTGCTCGACCCGGCGCTGTTGCGCCCCGGGCGCTTCGACCGGCAGGTGGTGGTGCCGCTGCCCGACATCCGCGGCCGCGAGCAGATCCTGAACGTGCACATGCGCAAGGTGCCGATGGGCCCGGACGTGCGCGCCGACATCATCGCGCGCGGCACGCCCGGCTTCTCGGGCGCCGACCTGGCCAACCTGGTCAACGAGGCGGCGCTGTTCGCCGCGCGGCGCAGCGCGCGGCTGGTCGAGATGATCGACTTCGAGCGCGCCAAGGACAAGATCATCATGGGCGCCGAGCGGCGCTCGATCGTGATGCCCGAGGAGGAGCGCCGCAACACCGCGTACCACGAGTCCGGCCACGCGGTGGTGGCGCGCGTCGTGCCCAAGACCGACCCGGTGCACAAGGTGACGATCATCCCGCGCGGGCGCGCGCTCGGCGTGACGATGCAGCTGCCCGAGGGCGACCGCTACAGCATGGACCGCGAGCGCATGCTGAGCACGATCGCGGTGCTGTTCGGCGGGCGCATCGCCGAAGAGATCTTCATGAACCAGATGACCACCGGCGCGTCGAACGATTTCGAGCGCGCCACGTCGATCGCGCGCGACATGGTCACCCGCTACGGCATGAGCGACGTGCTGGGCCCGATGGTCTACGCGGAGAACGAGGGCGAGATCTTCCTCGGCCGCTCGATCACCAAGACCACCAACATGTCCGAAGAGACGATGCGCAAGGTCGACAGCGAGATCCGCCGCATCATCGACGAGCAGTACGCCGCGGCGCGCCGCATCCTCGAGGAGAACCGCGACAAGGTCGAGGTGATGGCCAAGGCGCTGCTCGAGTGGGAGACCATCGACTCCGACCAGATCGACGACATCATGGCGGGCCGCCCGCCGCGGCCGCCGAAGGAGCGCTCGTCGGGCGGCGGCAGCGGCTCGGGCGCGGGCAACGCCGCAGCCGCGCCGTCCGCGCCGCCGGCC
>JBDHRX010000203.1:0-2818 GCA_039807785.1 Burkholderiaceae bacterium
GCCGTGGCCGGGAACCCGCTCGACCTCGAATCCGGCGCCGGCCAGGCCCTCGCGGACCGCGCCGGCGGCCGACCAGGTGGCCAGCGTCGCGCCGGGCCGCGCGAGCCGGCCGAGCGCGCGCAGCAGCGCCGGCTCCCACATGCGCGGGTTGCGTGCCGGGGCAAAGCCGTCGAGGAAGAACGCGTCCGCGCCCAGGCGCAGCCGGGGCACCAGCGCCAGCGCATCGCCGAAGCACAGCGTCAGGGTGGCCGATTCGGCCTCGAATACCAGCCGGTGCAGGCCGGGCAGCGCGGGCGGCCACCCGGCCGCCAGCCGCTGCAGGTCGGCGGCCGGCGCGCCCAGCAGCTCGAGCGTGCGTCGCAGGTCGGTACCGGCCAGCGGGTGCGCCTCGACCGAGACGTAGTGCAGCCGCCCCGGCGCCTTGCCGCGTTCACGCCAGGCCTGCAAAGTGGCGAGGAAGTTGATCCCCAGGCCGAAGCCGAGCTCGAGGACGGTGAACGACGCGTCCCGTGCGGTCTCGGGCGTCGTCCAGCGCTGCGGCAGCGCGCAACCTTCGACGAACACGGCGCGGGCTTCCGCCCAGGCGCCGGCGCGGCTGCGGAAGACGTCGCCGTACAAGGTGCTGAGCGGCGTGCCGGAGGCGTCGAACGCAAGCGGCGGATGGGGAAGGAGAGCAGGCATCGAGAGGGCGGGCATCGAGGCGGGCATGCGCGAACCGATGGACCGGATGTTAGGCTAGCGCCGGGGCTCCGGCATGGTGCCGCGGCTCCGGCGAACCGGGCGTGGACCTGAGCGTGGGCCGGGCGAACGGGCGGGATCGGGTCGGGATGGAGCGGAATCCGGTGGAGCAGGGTCGGGCAGAGCGGGGTCGGGCAGAGCGGGCGCCGGCGCGGCGGGATCGAGTGGATCGGGACGGGCGGCCCGGGGCGAAGTGAGCGCGGCGCCGCGCGGACCGTCGTCGAGCATCGCGGCGCGCCTGGCGCGCTGGTTCGATGCCAACGTGATGTCGCTGGGCCGCGACATGCGGCTGTCCTACCTGCCGCCGCTGATGGTCTACATGGCGGCCGGCATCTCCGGCCTGACCGCGATCGTCGGCACCTTCTTCGTCAAGGAGTATCTCGGCCTGTCGGCCGAGTTCCTCGCGGCGCTCGGCTTCTGGGCCGGGCTGCCCTGGGCGCTGAAGATGCCGCTCGGCCACCTGGTGGACCTGGTCTGGCGCTACAAGGCCTGGCTCGTCTACCTGGGCGCTTCGCTGATCGCGGCGAGCCTGCTGATCATGATCGGGCTGCTGGCCGACCCCGGCGCGATGGCGGCCGTGATGCGGCCCGAGGCCTGGTACGTGCTCTCGGTCCTGCTCGCGCCGATCGGCTACGTGACCCAGGACGTGGTGGCCGACGCGATGACGGTGGAGGCGGTACCGCACCACGACGAGGCAGGCCGGCCGATCGACGCGGCGCGGCGCCGCGCGATGCACACGACGATGCAGACGCTGGGGCGCGTGGCGATCATCGGCGGCAGCGTCCTGGTCGCGCTGGCCAACGTGTTCCTGCTGCGCGGGGCGAACACGCTGCCCGAGGCGCAGAAGGTGGCGGTCTACGTCCAGGTGCACCAGCTCGCCCTGCTGATCCCGGTGGTGTCGGTGGCCGGCGTGGTGTTCGCCGCCTGGCTGCAGCGGCGCGCGCGCCGCCGGCTGCGCGCCGAGGGCCTGGCCGAGGCCGAGATCGCCGCGCGGCTCCAGGTCCACGCGCAGCGCCCGCCGGTGAACCCGTGGGTGCTCGGCGGCGGGCTGCTGTTCGCGGCGGTGTCGCTGGCGGTCGGCCTGAGCGACTTCCGCTGGAGCGAGGAGCTGATCTTCGCGGTCTCGATGGCGATCATCGTGGGCCTGATGTGGCGGCTGCTGCGCGAGCTCGAGCCTTCCGCCCGGGCGACGCTGCTGGGCACCGCGCTGGTCGTGTTCGCGTTCCGCGCCACGCCGACCGCCGGGGCCGGCCAGACCTGGTGGATGATCGACGAGCTGGGCTTCGACCAGCAGTTCCTGTCGGTGCTCGCGATGATCGGCAGCGCGCTGACGCTGGCCGGGTTGTTCGTGTTCCGGCGCTTCATGGCTGAACGCTCGATCTACTACATCGTGGGCATGCTGACCGTCGTCGGCATGTTGCTCGCGCTGCCGATCATCGGCATGTTCCACGGGCTGCATCACTGGACCGCCGCGCATACCGGGGGGATCGTCGACGCGCGCTTCATCGCGCTGGTCGACACCGCGATCGAGTCGCCGCTGGGGCAGATCGCGATGGTGCCGATGCTGGCGTGGATCGCGAACTCGGCGCCCGAGAGGCTGAAGGCGACCTACTTCGCGGTGATGGCCTCGTTCACCAACCTGGCGCTGTCGGCTTCGCAGCTGGGCACGAAGTGGCTGAACCAGGTCTTCGCGGTGACGCGGGAGGTGCGTGACGCCTCCGGCGCCGTCGCCGTGCCGGCCGACTACGGCCAGCTGGGCGAGCTGATGCTGGTGGCGCTGCTGATCGCGCTGGTGGTGCCGCTGGCCACCATCGCGCTGGTGCGCCTCGCCCGGTTGCGCAGCGCCTGAGTCCCGGCGCGGGAACGGGCAGAGGGTGACGGGCCACCGATGAACAGGTCCTGGAATCCGGCGATGCGTGCCCTCGCGCCATCGGGCCGGCGTGCGCCGGCGTTCATCGTCTTCCTGCTGCTCTCGCTCGCGGGGCACCTGCTGGTGCTGCGCGGCGCGCGCCTGCCGGCGCCTGCGGGAATGCCGCCGGCGCCGCCTGCGCCGGTGACGGTGAGCCTGGTCGCGGCCGCG
>JBDHRX010000204.1:0-2736 GCA_039807785.1 Burkholderiaceae bacterium
GCCGAACTGGGCAACCTGTCGCATGCGGCGGCCGTCATCGGAACGACGCAGCCGTCGGTGAGCCGGGCGCTGCGCGCGCTCGAGGACAGCCTGCAGGCCGCGCTCTTTCACCGCACCGGTCGCGGCGTGAAGCTCACGGCGGTCGGCGAGCAGACCCTGCTGAGGGCCCGGGCGCTGCTGGCCCATGCCGACCAGTTCTCGGCCGACATCCGCGACCAGACGCGCACGCCGACCGGCACGGTGACGGTGGCGCTCCTCACCATGTACATGCAGATGCTGGCGGCCGACCTCTTCGAGGAAGTGCACCGGCAGTTCCCCGGCATCGTGCTGCGCCTGCTGGAGAGCTTCAGCGTCGAGCACGAGGACTGGCTGTCGAACGGCTGGGTCGATATCGCGCTGGTCACCCGCTACCGCAGGACGGGCCTGGACAAGCAGGAGGTCCTCGCCAGGTCGGACGTGATGGTGGTCGGCAACCCCGACCTCGGGGGAGACGGCGACGAGTTGCCCTTCGGCGCGCTGGCGTCGATACCGCTGGTGCTGCCGGCCTCGCCGAACGGGCTGCGGCTCTGCGTCGACGAGGAGGCCCGCCGCCGCGGGTTCCGCCTGAACGTGGTGCTCGAGGCCGATTCGGTCGAGGCCCAGCGCGCGATCATCTCGCGCGAGCGCTGCTACGCGCTCTGGAGCGAGAACTCGGTGCGGCTGCAGCGGTTCGACGCGTCGTTCGCGGCGCGCCGCATCATCGACCCCAAGCTGCCCCGCAGCGTGATGATGAAGACCACGACCCACCACCCGCTCAGCCGCGCATCGCGCGAGGTCGGGCGCATCCTGCGTCGCCTGGTCCTCGCGGTCCACGCACCGTGATTCCCGGGCCCGGCGGGGCGCGGGCCGCCGCCTCCCCGGCTCCGGCGGCGCGGGCTCAGAACTCCACGGCGAACTCGGTCGCCTGGAAGATCGCGCGCTTCGCGTCGAGCTCGACCGCGACGTCGGCGCCGCCCAGCAGCGTGTACGGGATGCCGGCCGCCTCGAGGCCCGGCACCAGCTCGCGGCGCGGCTCCTGCCCGGCGCAGATCACCACCGTGTCCACCTCCAGCACCCGCTCGTCCTCGCCGATGCGCAGGTGCAGCCCCGCGTCGTCGATGCGCAGGTACTGGCAGCCGCCGAGCATGTGCACGCCGCGCTTCTGCAGCAGCAGGCGCCGCGCCCAGCCGGTGGTCTTCGCGAGCCCTTCGCCGAGCTTGGTCGGCTTGCGCTGGAGCAGCCACAGCTCGCGCGACGGCGCCGGCATCTCGGGCTCGGCCAGCCCGCCCCGGTTCCCGGTGTAGCCGACGTCGATCCCCCATTCGCCGCGATAGGTCGACAGCGCGCCGCCGGCGTCGACGTGCGTGAGCAGCTCCGCCACGTCGAAGCCGATGCCACCGGCGCCGATCAGCGCGACCCGGCGGCCCACCGGCTTGCGCCCCAGGATCGCATCCACGTAGCCGACCACGCTCGGGTGCCCGATCCCCGGGATCTGCGGCATGCGCGGCACGACCCCGGTCGCCACGACGGCGTGGTCGTACCCGGCGAGCTCCGCGGCGGCCACGCGCCGGCCGAGCCGCGACTCGACGCCGAGCGTCTCGAGCCGGGACCGGAAATAGCGCAGCGTCTCGCCGAACTCCTCCTTGCCCGGGATGCGCCTGGCATAGTTGAACTGGCCCCCGATCTCGGCGGCCTCGTCGAACAGCGTCACGCGGTGGCCGCGCTCGGCCAGCACCGTCGCGGCCGCGAGGCCCGCCGGCCCGGCCCCGACGACCGCCACCCGCTTCGGCGCCTCGGCCGGCAGCACCTCCACGTCGAGCTCGTGGCAGGCGAAGGGATTCACCAGGCACGAAGCGAGCTGCATCGAGAAGATGTGGTCCAGGCAGGCCTGGTTGCAGGCGATACAGGTATTGATCGCATCGGCGCGGCCGGCGGCGGCCTTGGCGACGAAATCGGCGTCGGCGAGGAACGGGCGCGCCATCGACACCATGTCGGCATCGCCGCGCGCGAGGATGTCCTCGGCGACCTGCGGATCGTTGATCCGGTTCGAGGTGATCAGCGGGATGCCGACCTGCCCCATCAGCCGCCGCGTCACCGCCGAGAAGGCGCCGCGCGGCACCGCGGTCATGATGGTCGGGATGCGCGCCTCGTGCCACCCGATCCCGGTGTTGAGGATGTCCACCCCCGCCTTCTCGAGCGCCTGCGCCAGCGCCACCACTTCGTCCCAGGTGCTGCCGTCGTCGACCAGGTCGAGCATCGACACGCGAAAGATGATGATGAACTCGCGCCCCACCCGCTCGCGGACCGCGCGCACCACCTCCAGCGCGAAGCGGATGCGGTTCTCGAAGCAGCCGCCCCAGCCGTCGGCGCGATGATTGGTGCGCGGCGCGATGAACTGGTTGATCAGGTAGCCCTCGGAGCCCATGATCTCGACCCCGTCGTAGCCGGCATGCCGCGCCATCGCCGCGCATTGCGCGAAGTCGGCGATCGTCCGGGCGATGTCGGCCTCGCTCATCGCGCGCGGCACCGCCGGGTTGATCGGCGCCTTGATCGCCGACGGCGCCACCGGCTCGCGCAGGTAGGCGTAACGCCCGGTGTGCAGGATCTGCACGCAGATCTTGCCGCCGTGCGCATGGACCGCCTCGGTGATCACCCGGTGCCGGTCGGCCTCGGCCTCGTTGTCGAGGATCGAGGCGCCGCGCATCACGATGCTGTCCG
>JBDHRX010000064.1:0-17475 GCA_039807785.1 Burkholderiaceae bacterium
GCCGCGCCGATCCGTGGAACGCGCGCAGCGGCTGGCGCGCCGCCGGCCGGCTGCGCCGCGTGCTGCCGTTCGGCGCCGCGGGCGAACCCTGCCCGGTCGAGGTGGAGTACGCCGCCGGCGGCTGGATCGTGCGCGACGGCGACGCAGCGCTCGAGGTCACCGGCGTGCACCGCTCGCCCGCAGGGCGCCTGCGCGGCCAGGCCGGCGAGCGGGCGTTCGACGCCGGCGTCGTGCTCGACGGCGAGACGCTGCACCTGTTCGCCGCCGACGGTCATCTCGTGCTGGGTTATTCGCCGCCGCTCGCCCACGTCGGCGAGACCGACTCCGACGACGCGCGGCTCACCGCCCCGATGCCCGGGAAGGTGATCGCGCTGATGGTGGCCCCGGGAGCCCGGGTCGCGCGCGGCGAGCCGCTGCTGGTCATGGAGGCGATGAAGATGGAGCACACCATCAGCGCGCCGGCCGACGGCGAGGTCGCGACGATCCGCTACGCGGTGGGCGACCAGGTCCCGGAAGGGGCGCAACTGATCGAATTCGCGCCGCGGCACTAGCCCGGTTCACGCCGCGATCGTCCCGCGCCGGGGCCGGCCCCGGCCGTGACGACCCGCCCCCCTACCCCGACCCCGTCCTGCGCACCATGCCGATCCGCATCGCCATCACCCACCCCGACCCCGACAACGGCGCCCGCTGGGTCGCGGCGCTGTCGGCGCACCTGCCCGAGGCCGAGGTGTTCGCGTCGCGCGACGGCGACGGGCCGCCGGCCGACTATGCAGTCGGCTGGAAGGCGCCCGACGGCTTCTTCGCGCGGCAACCGCGCCTGCGCGCGTTCTTCAGCACCGCGGCCGGCGTCGACCACCTGCTCGGCCATCCGGGCCTGCCGGCCGCGCTGCCGCTGGTGCGGCTCGAGGATGCGGGCATGGGCACACAGATCGCTCAATACTGCCTGCACGAGGTGCTGCGGATGCAGCGCCGCAGCGCCGACTTCGAGGCGCAGCAGCGCGCGGCCGTGTGGGGCAGCCTGCGCGTCGACCCGCCGTCGGCCTGGCCGGTGGGCATCGTGGGGCTCGGCGTACTGGGCGTGCAGGCGGCCACGACGATCGCGGCGGCAGGTTTTCCGGTGCGCGGCTATGCGCAGCGTCCCAGGCGGATCGAAGGCATCGCGTGTTTCGATGCATCGCAGGGCCTGCGCGAGTTCCTGTCGGGCTGCCGGATCGCGATCCTGCTGCTGCCGCTCACGCCGGCATCGACCGACCTGTTCGATGCCGAACGCCTGTCCTGGCTGCCGCGCGGCGCCTGGCTGATCAACGTGGCGCGCGGCGGACTCCTGGTCGAGCAGGCGCTGCTCGATGCGCTCGACCAGGGCCACCTGTCCGGCGCGACGCTCGATGCCCTGCGGCACGAGCCGCTGCCCCCGGCGCACCCGTTCTGGACGCATCCGAAGATCCGCATCACGCCGCACATCTCGGGGGTCACGCAGGTGGAGGAATCGGTGGTGCAGATCGCCGACAAGCTGCGCCGGCTCGAGCAGGGACTGGCGGTCGGTGGAACGGTCGACCGGCAACGCGGCTACTAGGGCCTGTCGACACGACGATCGTCCGCGCGTGAGCGCAGCGCCGGCCGCAGCATGGCGACGGCGGTGACCGGCATGCGGCATGCGGCGTGTCGCGCGGCGTCGCGCGGCGGCGTGCGGCGTCGCGCGGCGGCGCGCCTCGCCACGGGCGTGGCAGTAGAATCGGAATCGTCCAGGGACCCTGCGTCCCCCGTCCGGAGTCGCCATGACACTGCCCTCCCGGGTCCTGATCACCGAGGTCGGTCCTCGCGACGGGCTGCAGAACGAGTCGCAACCGGTCTCGACCGACGTGAAGGTCGAGCTGTGCGAGCGCCTGCTCGGCGCCGGCGTGCGCCAGCTCGAGGCCACCTCGTTCGTCTCGCCGAAGTGGGTACCGCAGATGGCCGACGCCGCCGAGGTGATGGCGCGGCTGCCGCGCCCGCAGGGCGTACGGATCTCGGTGCTCACGCCGAACATGAAAGGCTTCGAAGGCGCGCTGGCCGCCGGTGCCGACGAAGTGGTGATCTTCGCCTCCGCGAGCGAAGCATTCTCGATGCGCAACATCAACTGCTCGATCGCCGAGAGCATCGAGCGCTTCCGCCCGGTCGCCCAGGCGGCCAGGGCGAACCGCCTGCGCCTGCGCGCCGCGGTCTCGGTGGCCTTCGGCTGCCCGTACCAGGGCGAGGTGCCGGTGGCGGCGGTGGTCGACGTCTCGCAGCGGCTGCGCGCGCTCGGCTGCGACGAGATCGGCATCGCCGACACCATCGGCGTGGGCACCGCGGGACAGGTCGAGCGCGTGTTCGACGCGGTCACCCGCGCGGTGCCGCGCGAGCAGCTGTCGGGACACTTCCACGACACCTACGGCCAGGCGATCGCCAACGTGGCGGCGAGCCTGCGCTGCGGCATCGAGCGGTTCGACGCCTCGGTCGCCGGCCTGGGCGGCTGCCCGTACGCGAAGGGCGCCACCGGCAACGTCGCCACCGAGGACGTGGTCTACCTGATGCATGGGCTCGGCATCGAGACCGGCATCGATCTCGACCGGCTGGTCGACGCCGGCCAGTGGATCTCCGCCCGGCTCGGCCGGCGCAGCCAGTCGCGCGCCGGCAACGCGCTCGCCGCGCGGCAGGCGCGCGCGGCCGAATGCAAGACCGCCTGATGCGGAACGGGCCGGTTCCTTCTCCCTGCATCTCGATCTGCCGGATCGACCCGGCCAGCGGCCTGTGCGAGGGCTGCCTGCGCAGCCTGGACGAGATCGCCGGCTGGGGGGCGTTCGGCGACGAGGCGAAGCGTGCGGTCTGGACGGCGATCGAAGCGAGACGCGCGGCACGGATCGCCGCGCCGAAACCGGTCGCGGCGTCGCGCGGCACGGGCCGATGAGCGTGGCCCCGGCAAGCGCCAGCGCCGCCGGGCCGCCGGTCACGCTGCCCGCCTCGCTGCGCTTCATCGAACGCGACTGGCTGTCGTCGAACCAGGTCGTCGGCATCGAGGATGATGCCGCGATCGTGGTCGACACCGGCTACGTCAAGCATGCCGCGCTCACGGTCGCCCTGATGCGGCGCCTCCTCGACGACGCCGGCGCGGCAGCCGGGCATCCGGTGCGGCTCGCCGGCATCGTCAACACCCACCTGCACTCGGACCACTGCGGCGGCAACCACGCGCTGTCGCGGGCCTTCGGCGGCTCGATCACGGTTCCCCAGGCCAGCGCCGCCGATGTCGCGGCCTGGGATAGGGAAGCGCTCACTCACTCGGCTACCGGCCAGCGCTGCGACCGCTTCCGTCACACCGCCACGCTGGCGCCGGGCGACACGCTGCGGCTGGGCGGGCTCGACTGGCGCGCGCTGGCCGCGCCGGGGCACGATCCGAAGAGCCTGATCTTCCACTGCGAGCGCGAAGGCCTGCTGATCGCGGCCGATGCGCTGTGGGAGCACGGCTTCGGCCTGATCTTCCCGGAGCTCGACGGCCAGTCGGGCTTCGCCGAGCAGCAGGCGCTGCTCGAGCTGATCGCGACGCTGCCGGTCCGCGCGGTGCTGCCGGGCCACGGCCGGGCGTTCGCCGACCCGCGCGGCGCGCTCGGCCGGGCGTTCACGCGCCTGGAGGCGATGCGCGCCGATCCGCGCCGCCACGCGCGCCATGCGCTGAAGGTGATGGTGAAGTTCCTGCTGCTCGACCTCGAGCGCGTCGAGGCGGCGCGGCTGGCCGAGCGCTTGTCCGGGGCCGTCGTGATGCGGCGCACCGCGGCGCTGCTGGGGATGGAGTTCGCCGCCGCGCTGGACTGGGCGGTCGGCGAGCTGGTCGAGCAGGGGCAGTTGCGGCGCGACGGGATCTGGGTATCGAACGGCTGACGGGGCTTGGTCTGGTCTGGCCTGGCTCGGCGCGTCGCGGCAGGCCCTGGGGGTGGCGGGCGGGGGCCGGAGGGGGCCGGCGCGGGGGTGCGAGCGGGTGCGGCGGTCGGTGCTGCGCACCGACTGCCCTTGCGCTGCTCGCCTCGGGGGCGCGCGGCGAGACTCGCTCCGCGCGCTTTGCGCGCTGCGCTCAGACAGTCGCCGCGAGAATGATTGACGAGGCGCGCTGCGCGCGCCGCCCCCGAGACTGTGCTGCTCGGCGCCGCAGACGCTCGCACCCCCGCGCCGGCCCCCTCCGGCCCCCGCCCGCCACCCCCAGGGCCTGCCGCTCTGGCAGCGTTCGAGACGGTCGAATCCGAACCGTGCGGCGCTCGCGAAGGCCCGCGCCTTTGCCCGCCCAGACAGAAGTATGCGCCCGCTTACACCTTCCGGGCGGCCTTCTCGAAGCGCGACTCTCCCAACGCCCACTGCACGCGCCCGCGGTCGGCCTCGGGCGCGGTCCGCGGCGCGGCCGGCACCAGCCCGGCGCGGCAGCGCTGGGCGAGCTCGATGTACAGGCGCGTGCCCTCGCGCTTCCAGTAGACGTCGTCGTCGCTCAGCGAACGCAGCACCCGGGCCGGCACGCCGGCCACCAGCGTGCGCGGCGCCACCTGCATGCCGACCTTCACGAACGACATCGCGGCCACGATCGCCTGCGCGCCGATCGTCGCCCGGTCCATCACCACCGCGTTGATGCCCACCATCGCATCGCGGCCGATCCGGGCGCAGTGGATCACCGCGCCGTGCCCGATGTGGCTCTCCTCTTCCATCACGCAATCGAAATCGGGCCGCGAGTGCACCACGCAGTTGTCCTGCAGGTTCGCGTTGCGCTCGAGCACGATGCGGCCGAAGTCGCCGCGCAGCACCGCCCCGGGGCCGACATAGCAGCCGGGGCCGACGATCGCGTCGCCGATCAGCACCGCGGACGGATGGACACAGGCCGACGGGTCGATCACCGGGACGACCCCTTCGAAGGCATAGACGGTGGGCGTCTCGGGCACGGGCATCTCCTGTTCCCGGGATGCTAGCACCCCGCCGGCGCGGCGCCGCGCGCGCGACGCTGCGCCCCTGGCGGCCGGGCCGCGGCGCATGCCGAGGCGGTGCATCGCGCGCGCAACACTGCACCGCGCCGCGGGTCGGCGCCCCCGCTCGCTCCTCCGACCGGATGCTCCGCCCGTCGGGCGCCGCGCCGGGGCGTCACCGGCAGGCGACCGGGGCCGCTACGCTGGCAAGGATGACAGCCATGTTCGACCTGCGCACCATTTTTCTCGTGGGCGCCTGCACGACCGCGCTGGGTGCGATGGCGTTCGCCGGCCTGGCGCGCCTGTACCCGCCCGCGGCGGCGGCGATGCATCGCTACGCCATGGCGCTGGTCTGCATGGCGACCGGCCTGACGCTGCTCGCGGCGCGCGGCACCATCGCCCCGGACTGGATGAGCTACGTCGGCACCAACTGGCTGGTCTCGGCCGGAGTGGTGCTGATGACCGACGCGACGCTGCGCCTGTTCGGCTCGCGCCAGCCGGCGTGGTCGCTCGGCGCCCAGTTCGCCGGCCTCGCGCTGCTGTGGGCCTGGCTCGGCAGCGCCCCCGAAAACGTCGCGGCGCGGGTGCTGGCGACCTCGGTGGTCCAGTGCCTCGGGATCGGCGCCTGCGTGGTCGCGATCCGGCGCTCCGGCGCCTACGGCCACCAGCCCTACGTGCGCACGCTCGCCACCTTCTTCACCGGTTACGCGGTGGTCCACCTGCTGCGCGGCGCCGCCACGCTCCTCGGCGTGCACTCGACCGCCGGCGGCGTGCTCGCCCCGAGCCCCCCGCAGGTCGGCTTCGGCCTACTGTTCGCGCTCAGCCCGGTCGGGCTCGCGATGATCGTCCAGATGATGCTGCACGCCCGCATCTCGGGCGAGCTGCACCGGCGCGCGACGACCGACGAGCTCACCGGCCTGCACTCGCGGCGTCGATTCTTCGAGCTCTCGCGCGAGCGCCTGCGCGGACCGCAGACGCCCGGCACGGTCCACCACCTGCTGATGATCGACCTCGACCACTTCAAGTCGGTGAACGACCGCTTCGGCCACTCGGTCGGCGACCTCGCGCTGCGGCACGCGGCACGGGTGCTGAAGAAGGCGCTGAGCCACTCGGGCCTGCTCGGCCGCTACGGCGGCGAGGAGTTCTGCGCGCTGATCCGCAGCGGCAGCATCCCCGACGCCAACCGCACCATCGACGCGCTGCGCCGCGCGCTCGAGGCGACGCCGATGCGCGCCGGCGCGTCGACCATCGTGCTGACCGCCAGCATCGGCGCCGTGCCGGTGGCGGACGCCGAGTCGCTCGAGCGGGTGCTGGTGCACGCGGACCACTGCGTGTACCGCGCCAAGACCGAGGGCCGCAACCGGGTGGTGCGCTTCGGCGAGATGCTGGCCGAGCCGGTGGTCTGAAGGCCGGCGCGGTGAAGGCCGGCGCGGCCGGGTCCGGCCGCCTCAGTCGTACTTGCGCGCGTCCTCGATGACCTTGCCGTCGTTCGGCAGGCTGCCGGGCGCCACCAGCTCGACCTCGCCGCGCAGCCGGGTGACCTCGCGCACCAGGCCGGCGAGCCGCGCCGCGAGCGCCGGCCCGTCGCCCGCCGCCGTCCGGGGGTCGACCTCGCAGCGCAGCGTCATCCGGTCGTCGGCCATCTCGCCCTCGACGACCAGCCGGGCGCGCGCCACCGCCGGCTCGCGCCGGACGATCTCGGCCACCTGCCCGGGATGCACGAACATCCCGCGCACCTTGGTGGTCTGGTCGGCGCGGCCGAGCCAGCCGCGGATGCGCACGTTGGTGCGGCCGCAGGGCGAGATCCCGGGCAGCACCGCGGAGAGATCGCCGGTGCCGAAACGGATCAGCGGGTACTCGGGATTGAAGCTGGTGACGACGATCTCGCCCACCTCGCCGTCCGGGACCGGCTCGCCGGTCCCGGGACGCACGATCTCGAGGATCAGGTCCTCGTCGAGGATCATGCCCTCCATCGCGCTCGACTCGTAGGCGACCAGGCCGAGGTCGGCGGTGCCGTACCACTGCAGCACCGTCTCGATGCCCTGCTCGTGGAACCACGCGCGCAGGCTGGGCGGCAGCGCCTCGGCGGCGAGCAGCGCGCGCCGCAGCGTCGAGATGTCGAGCGCGAGCTCGCGCGCCTTCTCGACGATGATCCGCAGGAACGAGGGCGTGCCGGCATAGGCGTCGGGCCGGAAGCGGCGGATCAGGTCGATCTGCTGCTCGGTCTGGCCGATGCCGGCCGGGATCACCGCGCAGCCGAGCCGGCGCGCGGCGCCGTCGATCATCCAGGCCCCGGGGGTCAGGTGGTAGCCGAAGCAGTTCTGGACCACGTGCCCCGGGCGGATCCCGACGGCGTACAGCGCGCGCGCGGCGCGCCAGGGGTCTTCGCGCGCCCCTTCGAGATCGAAGATCGGGCCGGGCGACATGAACAGGCGGCCGAGCCGGCCCGGCTCGACGGTGCACAGGCCGCCGAAGGGCGGGTCCCGCTCCTGCAGCGTCTTCAGGTCGCCCTTGCGCAGCACCGGCAGCGCGGCCAGCGCCTTGCGCGAGGCGATCGCGCGCGGCTGCACGCCGGCGAGCAGCCGGGCCCAGCCGGGGGCGTGCGCCATCGCATGCTCGACCAGCCCGGGCAGCCGGGCCATCAGCGCGCCCTCCCGCGCCTCGGCGGGACGGGTCTCGAGGCTGTCGTAGTAGGCGCTCATAGCCAGCGCTTGCGGCGCTTGTAGGACTTGAGGTTCTTGAACGAGCGACGTTCCTCGCCGCCCCCCAGGTAGAACTCCCGGACATCCTCGTTGTCGACGAGGCTGGCCTGCGGGCCGTCGAGCACGATCTTGCCCGACTCCATGATGTACCCGTAGCTGGCCGCCTGCAGCGCCATGCGCGCGTTCTGCTCGACCAGCAGGATGGTGATGCCCAGCTCGCGGTTGAGCTGGCGGATGATCCCGAACACCTCCTTCACCAGCAGCGGCGACAGCCCCATCGACGGCTCGTCGAGCAGGATCATCTTCGGCCTGGCCATCAGCGCGCGGCTGATCGCGAGCATCTGCTGCTCGCCGCCCGACAGGTAGCCTGCGAGCCCGGTGCGCTCGCGCAGCCTCGGGAAGAAGTCGAACACCATGTCGAGGTCGCGGCGCAGGTCGCCGTCGCGCCGCGTGTAGGCGCCCAGGCGCAGGTTCTCGATCACCGTCATGTCCTCGACGATGCGCCGCCCCTCCATCACCTGGAAGATGCCCCGGCGCACGATCTGCTCGGGCGCCATGTTGGCGATCTCCTCGCCCATGAAGGTGACGTTGCCGCGCGTCACCTCGCCGTCCTCGGTGCGCAGCAGTCCCGAGATCGCCTTCAGGGTGGTCGACTTGCCGGCTCCGTTGGGGCCGAGCAGCGCGACGATCTGGCCCTCGGGAACCGAGAGGCTGACGCCGCGCAGCACCAGGATCACCTCGTCGTAGACGACCTCGATGTTGTTGACCGTCAGGATCGGGGTGCCGGCGGCGGCGTCCCGGGCCGCCCGATTCGGTTGCGCTTCGACCATGTTCGCGTGTCCGCGGCGGCCGGCGGCCCGCCTTCCGCGCCGCGAACGGCGGCGGAAGGCCGGCCTGCCCCGCTCACCAGCCGAGCCACTCCGGCTTGCGCGGGATCACCGATTCGCCGATCTTGGCGATGCCCTGCGCGCCGCCCTTCGAGCTGGCCTGGTAGATCGACACCGTGGTCGTGCCGCGGTGGTCGGTGCCGGTCCAGGTGGACGGGATGCACACGCCCTGCAGCTCGGCCGGGACGTGGTCCTTCATCTGCTCCATCGCCTTCTTGATGTTCGGGCCGGTGACGCCGCCCGCCTTGTCGGCCGCGACCATCGCGTCGCGCATGTAGTAGACCGAGCAGATGCCGCGCATGTAGTGCACCGCGCGGTACTGGCTGCCCGAGGCGTCCGAGCCCTTCGAGATCTCGCGCACCGTCTTCATGCCGGGCGCCGTCGATTGCCAGTCGGCCGCGCCCACCACGAACACCACGCCGTTGGCGGCGTCGCCCGCGGCCTTCAGCGCGTTCTCGTCCATCGCCCAGACGTTGCCCATGAACTGGGCGTCCACGCCGACCGTCTCGCACGACTTCAGCAGCGAGATCGTCGAGCCGCCGGTGTTGGCCAGGAACGCGTAGTTGGCGCCGGACTCCTTCAGGCTCAGGCACTGGGCCTTGAAGTCGCCGGGCTTGAGCGAGTACTGGATCGGCGGCACGGTCGCGAAACCCATCTCCTTCGCGTACTCGCCGCAGGCGGCCTTCGGCGCGTTCGGGTACGGGTGGTTGTCGCCCATGTGCACGAACTTCGGCGCGGCGATGCCCTTCTTCTTCGCGTCGGCGGCGGCCCACTGCACCAGCGCGCGGCAGCCGTCGGTGTACGACGGCCCGTAGAAGAAGTTGTACGGCGCCGGCTTGGAGCCGTGCTTGCCCTGGCCGGACGGGTCGGTGAGGTGGCCCGAGTACGAGGCCGAGAAATACGGGATCTCGTCCTTCGCGACGAAGCTCACCAGCGCTTCGGTATCGCCGGTGCCCCAGCCCTGGATCGCCGCCACCTTCTTCGATCCGGTCCATTTCTTGTAGGTGGCGATCGCGCGCGGGATCTCGTAGCTGTAGTCGACCGTCTCGAACTCGATCTTCTTGCCGTTCACGCCGCCGTGCGCGTTCACGTAGGCCAGCGCGTCGGCCACGCCCTGCCCGTAGGGCTTGCCGACGTCCGAGGTGGCGCCGGTGTAGTCGGCGACATGGCCGACGAAGATGCCCTGGGCGGCGGCCGGGCCGGCGCCGAGCAGGAGCGCGGCCGCGGCCGCGCCGGAGAACAGGGTACGCTTCATTGCAGTGCTCCTCACTGGGAATCGTTGCTAGTAAGAGAACGGGTACAGCTTCCAGTACGTCTTGATCATCTTCCAGCGATGCGCGAGCCCGTCGGGCTCGAAGATCAGGAACAGGACGATCACCAGCCCGATCGCGCCCTCCTTGACGAAGGCGAGCCCCTCGACCAGCGCCGGGAACACGTCGCCGACGCCACGCGACAGCGCGCCGATGCCCTCGGGCAGCAGCACCATGAACGCGGTGCCGAGCAGGGTGCCCATCACGCTGCCCAGCCCGCCGATGATGATCATGCCGAGGAACTGGATCGACAGCAGGATGGTGAACGCCTCGGAGGACACGTAGCCGAGGTAGTGCCCGAACAGCGCGCCGCCGATCCCCGCGTAGAACGCCGAGATGCCGAACGAGAGCACGCGGTAGCGGGTGAGGTTGATCCCCATCACCTCGGCCGACAGGTAGTGGTCGCGCACCGCGATGAACGCGCGCCCGTCGCGGCTGCGCAGCAGGTTCGTGCCGAGCAGGTACATCACCACGACCCAGGCGAGCACGACGTAGAAGTAGCCCCGGTCGGTGTCGATGTCGTGCCCGAGGAGGCTGAACGGCTGCGCCATCGTCCCCGCGGAGCCGCCGGTGAACCACTTCGCGCGGGCGAAGAAGTCCTCGAGGATGAACTGCGCCGCGAACGTGGCGATCGCGAGGTACAGCCCCTTGATGCGCGCCGCCGGGATGCCGAACAGCAGCCCGACCAGCGTCGTCAGGACGCCGGCCAGCGGGATCGCCCAGAACACCGGCACGCCGAACGAGTTGTTCAGCCACGCCGACGCGAACGCGCCGAACCCGAAGAACGCCGCGTGGCCGAGCGAGATCTGCCCGGTGAAGCCGACCAGGATGTTGATGCCCAGCGCGGCGATCCCGTAGTAGCCGATCTGGATCAGCAGGTTGAGCTGGTACTTGCTGAGCAGCTCGACCCCGCCGATCTGCAGCGGCGCCAGGCACAGCAGCACCACCGCGGCGATCGCGACCGCCCGCGTCGCCGGCGTCGGGAAGATCGTCGTGTCGCGGCGGTACGCGGTCTTGAACTGGCCGCAGGGGATCAGCGCGGACGAGGTGGAGGACACTCAGACCCTCTCGATCTGCTTGGTGCCGAACAGCCCGTACGGCTTGATCATCAGGATGACGATCAGCGCGTAGAACGGCGCGACGGTGTACAGGTTGCCCAGGTTCAGGTACTGGCTGTCGACGAACTCGGCCAGGTTCTCGAGCACGCCGATGATCAGCCCGCCGAGGATCGCGCCCACGATCGAGTCGAGCCCGCCGAGGATCACCACCGGGAACACCTTGATGCCGAAGAACGACAGCGCCGACGACACGCCGTTGACCATGCCGACGACCACCCCGGCCAGCGCCGAGACCATCGCCGAGATCGCCCAGGCCATCGCGAACACCGACTTCACCGAGATGCCGAGGCTCTGCGCGACCTGCTGGTTGAACGCGGTGGCGCGCATCGCCAGGCCCAGGCGCGAGAACTTGAAGAACCAGGCGAAGCCCGCCATGATCAGCAGCGAGATCAGCATCGACATGATGTACGGCGTCTGCACGTTCAGGCCGAGCACGTTGACCGCCTTCGTGCCGAAGACCTCGGGATAGGGCTTCGCCCAGACGCCGAAGATCCACTTCATCATCGCCTGGAAGAAGATCGACAGGCCGATCGTCACCATGATCACCGAGATGATCGGCTCGCCGATCATCGGCCGGAGCACGATCACCTGCAGCAGGATCCCGAACACCATCATGAACGCGAGCGTGATCGGGAACCCGATCCAGAACGGGAGCTGCCAGTAGGTGAGCATCCACCAGCAGACCCAGGCGCCGATCAGCAGGAACTCCCCCTGCGCGAAGTTGACGATCTGGGTCGACTTGTAGATCAGCACGAAGCACATCGCCACCACGCCGTAGAGCGTGCCGATGATGACGCCGTTGACCAGCAGCTGGACCAGCAGGTCGGTATTCATCGCGTCTCCAGTTCGGCGGCCCCGGCGGGCGCCGGCCGGGCCGGCCGCGGCGGCTCGATCAGGGTCTCGAGCACCAGGTCGGTGCGGATGCGCGACACGGTGCCGTCCTGGAAGGTGATCGTCGTGTCGACGTGCACCGCGTCCCGGTCGCCGTAGATCGCCTCGATGATGTCGGCGTACTTCTCGTTGATGACGCCGCGGCGCACCTTCCGGGTGCGCGTGAGCTCGCCGTCGTCGGCGTCGAGCTCCTTGTAGAGCAGCGCCAGGCGGTGGATGCGCTGGGGCTCCGGCAGCGCGGCGTTGACCTTCTCGACCTCCTCGCGCAGCAGCCGGTAGACGCGCGGCTGGGCGGCGAGGCTGGTGTAGTTGGTGAACGCGATGCCGCGCTGCTCGGCCCACTTGGCGACGATCGAGTAGCGGATGCAGATGATCGCCGTCAGGTAGGGCTTGTCGTGCCCGAGGATCACCGCCTCGGCGATGAACGGCGAGAACTTCAGCTTGTTCTCGATGTACATCGGCGAGAAGCGGGTGCCGGTCGACGTGATGGCGAGGTCCTTGATGCGGTCGATCACCACCAGGTGGCCGTTCTCCTTCTTGATGTAGCCGGCGTCGCCGGTATGCATCCAGCCGTCGCGCAGGTCGGCGCGGGTGGCTTCCTCGTTGCGGTAGAAGCCGAGGAAGGTGCCGGCGCTGCGCGCCACGATCTCGCCGACGCCGTTGGCGTCCGGGTGGTCGATGCGCACCTCGGAGGTATCGAAGGGGATGCCCACGCTGTCGAAGTCGACGTCGTCCGGCCGGTGGATCGTGTACGCGCCCGACAGCTCGGTCTGGCCGTAGATCTGCCGCAGCGGCACGCCCATCGCCTGGAAGAAGCGGAACGTGTCGGGCCCCAGCGCCGCGCCGCCGGTGGCCGCCGACTTGAGGTAGGTGAAGCCGAGCCGGTCGCGCAGCGGCCTGAACAGGATCAGCTCGGCCAGCCGCGAGCGGCCGCGGCGATCGAGCGCCGCCAGCCCGAGCTTCATGCCCCACGCGAACATGCGCTGCTTGAACGGCGTGGCGTCCATGATGCGCGCGCGGACGTCGGCGGCGATCTGCTCCCAGACGCGCGGCGCGAGCAGGACGAAGGTCGGCCCGATCTCGCGCAGGTCGGCCATCATGGTCTCGGGCTCCTCGACGAAGTTCACGGTGATGCGCGAGATCAGCGCCTGCGCGACCGCGTAGACCTGCTCCATGATCCACGGCAGCGGCAGCACCGAGACGTAGTCGTCGGTGGGCAGTTTCGGGTCGGCGCGCAGGTAGGCCAGGCAGTGCGAGAGGAAGGGACCCGACTGCAGCATCGCCAGCTTCGGGTTCGAGACGGTGCCGGAAGTGGTGCACAGCACGGCGACATCCTCGCCCCGGCCCTGGGCGACCTCGGCCTCGAAGCGCCCCGGGTCGGCGGCCTCGACCCGGGCGGCCACCGCCTTGAGCGCCTCCCAGCTCATCAGCCGGGGATCGTCGTACTTGCGCATGCCGCGCGGATCGAAATAGATGATCCGGTCGATCCGCGTCGCCGAGGTCTCGGCGACCTCGAGCAGCTTGTCGACCTGCTCCTCGTCCTCGGCCAGCACGATCCGCACCTGCGCGTAATCGAGCAGGTAGGCGACCTCCTGGTTCAGCGCGTCGTGGTAGATGCCCAGCGTCATGCAGCCGATCGCGTGCGCGGCGATCTCGCCCCAGAGCATCTCGGGGCGGTTCTTGCCGATGAAGCTCACCGTTTCGCCGCGCCGCACCCCCAGCCCGTGCAGGCCGAGGGCGATCTCCCGCACCCGCGCCAGGTAGTCGGCCCAGGTGTACTCGTTCCAGATGCCGAATTCCTTCTCGCGCAGCGCGATCTCGCCGGGCCAGCGGGCGGCGTTGTGCGCCAGCAGCTTCGGGAAGGTGTCGTGCAGGACGACGTCGCCGTACTCGGGCTGCATTCAGGCGGCTCCCGCCTCGTCCTCGACGCCGAGGTAGGCGCGCTTGACGTGCTCGTTGCCCATGATCTCGTGCGGCAGGCCGTCGGCGATCACGCGCCCGAAGTCGAGCACCATCACGCGATGCGAGATGTCCATGACGACGCCCATGTCGTGCTCGATCATGATCACCGTCATCCCCCATTCCTCGTTGAGGTCGACGATGTAGCGCGCCATGTCCTCCTTTTCCTCGAGGTTCATGCCGGCCATCGGTTCGTCGAGCAGGATCAGGTCGGGCTTGACCGCGATCGCGCGGCCCAGCTCGACGCGCTTGCGCAGACCGTACGACAGGGTGCCGGCGACCGCCTTGCGGATGTGGCTGATCTCGAGGAAGTCGATGATGTCCTCGACGTGGCGCCGGTGCTCGAGCTCCTCGCGCTGGGCGCCGCCGACCCAGTACAGCGCGCCACTGAGGAAGTTGTTGCGCATCAGGTGATGGCGCCCGACCATGATGTTGTCGAGCACCGTCATGTGGCTGAACAGCGCGAGGTTCTGGAAGGTCCGGCCGAGCCCGAGCGGGGCGCGCTGGTTGGGCGTAAGGCGCGTGATGTCGCGCCCCTTGAAGACGATCCGGCCGGCCGTCGGCGCGTAGCGCCCCGAGACGCAGTTCAGCATCGAGGTCTTGCCCGCGCCGTTCGGGCCGATGATCGAGAACAGCTCGCCCGGCCGCACCTGGAAGCTCACGTCGCTCAGGGCCTTCACCCCGCCGAACTGCAGCGAGATGTCCTGCGCCTCGAGAATCGGTGAAGCTTCGCCTTGCACCAGTGCGCCCCCGGGCCGTCGACGCGCGCCGGGATGCCGGCCTCGCGATGCCTGGGCCAGTCTAAGGCAGGGCGCGCAGTATAGTTGTCATCCATCCGACAAACTCAGGGAAAACAGGGAGGCCCGCGGTTGAGCGCCTTCGAAGACCTGCTCGACCTGTCGCCGTGGATGCGCCGGCTTGATGCGGCGCAGCACGCGCGCCTGCGCCAGGACCTCGTCGAACGCCAGGTGCCCTGCGGCGGCTTCGTCTGCCGCAAGGGCGAGCAGGTCGAGCACTGGGTCGGCGTGATCGAGGGCCTGGTCAAGATCAGCAACGTCTCAGCCCGCGGCAAGGCGGTCACGCTCACCGGCATCGCGCCCGGCGGCTGGTTCGGGGAAGGCTCGATGCTCAAGGACGAGCCGCGCCGCTACGACGCCGTTGCGCTGCGGCAAAGCCGGATCGCGTACCTGCCGCGCGCCACCTTCGAGTGGCTGCTCGACACCAGCATCGCGTTCAACCGCTACCTGCTGGTGCAGCTGAACGAGCGGCTCGGGCAGTTCATCGGCACGGTCGAGGTCGACCGCCTGCTCGAGCCCGACGCGCGGGTCGCGCGCTGCCTGGCGCAGTTGTTCAACCCGCTGCTCCATCCGGGGCTGGGCCCCAAGCTCGAGATCTCGCAGGGCGAGATCGGCTACCTGATGGGGCTGTCGCGCCAGCGCGTGAACCAGGCGCTGCGCCGCCTCGAGGGCAGCGGCCTGCTGAAGGTCGAGTACGGCGGCGTGACCGTGCTGTCGATCGAGGGCCTGCGCGAGTTCGGCGACTAGGCCGGGCCCGCGCACCCGCCGGTCAGGCGTCGTAGCGGTAGAACCCGCGCCCGGCCTTGCGCCCGAGCATCCCCGCGTCGACCATCTCGCGCAGCAGCGGGGCGGGACGGTATTTCGGGTCGTTGAAGTTCGTGTAGAGCACTTCCATCACCGCGAGCTCGACGTCCAGCCCGACCAGGTCGCACAGCGCGAGCGGCCCGATCGGATGGTTGCAGCCGAGCTTCATGCCGGCGTCGATCTCCTCGGCGCTCGCCAGGCCCTCCTGCAGCGCGAAGATCGCCTCGTTGATCATCGGGCAGAGGATCCGGTTCACGACGAAGCCGGCGCTGTTCTTCACGCCGATCGGCGTCTTGCCGAGCCGCTGCGCCAGCCCGGTGACCGCCGCCACCGTGTCCTCCGAGGTGCGCAGCCCGCGGATGATCTCGACCAGCGCCATCACCGGCACCGGGTTGAAGAAGTGCATCCCGACGAAGCGCTCGGGATGGTGCAGCGCGGCCGCGAGCCGGGTGATCGAGATCGACGAGGTGTTGGTCGCGACGATCGCCGACGGCCTCACGATCCCCTCGAGGTTCTTCAGGATCCGGGTCTTCAGTTCCTCGTTCTCGGTCGCCGCCTCGATCACCAGGTCGACGGCGGCGAGGTCGTCGGCGCGCGTCGTGGTGCGGATCCGGGCCAGGATCTCCTGCCGGCGCGCCGCGTCGATCGACCCCTTCTTCACCAGCCGGTCGAGCGAGCCCGACACCGTCTTCAGGCCGCGCTCGAGCGCGGCCTCGCTCACGTCCTGCATCACGGCATCGATGCCGGACGCCGCGCAGGCCTGGGCGATCCCGTTGCCCATGGTGCCGGCGCCGATGATTCCTACGGTCTGAATGCTCATCGCGAATGTCCTCGAAGCTTCGGCAAATCGCTCATTCTATCGGGCCGCGCGGACGCTTCCGGCGGCCCGGGGGCTCGCCCGGCGGCGGCCGGGGCGGCATAATGCGCCGCTCCGCTTCCCGGCGATCCCGATGCCCCCCGACCCCGCCCCCCCGGTCCGTTCCGCCCCGCCCCCGGTGCGCGCCCAGGTGCCGCTGTCGGCGCCGCTGCGCTGGCTCGCGCTGGGCTGGGCGGACCTCGTCGCCACGCGCTTCCGCGGGCTGTTCTACGGCCTGCTGTTCACGCTGATGGGCGCGACCATCCACGTCGTCTACGAGACCCGGTGGCAGCTGACGATGGGCCTGACCGCGGGCTTCTTCCTGCTCGGCCCGTTCGTCTGCGCCGGCCTGTACGAACTGTCGCGCCAGCGCGAGCGCGGCGAGCCGGCCAGCCTGGCGCGCTCGCTGGTCTGCTGGCGGCGCAACCCCGGCGCGATCGCCTTCTTCGCGGCGATCCTCACGTTCGCGATGATCGTCTGGGCGCGCGTCTCGGTGGTGCTGTTCGCGCTGGCGTCGACCACCGAGTACCCGACCGTGCGCGGCATGATCGGCCAGATCGTGTCGCTGCGGAACCTCGAGTTCCTGGGCCTGTGGGGCGCGGTCGGCTTCGTGTTCGCGTCGCTGGTGTTCGCGATCTCGGTGGTCTCGGTGCCGCTGATGCTCGACCGGCGCGCCGACACCATGATGGCGGTGTTCGCGAGCGCGCGCGCCCTCGCCACGCACCCGGGGCCGGTCTACCTCTGGGCGCTGCTCATCGTGTCGCTGATCGGCGCCAGCCTGGTGCTCGGGCTCGGCCTGCTGGCGCTGACCGCGCCGCTGGTGGGCCACGCGACCTGGCACGCCTACCGCGCCCTGATCGGCGAACCCGCGCCGGCTTCCCCGGACCCCGCCGCCGGCGACCCTGCCCCGCACCCCTGAGCGGCCGGCGCCCGCGCGGCGGCGCGGAAAGGTCGCGGCCCGTGGCGCGACCCGCAGGGCAGGCTCCGGCAGGGCGGCGCATTGCGTGCTACCTTGTCGGACAGGGGAAATCGCCCAACGGAAGCCCAGCGGAGCCGCGCATGCGACGAGTGCCGCTCTACAGCCGTTCCGACCGATCCCGGCCGCACGGGCCGCCGGCGGCCCCGGGCTTGCCGCGCGCCCCGCACGCGCCGGCCCCCGGGAGCGCGGCACGGCGCACCGGGCCGGACACCGCCGTCGC
>JBDHRX010000205.1:0-2721 GCA_039807785.1 Burkholderiaceae bacterium
TGCGCGCGCACGAGCGCCGGCGCGCGCTGTCGGGCGCCTTCGAGGCGCCGCGCGCGCTGCGAGGCCGCACGGTGCTGGTGGTCGACGACGTGATGACCACCGGCGCGACGCTGCAGGCGGCCGCCGAGGCGCTCCGCCGCGCCGGGGCCGCGCGTGTGATTAACTGCGTGGTCGCCCGCACTCCGTCCGCCGATGCACGCGCCGATCGTCAACGTCGTCCTGGTCCATCCTGAGATCCCGCCGAACACCGGCAACGTGATCCGCCTGTGCGCGAACACCGGCGCGCGGCTGCACCTGGTCGAGCCCCTCGGCTTCACGCTCGACTCGGCGCGGCTGCGCCGCGCCGGCCTCGACTATCACGAGTTCGCCGCGCTGCAGGTACACGCCGGCTGGGACGCCTTTCTCCGCGACGAGCGTCCCGCGCGCATGTTCGCGCTCAGCACCCGCGGCACGCGCCGGCCCAGCGAGGTCGCCTTCGAGCGCGGCGACTTCCTGGTGTTCGGCTCCGAGACCCGCGGCCTGCCGGATGCGCTGCTCGCGCAGTTCGATCCGGCCCGGCGCCTGCGCCTGCCGATGCGGCCGCGCAACCGGAGCCTGAACCTGTCGAACGCGGTGGCGGTGACGGTGTTCGAGGCCTGGCGGCAATCGGGATTCGAGGGCGCCGCCGACGCGGCGGCCGGCGACGCGGTCAGCTGAACAGCCGGTCGAGCGCGTCGTCGATGCGCGGCGCCGCGACCAGGGGATCGATATCGCCCGGCAGCACGAAGCCCTGCCCGACGAACTCGCGGCAGGCGGCGAGCAGCGTATCGAAGTAGCCGTCCAGGTTGTACAGGGCGGTGGGCTTCGCGTGCTGCCCGATCTGGCGCAGCGTGAGCACCTCGAACAGCTCGTCGAGCGTGCCCAGCCCGCCGGGCAGCGCGACGAAGGCGTCGGACAGCTCGATCATCCGCTGCTTGCGCGCCGCCATGTCGGAGACGATCTCGAGCCGCGTGACCCCGGCATGCCCGAGCTCCCGGGACATCAGCGCGTGCGGGATGACCCCGATCACCTCGCCGCCGGCCGCGAGTGCGCCATCGGCGACCGCCGCCATCAGCCCCACGCGCCCGCCGCCGAAGACCAGCCCCCAGCCGCGGGCCGCGATGGCCCGCCCCGTGTCGCGCGCCGCCTGCAGGTATTTCGGGTCGCGGCCGGGCCGGGCCCCGCAGAACACGCAGATCCGGCGACCCGCGAGGGGCCCGACCGGGGTCATGCGCGTCCGTCGCGCTCGGCGCGCGGCTCGCGCGAGAGCAGCGCCAGCACCGCGTCGCGCGCGCGCTGGCGACCGGCCAGCACGGCGTTCACCGCCGAGACGATCGGCATCTCGACGCCGCGCTCGCGCGCCAGCGTCTCGGCCGCCTGCGCGCAGGGCACCCCTTCGGCGACGTGCCCGAGCCGCGCGACCACCGTCGCGAGCGACTCGCCCGCGGCCAGCGCCAGACCGACCTGGCGGTTGCGGGACAGGTCTCCGGTGCAGGTCAGGACCAGGTCGCCGAGCCCGGTGAGCCCGGCGAACGTCTCGGCGCGCGCGCCGAGCGCCGTGCCCAGCCGCACCGTCTCGGCCAGGCCGCGCGTGATCAGCGCGGCGCGCGCGTTCTGGCCGAGCGACAGGCCGTCGCAGATGCCGGCGGCGATCGCCATCACGTTCTTCAGCGCGCCGCCGAGCTCCACCCCCACCACGTCGTCGCTGCGGTAGATCCGCGCCGGACCGTCGTGGAACGCCTCGACGACGACCGACTGCAGCGCCGCCGAGGACGAGGCGACGGTCAGCGCGACCGGCAGGCCGGCCGCGACTTCCTGCGCGAAGCTCGGCCCCGAGAGCACGCCGGCCGCGTGCCGGCGCAGCTCATCGGCGGCCACCTCGTGCGGCAGCCGCCCGGTGGCGGCCTCGATGCCCTTGCACAGCCAGACCACCCCGGCGGCGGCGGACGGCAGGCCGGCGTCGAGCGCGCGCAGGCTCGCGCGCAGCCCCGCGACCGGCGTGGCGACCACGGCCAGCGCGGTGCCGGCATCGAGCCAGCGGCAGACGGCGCGGAGGTCGTCGGCGAAGTCGATGCCGGCGGGCAGCGCCACGCCCGGCAGGTAGCGCGCATTGCAGCGCTCGCGGCGCAGGGCCGCCACCAGCGCGGCATCGCGTGCCCAGAGCAGGACCGGATGGCGGCGCGCGGCATGCAGCGCGAGCGCCGTGCCCCAGGCGCCGGCCCCGAGGATCGCGATGCGCACGCTGCCGGCTCCGCTCAGCGACCCCAGACCTCGCCGGCGGCGACGAAGCCGGTGGCGCCGTCGCGATGGCGCACCGGCAGCCAGCCAGCCGGCGCGCTCGCGTCCAGCACCTCGAGCAGCACGCCGCGCTCGACCTGGACGATCAGCTCGCCGTTCTCGCGCGCGGCGCGACGGATCCCGGCGAGCGTGTTCGCGACCACATGGCGCGACTCGCGCAGGTCGCCGCGCTGCACCCAGAGCACGTCGCCGCTCGCGTCGCGCACCTTGACCCACTGGTTCAGCGTCGACAGGATCTCGAGCGGCGTGCCGCGCACCACGAGGAACAGCTTGCGCGCGCGCTCGGACGGGCCGTCGTAAAGCACGGCCGCGGCGCTCGCGACCTCGCGGAACTGGGGTTCCTGGGCCCGGGCCGGCGGCGCGCCGGCGACCGCGGCGGCGCACAACGCCAGGACGGCCGCCGCC
>JBDHRX010000206.1:0-2718 GCA_039807785.1 Burkholderiaceae bacterium
CGCGGGCTCGACCAGCGGGCGATCTCGCAGTGGGGGCGCCAGCTCGCCGAGCTGCGCGGGCTGGGCAAGGAAGTCGTGATGGTTTCCTCGGGCGCGGTGGCCGAGGGCATGAAGCGCCTCGGCTGGGCGCAGCGGCCCAAGGCGATGCACGAACTGCAGGCGGCGGCGGCGGTGGGGCAGATGGGGCTCGCCCAGATGTACGAGACCTGCTTCCGCACCCACGGCCTGGGCACGGCGCAGATCCTGCTCACCCACGACGACCTGGCCGACCGCAAGCGCTACCTGAATGCCCGCTCGACGCTGCTGGCGCTGCTCGGCCTGGGCGTGGTGCCGATCATCAACGAGAACGACACCGTGGTCACCGACGAGATCAAGTTCGGCGACAACGACACGCTCGCGGCGCTGGTGGCGAACCTGATCGACGCGGATGCCCTGGTCATCCTGACCGACCAGAACGGCCTGTTCACGGCCGATCCGCGTCGCGACCCGCAGGCGCGGCTGCTCGCGCGCGTGGTCGCCGGCGATCCGGCGCTCGAGGCGATGGCCGGCGGGGTGGGCTCGTCGATCGGCCGCGGCGGGATGATCACCAAGGTGCTGGCGGCCCGGCGCGCCGCGAGCAGCGGCGCGCACACCGTCGTGGCTTCCGGGCGCGAGCCCGATGTGCTGGTGCGCCTCGCGCGCGGCGAGTCGATCGGCACCTGCTTCGTCGCCCGGACCGCCCGGATGGCGGCGCGCAAGCAATGGCTGGCCGATCACCTGCAACTGCGCGGATCGGTGCAGCTCGACGCCGGCGCGGCCCGGGCGCTGGTGGGCGGCGGGCGTAGCCTGCTGCCGATCGGCGTGATCGCGGTGAGCGGCGAGTTCGAGCGCGGCGAAGCGGTTGCGATCCGCGACCCGGCCGGCGCGGAGATCGCCCGGGGGCTGATCAACTACTCGAGCTCCGAGACCCGGCTCATCATGCGCCGTCCGACCTCCGAGATCGAGGCGGTCCTCGGCTTCATGGAACAACCCGAACTCATCCATCGGGACAATCTGGTCCTGCGTTAGCAGGACCAGATTGCGGCGCAGGCTGACCTGACGCGGAGCGGCAGGTCAAGCCCGCGCAGCGGGCGGCCGCAGCCACAATGTTCCGGAAGCGTCAGCAGGACCAGATCGTGGTGAGGCGCTCGTCGCGCTCCTCGGGGCCGGCGTCGATCGCCTCGGCCTCGTCGACCGAGACCACGCGCCGGTTCTCGCAGAAGAACCGCAGGCCGCTCCGGTTCTGCGCATAGAGACGCCTCGCCGCGGCGAGCGCCGCCGAGGGGTCGAGGAGGGTGGTCAGCGAGGACACCTCGGTGCCGGCGGCGTCCGTATCCGCGCCCTGGATCTGCGTCGTTTCCATTGCCTGTCTCCTGTCCGAACGACGAAGCCAGACTAGGCGGCGCGGGCGGACCGCGCAGGCCGCGGCCGGGTGGACGCCGCCTGCGGCAGGACGAACGTTCGCCTCCGGGCCTGCGGCTGTTGTGTGCGCGCCACGGACCGGCGGACGCGCCGGGGGGCGCGTCGGAGGCTCTTGCCGGAAGACAAGCCGGAAGACCGGCCGGAAGACCCGCCGGAAGACCCGCCGGCAGGTCGCGTCAGGCGGCTTCGTCAGGACAGCGGCACGAAGTCGTAGCCGTTGCCGCGCCGGACGATGCGCCCGGTCGCGGGTCCCGGCAGGTGGTAGCCGCCGACGATCCAGTTTCCGGCGACGGCCGCCTCGAGCAGGCGCCGCCGCGTCAGGCGCGAGACTTCGGGGTCCATGTCGAAGCGCACGGCCCAGTCGGGGTTGCGGACGAACAGCGCGGCGATGTTGGTCAGGTCGCCGAGATAGACGAAGGTCTGTCCGCCCGAGGCGATCGAGAACGCGGTGTGGCCCGGCGTGTGCCCGTAGGCGGCGATGGAGCGGATGCCGGCGACGAGCTCGCTCCCGGGCTCGAAGCGCTGCACGCCGGCGGCGGTCGGCCCGAACACCCGACGTACCGCATCGGCGCTCGGCGCGCCGGGCGCAGCCGCGCGGCGCGCGTCGTCGGTCCAGAAGTCCCACTCGGGGGCGGGCACCATCAGGCGCGCGTTCGGGAACGCGAGGCTGCCGTCTCGGTCGCGCAGGCCGTTGATGTGGTCGCCGTGGAAATGCGAGATCAGGACCGTGTCGATCGACGCGGGGTCGATGCCGGCGGTCTTCAGGTTGCTGCGCAGCCGGCCCGCGGTCGGCGGCCCGAACTGGCCGTGGCCGGCATCCATGAGCACGCGCCGGCCGCCGTGCTCGACGACGAACGGGGTGAACGGGATGGTCAGCTGGTCGGTCGGCAGGCCGGCCTCGCGCAGCGCCTGCTGCACCTGGGCGAGCGTGGCGTTGCGCACGAATCCGGCGGCCAGCGGCGAGGTCCAGGCGCCGTCGTTGACCGCGGTGACGGTCGCGGTCCCGATGCGGACGCGGAACGCGCCGGGAGCGACCGAGCTCGTGACCGGCTGCGCCGGCGTGGCGCAGCCGCCGACGAAGGGGAGCGCTGCGGTGGCGGCGAGGCCGAGGCCGCCCTGAAGAAAGTGTCGACGCGAGGCTGGCATGGGGGCTCCTTCGTGGGTTGCGGCCGAGGGCCGTCGCAGGCGGTGCTCGCTGCGCGACCCGCCGCGGGGAAAAGGGCGACAATCGGTGACCACGAATCCTACCGAAGGTCGACGATGTCCAGGGCCTCCTTT
>JBDHRX010000065.1:0-17396 GCA_039807785.1 Burkholderiaceae bacterium
CAGATCATCAAGGGCAAGCATGGCGACATGCACATGAAGAAGTACCAGGAGCGCGGCGAGCTGATGCCGGCGGCGGCCGTGGTCGGCTGCGATCCGGTGCTGTTCCTGGCCGGCTCGACGCTGGTGAGCTCGCAGACCGACGAATACGACGTGGCCGGCGCACTGCGCGGCCGGCCGGTGCCGGTATTCAAGTCCGACCTCACCGGGCTCACGCTGCCGGCCAACGCCGAGATCATCGCCGAGGGCTGGATCGACCCGAACGAGCTGATGGAGGAGGGGCCGTTCGGCGAATACACCGGCTACTACTCGGGCAACAAGGGCAAGGACTATCCGAAACCGGTGCTGCGCGTCAAGCGCATCCTGCACCGGAACAAGCCGATCTTCTGGTCGACCACGGTCGGCAAGCCGATCAACGACATCCACATGATCCAGTCGCTGAACCGCACCGGCGCGCTGTGGTACGACCTCGAGACGATGAAGGTGCCGGGGATCCAGAGCGTGTACCTGCCGGCGGCGGCCACCGGCCGGTTCTGGGCGGTGGTGTCGGTCAAGCAGATGTACCCGGGCCATTCGAACCACGTCGGCAACGCGGTGATCGCCAGCACCACCGGGCACTACGGCCTGAAGGGCGTGATCGTGGTCGACCACGACATCGAGGCCGACGACATGGACCGCGTCTGGTGGGCGCTCGCCACGCGCTTCGACCCGAAGCGCTCGGCGCAGATCATCGACCGGGGGCGCTCGACGCCGCTCGATCCGGGCCTGCCGATCGAGGCGCGCGACATCACCAGCCGCATCATCCTCGACGCCTGCACGCCGTACGAATGGGCCAACAAGCCCCAGGAGATCTTCATGGACCGCGCGATGCTGCAGAAGGTGTCCAGCCGTTGGAACGAGTACGGGTTCGCCGGCGCGAGCCCGGTCGCCGACATGATCGGACGGCTGACCCGGCCCGAGGCGAAGAAGAAGTGAGCGGCGTGGAAACGATGCGGCGGGGCGCGGGGCAGCAGGGCGGGATTCGGCCGGAGCGGCGCGGGATGGACGGGAAGAAGGGGATCGTGATCGTCTGCAACCTCGATACGCGGGGCGAGGACATCGTGTTCGTCAAGGACCTGATCGCCGCGCGCGGCCACGAGCCGATCCTGCTCGACTTCAGCATGGAGGAGCCGCCGCCGTTTCCCGGAGACATCCGCACCGAGGAGGTGGCGGCGCGCGGCGGCATGCCGATCGAGACGGTGCGCGAGAAGTACCGCAGCGACCGCGATGCCGCCACCGGCAACCAGATCCGCGGTGCGGCGGCGATCGTCGACGAGCTGCTCGGGCAGGGCCGGGTGCACGGCATCATCGGTATCGGCGGCGGCACCGCGACGCTGGTGGCGACCTCGATCATGAAGCGGCTGCCGTTCGGCATGCCCAAGCTGATGGCCTCGCCGATGGCTGCGCACCCGGCCTACATCGACCAGTACGTGGGCACGCGCGACATCACGATGCACCACACGGTGCTCGACATCGTGAAGATGAACCCGCTGCTGAAGGCGCAGATCGTCAACGCGGTGGGGGCGATCTGCGGCATGGTCGAGATGACGCAGGGCACGAGCATCCGCTTCGACAAGCCGTGTGTGGCGGTCTCGTCGTTCGGCTTCGGCGAGATGGCGGTGCAGGCGGCGCTCGGCATGCTGGAGGAGGCGGGCTTCACGCCGATCGTCTGCCACGCGCAGGGCAAGGGCGACCGGGCGATGGAGGAGATGATCCGCGACGGCGCGTTCCACGGCGTGCTCGACATCTGCACCGGCGGCGTGATGGAGCACCTGTTCAAAGGCAACCGCGACCCGGGGCCCGACCGGCTGATGGCGGCGGTCGAAACCGGCGTGCCGATGGTGCTGGCGCCCTGCGGCCTGGACATCCTGTCATACGGCGGGCGCGCCGACATGCTGGAAAAGACCAGGGACCGGCCGCAGTACGTGCAGGACCGGCTGCGCGTGCAGGTGCGCACCACCGCCGACGAGCTGCGCCAGGCGGCCGACGTCTTCGCCGAGCGGCTGAACCGCGCCGCCGGCCCGTGGACGTTCCTGGTGCCGCTGAAGGGCTGGTCGTCGCTCGACCGGGAAGGGCGCCCGATCCACGATCCGGTGGCCGACGCGGCGTTCGTCGCCCGCCTGAAGGAGCGACTCGACCGACCGGAGCGGGTGCGCGAGGTGGACCTGCACCTGTACACGCCGGAGTTCGCGCGCGTGGCGGTCGACGAGTTCGTGCGCCTGTTCGAGCGCGCGCGGGCGCCAGCGGCCGTCCTGGCCGGCTGACGGCCGCGGCGGACGAAGCAGGGGACTCCAGGAGGAGGGCGACGATGCTGGTGCGCAACTGGATGCATCCGGATCCGATGACGGTTCCGGCCGACACGCTGGTATCGGAGGCCAAGCGGCTGATCAGCGACAACAACCTGCACGCGCTGCCGGTGGTCGACGACGGGCGTCTGCGCGGGCTCGTGACGCGGGCGAACCTGCTGCGCATGGGCCAGTTCGTGCTGCGCACCCAGGACCCCGACGAGTTCGCGTTCTTCGTGGCACGCCTGAGGGTGCGCGACGTAATGGTGCGCAATCCGGAGACGATGCAGGTGGACGACACGATGGAGCATTGCCTGCGGCGCGGCCAGGAGCTGGGCGTGGCCCAGTTCCCGGTGATGGACGGCGCCCGGGTCGCGGGGGTGATCTCGGCCAACGAGATCTTCCAGCTCGCGGCGCACTGCCTCGGCGCCTGGGAGCGGCGCAGCGGGGTGACGCTGGCGCCGACGCGGCTGGGCCCCGGTGTGCTGGGCCGCATCGCCGGCATCGCCGAGGCGGCGGGCGCGGTGCTGCAGGGGCTCTACCCGATCGGCTCGCCCGGCATGAAGGCGGGCGAGGAGCATCCGCACAAGCGCGTGATCGTCCGCTTCCACGCCGAGGACGTCGCGCAGGTGGTCGAGGCGCTGGAGGCCGCGGGCTTCCCGGTGATCGATTCGGTCGATGCGCGACGCCACGGGCAGGCCGCATGAACCACGAGAAGGAAACCCCGAAAATGAGCCTGCCGCTGGTCGTGGCCATCACCGGCGCCACCGGCGTCGTCTACGGCGTCGAGATGCTGAGGGTATTGAAGGAGCTGGGGCAGGAGACGCACCTGATCCTGAGCGAGGCCGCCGGGATGAACCTGGCGATCGAGACCGAGTACTCGCTCGAAGACGTGCGCGGCCTCGCCGACGTGGTCTACCCGAACAAGGACGTCGGGGCGGCGGTGGCGAGCGGGTCGTTTCGCACCCGGGGGATGATCGTCGCGCCGTGCACGGTGAAGACGCTGTCGGCGATCGCGAACTCGTTCACCTACAACCTGGTCGTGCGGGCAGCCGACGTGACGCTGAAGGAGCGCCGCCCGCTGGTGCTGATGGTGCGCGAGACGCCGCTGCACAAGGGGCACCTCGACCTGATGTCGCGCGCGGCGGACTGCGGCGCGACGATCCTGCCGCCGATGCCTGCCTTCTATCATCGGCCGGCGTCGATCATGGACATCGTGCACCAGAGCATCGGCAAGGCGCTGGACCAGGTCGGCATCGAGCACCGGCTGTTCCAGCGCTGGAGCGGGCACGGCGCCGGCGGCGCCGCCGCGCGCGAGGCGCTGCGCGTCGCATCGCATTGACGGTCGCGGCGGACGCAGCCGGGCCGTCGCGGCTCCCGTGCCGGGTGCGGGGATCGAGGCGGCCGGCGCCGGGCCACGATGCCCGACCGTCCGGCGGCGCGCCGCCCCGCTTCATCCGCTGCCGGCTCGCCATGCGCGGGCGCGCGAGGCCATAGTCGGCATGGAAGAAGCAACGAGGCGCTTACGGGGGCTGACATGAGCGCGCACCATGGCGATACGCTTGCGTTCCGGGACCGGCGCTTCCTGCTCGTCGAGCAGCCGCTCGAGGCCTATTTCGAGCTGATCGGCCAGCGTCCGCGACTGGACGGCGGCTGCGCCGACCGCCGCGGCTACGCGGCGTGCTGGGAGATCGACCAGGGACGGCTCTACCTGGCCGGCCTGGCCGGCCAGTGGGCCGACCGCTCGCCGGTCGGCTTGCGCAACCTGTTTCCGTTCGCCGGGGCGCGCGTCCTCGCGACCTGGTTCGACGGTACCCTGCACGGCTTCCGGGAGGACGACCTCGAGCAGCGCGGCGTCGCCGCGCCGCATCGCTACCCGGACCTGGTGCTGACGCTCGACCAGGGGCGGGTGCGCAGTTCGAGCCTGGTGCACCGGGGGCCGCCGGCCGTCGCCGATCCCCTGGGCGAGACCCGTTCTCCTGCCGGGCGCAAGCTGCTGGCCAGCGCCGCGGACGGTTCGAGCCTGATGGTTTGACCGCGGGCGAGGCCCGCTCTCAGCGGCACTTCGCGAGGATGTCCTCGGGGATCGGCACGGCGCGGATGCGCGCGCGGTCGTTCGGGTCGCGCGCGCAGAAGGCCCGCGTCTCGCGACTCTCGCAGATCAGGTCGGCGCCGCGGTAGATCGTGTGCTTCTGCACGAAGACCTTCGGGCGCCATTCCTCGACCTCGGTCCGGATCTCGAGCGTCTCGCCGTAGGTGGCGCTCTTGGCGAAGCGCGTCTGGTGCTCCAGCATCGGGGTGCCGATGATGCCGTTGATGCCCTCGAGCACATGCCAGGGCGGGACGCCGAAGCTCATGAAGAAATGCAGCGAGGCGGCATCCATCCAGCGGTGATAGCGCGGGAAGAAGACGATCCCGGCGGGGTCGCAGTCGCCGAAGCGGACTTCGACCTTCATCGTCGTGGTTTTGCTCATGCAGGCGTTCCGGACTGAAGCGAGGCCCTCATGATAGTCGGTCGGCCGGCGCGTCCGGGGCGTCCGGCTGGAGCGCTTCGAGCAGCTTCAGGCGCTGGACCTTGCCGGACGGCCCGCGCGGCAGGGTGTCGACGAAGCGGATCTCCTTCGGCGTCTTGTACCGGCCGAGGTGGGTGGCGCAGAAGGCGCGCAGCGCCTCGCGCAGCGCGTCCTCGCCGGGCCCCGGGGCGGCACGGTGCGTGTCCCGGACGATCACGCAGGCGAGGATCTCCTGGCCGTAGTGCCGGTCCGGCATGCCGACCGCAGCGGCGTCGGCGACGGCCGGATGGCGCAGCAGCACCTCGTCGATCTCGCGCGGCGCAATGTTCTCGCCCCCCTTGATGATCAGTTCCTTGATCCGCCCGGTGATGTAGAAGAAGCCGTCGGCGTCGCGGCGGCCGAGGTCGCCGGTGCGCAGCCAGTCGTCGTGGAAGGCCGCGCGGGTGGCCTCGTCGTTGCGGTAGTAGCCCCGGGTCACCTGGGGGCCGCGGATCTGGACCTCGCCGGTCTCGCCGTCCGGGAGCGGACGGCCCCGCTCGTCGGTGATGCGGGCTTCGCAGCCCGAGGCGCGGCCGACCGCGCCGACGCGGCGCTCGCTCGCGTCGATCGGGTTGCTGAAGGCGGGCGCGACCGTTTCGGTGAGGCCCATCGTCTCGACGATGCCGATCCCGAACTTGGCCTCGAACGCGCGATGGTGCGCCGGCGGCAGCGCCGCCGAGGCGGAGCGGCAGAAGCGGATCGCCGCGAGGCGCTCGCGCGGCGGAGCCTCGCCCTCGAGCAGATAGCTGATGATCGTCGGCACCACGTTGATCCAGGTGCAGCGCTGCGCGACGACCATCGGCCAGAACCCGGTGGCCGAGAAGCGCGGCGCGAGCGCCAGGCTGCCCCCGTGCGCGAGCGGGGCCAGCATCGTCACCGCGAAGGCATTGATGTGATAGAGCGGCAGCACCGCGGCGACCCGGTCGTCCGGCCCGAGCTGGTGCTCGCGGCCGATCGCGTGGGCGTTGGCCGCCAGGTTGGCATGGGTGAGCATCACCCCCTTTGGCTGCCCCGTGGTGCCGGAGGTGTACATCAGCAGGGCGAGATCGTCGGGGGCCACGCCGCCCTGCGGCGCGCCGTCCGCGGTCGTGCCGGGATCGGCGCCCAGATCGGCGCCCGGGCCGGCATCCGGGTTTGCGTCCGGGTTTGCGTCCGAATCCGCGGACGGGCCGGCCGGAGCATGCTCGCCCGGGATCGTGGCGGCATCGGGGTCGACGACCAGGAGCGCCGGGGCCGCGGGGCCGGCCCCGAGCAGCTCGCGCAGCCGCGGCGCCCAGTCGGGGGCGGCAAGCACCAGCCGGCAGCCGGCATGCTCGATCACATGGCGCATCTGCCCGGGCTGGGACAGCAGGTTCACCGGCACCACCACGCGTCCCGCGTACATCGCGCCCAGCAGCAGGCGCACGGTCGCGATTCCGTTGGGCATGACGATCGCGATCGCCGCGCCGGGCGCCACGCCGCGTCGCGCCAGCAGCGCGCCGACGCGGCGGCACGACGCCTGGAGCGCCGAGAAGCCGAGCCCGGGCCCCGGCTCGGCGGTGGTCAGGTAGACGGCATCGCCGCGGTCGGCGGCGCGCGCGTCGATCAGGGCGCGGACCGTGCGCGGGTCGCCGGGACGATGGTGGTCGATGCCCATCGCGCCGCGGGGTCAGCGTCCGTGCTTGGCGAAATAGCCGCCGAGGAAAGTCTCGATCGCCGGGACCCGCTCGGGGATCGGCCGGGCGATCCGGGTGACGTTCATGTACTGGCGGACGTTCATGTTGTCGCTGAAATTGTTGCGTCCCCAGGTGCCGCATCCCATCGACAGCGAGAAGGGCAGGCCGTTGTCGAAGCTGCCGCCGGTGGCGATGCAATGGGCCTGGTTGACGATCACGCGCGCGACCGGCAGGCGCAGGCCCAGTTCGAGGGCCCGCCCCTCGATGCTGCTGTGCAGGCCGACCGAGTGCCCGGCCCCCATGTAGGCGTAGATGCGTTCGACGATGCGCCGCGCGTCGTCGAAATCGTGCGCGACGTAGAGGGTGAGGACCGGCGAGAGCTTCTCGCCCGAGAACGGGGACGCGGGCCCGAACCCGGATTCGGCCACCATCAGCACGCGCAGGTCGGCGCGCTCGGCCGGTTCCCCGAGCCCCGCCGCCGAGGCGATCTCGCGCGCCGACTTGCCGATCACGTCGCCCGAGAGCTTGCCGCCGGGCCACATCGTCGCCTGGAGCCTGGCCTTGCGCGCATCGTCGAGCAGCACCACGCCCCGGGCCGACAGCGCCGCGACCAGCCGGTCGCGCGCCGCGCGCACCACCACGACGCTGTTCTCGGACGAGCAGCTGGTGGCGTTGTCGAAGGTCTTCGACAGGACGATGCGTTCGGCTGCCGCCTCGCAGTCCGCGCTCTCGTCGACGATCACCGCGGCATTGCCCGCGCCGACGCCGAAAGCCGGGGTCCCGCAGGCATAGGCCGCGCGCACGTTGCTCTGCGAGCCGGTGGCGACGACCAGGTCGGCCTCGCGCATCAGTGCCGCGGTCGAGGCCTTGGTGATCGGTCCCGGCAGCATCTGCACCAGGTTGCGCGGCGCCTCCACCCGGTCGAGCTGCGCATGGACGAACTCCAGCAGCTTCGCGCAGGTGCCGCGCCCCTTCGGGCTGGGCGCCACCACGATCGCGTTGCGCGCCTTCAGCGCATTGAGGATCTTGTTGGCGGGCGTCGCCGCGGGGTTGGTCGACGGCGTGATCGCGGCGACGACGCCCACCGGACGGGCGATCTCGACCAGGCCCCGCTCGGGGTACTCGGCGATCACGTCGACCGTCTTCATGCCGTGCAGGTCGCGCAGCAGGCCGAGCGTCTTGCGTTCGTTCTTGCGGATCTTGTCCGCGACGTTGCCGACGCCGGTATCGGCCACCGCCCGTTCCGCCAGGGCCCGGTTCCGGCCCGGCTCGAGGATCGCCCAGGCAACGGCCGCGACCACTTCGTCGGTCCGGACCTGCGACCAGCCGTCGGCGACGGACTGCGCATGGCGCGCCTGCCTGACCACCTGGCGCACGGCCTCGATGGCGGGGTCCTGCTCGATCTCCTTCATGTTCCTGTCCGTTCGGTTGCTGGGGAAGGGCCCGGAGGCCTGGGAAGCTCGCATCATGTTATGGTGATAGAGACCAGTGAAAAGTCCCGATTTGCATGATTTCGAATGCACGACGGGGCCACCGACGCGAGGGAGACGTCGATGCAGAGCAATCAGGCGAATGCGGCCGCGGTCCGGGCGTTCCGCGTCCTCGAGATCGTGGCCGGTCGGGCCGACGGCCGCACGCTCGCCGAGCTGGTCGACGCCATCGCGCTGCCGAAGCAGACGGTGCACCGGCTGGCCGGGCAGTTGCTGTCGGCCGGGCTGCTGATCCGCGAGCCGGGCGGGCGTCGCCTGCAGCTCGGCATGCGCATCGAGCACATGGCGGTCGATGCGTTGATGAACGGCCCCGCGCGCCAGGCGCGGCGGGCGATCCTGCAGCGCCTGGTCGACACGATCGGCGAGACCTGCAACCTGACGGCGCTGGCGGGGACCGACGTGGTGTACCTGGACCGCGTCGAGACCTCGTGGCCGCTGCGCGCGATGCTGGCGCCCGGTTCCCATGTCCCGCTGCACGCGACCTCGAGCGGCAAGCTCCTGCTCAGCCTGCTGCCCCGGGCGCAGCGCGAGCGCCTGCTCGGGCAGTTGTCGCTGCGCAGCTATACCGGGGCGACCATCGTCGACCGCGAAGCACTGGCGCGGGAACTCGCCGAGACCCGCAGGCGGCGTGTCGGGATCAACCGCGCGGAGCACCTGCGCGGGCTCAACGCGATCGCCGTCCCGGTGATGCTCGACCGGCAGCGCGCCTGCGCCGCGGTCGCGGTCCAGGCGCCGGAGGGACGCATGGCGCTGGACGAGCTGCTGGGCCAGGTGTCCCGGCTGCGCGACGCCGCCGCCGCGCTGAAGACGACGTTCACCGCGCGGCCCACGATCGACGGGAGCGGGTTTGCCGAGCCGGAATGAGGGCTTGGATCGAGATCAATATCGTGTAAGCATTCAGCCTGAACGATGGGAGTTTTCATTCTTGGATCGGAGCACGGCTTCCGGAGCGCCGGCCTCGGCGCCATCCCCGGGCGGTTCCGCACCGGCCCGCCGCGGCCGTCCAGCCTCGCTGGCGGCGGTGCTGGCCGCGCTCGAGGCGGCGCTCCGGGCGGGTGACGCGGAGCGGCGCGCCGACCGGAGCGCGCTGCGCTCGCTGTGCGCGCTGCTGGGCGAGGATCCCGCGGCAGTACCCGCCGATCCGCTCGAGATCGATCGCCGGCTGGCCCGCGTGCCGCGGCCGGTCCGCGGCCGCTCCGACCGGACCGTCGCCAACCTGCGCTGGCGGGTACGGCGCGCGATCGCCTTCGCCGCCGGCACGCCGGCGCCGGCTCGCGCCGCCCTGTCGCCGGACTGGGCAGCGCTGTATGCGCGGCTGGACCTGCCGCGCTGGCGGCTCGGGCTGTCGCGCCTGATCCGCGCGGCGTCCGCCCGGGGGGTCGGGCCGGAGCAGGTGTCCGATGCGCTGCTCGGGGTGATCGCCGACGAGCTGGCCGCCGTCGCGGGCGAGGCGCGCGCGTGGCGGTTCCGCCGGCAGGCCTGCGCCTGCTGGAACGAGGCGGCGGAACAGGTCGCGGGTTGGCCTTCGACCCGGCTGCGCGAGTCGTCCGGCGAGGTCCGTCCCCGGCGGTTGCCGGCCAGTGCCTTCCCCGCGTCCTTCCAGCGGGATCTGGAGGCCTATCTCGAATGGGCGGCGCGCGCCGGGCGCCTGACCCGCGACAGCGCACCGCGCAGCCTGTCGCCGGCCACGGTCCGGCTGCGCGGCGAGCACCTGCGGCTCGCAGCCTCGGCCCTGGCGCGCCGCCTCGGCTATCCGCGCCGCGTGATCGGGCTCGCCACGCTGGTCGAGCCGGTGAACTTCAAGCTGATCCTGTCCGACTACGCCGCGCCCGGGGCCGGGGCCGGGCGCGACGGGCGTCGCCCCGGCGCGTTCGTCGCGGGGCTGGCCGGCACCCTGTTCGGCGTGGCGCGGCAGTGGGTGAAGGCGCCGGTGTCGCAGCTCGACCAGCTGGGGCAGTTCAAGCGACGCCTGGGCGCGCGATCCGCCGGCGTCGCCGAGCGAAGCCGGCGCGCCATCGAGCCGTTCGCCGATCCGCGCGCCCTGGCGGCGTTGCTGGCGCTGCCGGCGTGGCAGTTCGCGCAGGCGGGGGAAGGGCGCTCACTGCAGCCGCGCGCCGTGCGCCAGGCCCAGGTCGCCGTGGCGATGGCGTTGCTGCTGGCGATGCCGCTGCGGCTGCGGCAGCTCGCCGGGCTGCGGCTCGACCGTGAGTTGCGTCGCGACACGACGGCACCGGGAGCATCGGAAGCGTCGCCGGTGCTGCGGCTCGACATCGGCCCGGGACGCGGCCCGTCGCCGGCGCAGGCCTGGCTCGCCGGCCCGGCCGGCGAGCTCATCGGGCGCTACCTGGATCGCTGCCATGCGGCGCTGCGACCGAACCCCGAGGGCTGGCTGTTCGTGCGGCCCGACGGCTCCCGGGTTCCGGAGGCCTCGCTCCGGCACGGCATCGCCACCGCCACGCGGCGCGCGCTGGGCGTCGCGCTCACGCCGGGCGCCTTCCGTCATCTCGCCGCGGCGCTGGTCCTGCGTGAGCGGCCCGGCGATCTCGCGCTGGTGCGCGGCCTGCTGGCCCACGGCGACGCCCGCACGACGGCGCGGCTGTATGCCGGCTTCGGCATGCCGGGAGCGGCGGCGGCGTACGCGGATTTGCTGGACCGGGCGCGAGACGCGGGGTGACGGCGTCTACGCATCCGCGATGCGCCGATACGCGGCGCTGAGCTCGGCCGCGGCGCGGCGCAGTTCCGGCACGATCGCGACCGCCCGGTCCATGGGCAGGCGCGAGATCGGCCCGTGGACCGAGACCGCGCCGAGCACGTGGCGCGCCGCCCCGTAGACGGGGACCGCCACCGAGACCAGTCCGTCGAGGTAGCCCTGGTTGTCGTAGGCGACCCGCTTCCTGCGTATCTCGCGCAGCTCGGCCTCGAGCGCGACCGGGTCGGTGATTGTCTTCCCGGTATGGCGCGGGATCTCGAGGTCGTAGAGGAAGCGGCGCCGCTCCTTGGCCCGCATCAGCGCCAGGTAGAGCTTGCCGCTCGAGGTGGCGTGGATCGGGGTCGTCGACCCCGGCTGCAGCGTCAGGCGCACCGGCCAGTCGGCCTCCACGCGGTCGACGTACAGGACCGCGCCCTGGTGGTAGGTCGTGAAGTTGCAGGTCTCTCGGATCCGCGCCACCAGCGTCTGCAGCATGGCGTGGCGGGCGCTGCGCAGGCTGCCGTGCGAGAGCAGGTTCAGCGACGCGGCGCACAGGCGCGGCCCCGGCGAGAACCCGGCGCCCCGGGGTTCGCGCAGCAGGACGCCGCTTTCGCACAGGGCATCGAGCAGACGGTACGCAGTGGCGCGCGATACGCCTGCGGCGCGCGAAAGCTGCTCGAGCCGGACCGGTTCCTCGGTCGAGGCGACCGCCTCGATGACGCGAATCAGGCGGACTGCGAGTTGGGTCATGACCGGGAGAATACCGGAAATATCGCAACAAATCTCATTATTGAGATCATAGGGTCTCAAATTTATTGCATCTGTATTGACTCAAATCATTGACTTCTCCGAGGATTGTTTTCATCGACAAGCGCCGGATCGTCGCCGTTCCAGGCGCCGGCGCACCGGCCGACGCGGTTTCACCGCACATCGAAGGAGACCGTCCTTGATTTCCGAAAGGCACCATCTGCCCTACAGCGAGCTTCCGCAGGTGTCCCGCGGCAAAGGCATCGTCAACCGCCTCATCGCCCATCGCCGCGTCGGGGCGCGAGCGATCCACTCGGGCATCACCGACCTCCCGCCCGGCGCGTCGGTTCCCGCGCATTCGCACAATGCCGAGGAGCAGGTCACCGTGATCCAGGGGACGCTGCGCATCCGCATGGGCGATCGCACGGTCGACTGCGGGCCCTGCGACAGCACCTTCATCTCGGCCGGAGTCGAGCACGAGTTCTCGAACGTCGGGGAAGGGCGCGCGCTGGTGATGGTCATCTACGGCACGGCCGATCCGACCCGTACTTTCGCCGGCACCGGCGAGACGGTCGAGATCGGGTCCGAGCACGATCGGTTCACGGGGCGATGATGGGGACGGCAACGCGGGACGCCGCGGCGGCGCCTGCGGCTGGCGGGCTCTTCGCGTACCTGCTGACACCGTACGACGCGCAGGAGAACGTGGATGCGGGGGCGCTGCGCCGCTGCGTCGAGGCGCTGCAGGAGTCGGGCATCGCCGGCCTGACCTGTCTGGCGAGCACGACCGACGGCCCGTTCCTCGACGACCGGGAGCATGTCGCCGTGCTCGACGCGATCGCCGAGGTGCGGGCGCCGGGTATCGGGCTCACGGTCGGGGTCGGTGCCGCGTCGACGCGCCAGGCGATCGAGCGCGGCCTGCGCGCGCGGGAACGAGGAGCGAGCAGCCTGATCCTGGAGGTGCAACCCTATTTCCCGCTGGTCGAGGCAGCGATCGAGGACCACTACGGCGAGGTAGGCGAGCGCGTCGGGTTGCCGATCCGCATCTACAACCTGCCCGGCGCGGGCCGTCCGGATTTCGATCCCGAACTGATCGGCCGCTTGAGCCGCCTTCCGGGGGTGACCTCGGTCAAGGACGCATCGGGCGACGCCGACCGGATCCGGCAGATTCGCGCGCTGGCCCGGGCGGGCACGGTGATCCATTGCGGCCTGCATTTCCAGTTGCTCGATGGAATGCGGCTGGGCGCCGACGGCTGGGAGGTGGCGCTGCATCCCGGGTTCGCCGCCCCGATGGTCGAGTTGTACCGCCGGGTGCGCGAGGATCCCTGGGGAGCCGAGGCCGCAGATCGCTTCCAGGCATGGGTGCCGCTGCTGAGGCTGTTTCGCCAATGGGGCGTCCCGCAATGCGTGCGGACGATCGCCGGCGAGACCGGCCTCGCGCTCGGCGCGGCGCGGCGCCCGCAGCGGATGCTCGATGCCCCCCGCCGGCAGGCCGTGCTGGACGCTTACCGGCGGGCGATGCAGCCGCGCGGGCACTGAGATCCGAGAACTGATTCACCGGTCCATACGACAAGGAAGGAGACAAACATGAAACCCGTCATGTCCAGAAGGCTGGTCGCCAAGGGCGTCGCGGCATCGATGGCGCTGCCGCTCGTCGGCGCCCGCGCCGCCGAATCCGCGCACAAGCTGGTATTCGCGCATACCTTCTCGCCGGAGACCGAGCAGTCGGTGGTCACCGGCATCGACGTGTTCAAGAAGCTGGCGGAGCAGTACGCCGGCGGCGCGCTGACGGTCGACGTGCACGACAGCGGCCGGCTCGGAGGACAGAACGTGTTGCCGCAGAAGCTCCAGTACGGCGCCATCCAGGGTTGCCAGCTGTCGATGCAGAATTTCGCGCCGTTCTCGGAGTCGTTCAACCTGCTCGACTTTCCGTACCTGTTCCCGTCGAACGCCGCGCTCGAGCGGGTGTTGGAGAGCGACTGGTTCGTGCAGTCGAAGCTCGCGCGGGAGGCGGAATCCAAGGGCTTCAAGGTCCTGCCGGGCATGTGGGCCAACGCCGGCTATCGGGTGCTCGGGTTGAACCGGAAGGTCCAGCGCGAGGTCCGGGTCCCGGCGGATCTGAAGGGGCTGAAGATCCGCGTCAACCCCACCCGGGTCGAGCAATTCGCCTGGTCGATGACCTCGGCGAGCCAGGCCACGATCGCCTGGTCCGAGGCCTACCAGGCCATGGAGCAGGGGATCGTCGATGGCCTGAACGTCGGCCTCGGCCCGATCGCGGCTTCGCGCATCAACGAGACGCTGTCCAGCGTGACGCTCACCGAGATGAACTTCAATGCGCACGTCACGCTGCTGTCGCTGAAGTGGTATCGCCAGCTTCCCTCGAAGGTCCGGGACGCGATCGATCGCGCCGCGAAGGAATCGTGGGAGCACCAGAAGACGCAGCAGAAGGCCGCGAATGCCCGGATCCTGGAGGACTGGAAGCGCGTCGGGGTGAAGGTGATCGTGCCCGGGGCCGAGGAGAAGCGGGCCTGGGTCCGCGCGATCGGCCACACCAAGGAGGAGTGGAACGCGCTGAAGGATCGCTACGGTCGCTCGGAGTACGACCGGCTGTACCAGATGGCCAACGCCTGAGGAGCGGGGATGAGCACGAGCCGAATTGCCGCGCCCCCCGTCGTGTCGCCGGTGTCCGGCGTACTCTGGCGCCGGCTGGACGACAACATCGAGCGCTGGCTGATGATCGCGTCGTACGGGTACTTCTGCGTGATCATCCTGGTGGAGGTGCTGTTGCGCTACGGCTTCGGGATGTCGACCGGCTGGGGCGAGATGACGGCGCGCTACGCCTTCGTCTTCCTCGCCTCCATCGCCGTGGCCGAGGCGGCACGCTCCCGCGACCACATCCGCATCGACCTGCTGCCGGCCCGCCTCGGCGGGCGGGGACGCCTGCTGCTGTATCTGTACTTCGACGCGCTGCAGGTGGTCCTCGCACTGCTGGTCGTCGTTCACGCCGGCCGGATCATGCAGCTGCAGCTGGAGACCGACCAGATGATGCAGAGCCTGGACGTGAACATCGCCTTCGCCTACGTCGCGCTGCCGCTCGGCTGGGGGTTGTTCGTCTACCGGGTCCTGCGCCGGCTGGCCCAGGACTTCCGTGCCTATCGCGGCACCGGCGAGGTACCGCTGGGCGGCCAGGGGTTCGGCGCATGAGCACGAATGCCTCCGTCACCGTCATCGGCGCGCTGATGCTGGTCCACCTGGGCATCGGCATGCCGCTGTTCGCGGTCCTGGGCCTGGGCTCGCTGGCGATCATCCTCGTGGCCGACGTCTACTCGCTCTCCGCGTTCGGCGAGGCACCGTTCCAGGCGATCGACAGCTGGGCGCTGCTGGCGATGCCGTTGTTCATCCTGGCCGGCGACATCGTCTCCAGCGGCCGGATGGCCAGGGGCATCGTGCGGCTCGGCATGGCGGGGCTCGGCTGGGTGCGCGGCGGGCTCGGGATGACCACGATCGCCGCGTGCTTCTTCCTGTCCGGAACCAGCGGGTCGAACACCGCCGACACCGCGGCCATCGGGCGGATCATGATCCCGGAACTGGTCCGGAACCGCTATCCGGCCGACTATGCGGCCGCGCTTGCCGCGGGCGGCGGGTGCCTCGGCATCATCGTCCCGCCGAGCATCATGTTCATCATCTTCGGCGTGGTCACCTCGACCTCGGTCGGCGAGCTCTTCCTTGCCGGCATCCTGCCCGGCGCGGTGATGATGGTGCTGATGTGTCTCGCGGTCTACCTCGAGTGCCGCGTGCGCGGGCTGGGGACCTCGACGACCGGCTTCTCGGCCGTCGAGTTCGTCCGCGCGTTCTGGGAGTCGAAGTACACGCTGATCGCGCCGGTGATCATCCTGGGCGGCATCTATACCGGGGTGTTCACGCCGACCGAGGCGGCCGCGGTGGCGGTGCTGTACTGCCTCGGGCTCGAGATCTTCGTCAACCGGTCGTTCCGCTGGTCATCGGTGCCGGGCATCTTCGTCCGCAGTGGCGTCGTGATCGGGCTGATCGCGCCGATCATCGTGTTCTCGCTGCTGTTCGGGGAGGTGCTGTCGATCGTCCGCGTTCCGGAGACGATCGCCGCGGGCTTCCTGAAGTACGCGACCACGGCGGACCTCGCGCTGCTCGCGATCCTGGCGCTGCTCATCGCGGTGGGCAGCTTCATGGAGACGATCGCCGCGATCATCATCCTGATGCCGATCGTGTTCCCGGTGATCAAGGCGCTCGGCATCGATCCGGTGCACTTCGGCGCGTTCGTCATGTGCGCGCTGACCATCGGGTTCATCACGCCGCCGGTCGGGCTCAACCTGTTCGTCGCGTCCGCCGTCAGCGGCCGGCCCTACATGTCGATCGCGATCCGGGCGCTGCCGCTGTTCTTCGCGCTGCTGATCGCCACCGTGATCGTCGGCTGGGTGCCGTTCCTGTCCCTGTGGTTCCGCTGACCGGCTCCGGCCGTTGCCGGAGGGCGCCGGCGCATCCCCTGCGGTGCGCCGGCGTCCGGGCGCCGCGGGCGTCTTCAGGAGGGCGATCCCGGCCGCCACGATGACCAGCGAGCCGATGATCATCGGCAAGTCGAGCCGCTCGCCGAAGACCAGGAAGCCGAGGCCGATGCCGAACGGCAGCCGCGTGTAGCGAAACGGCGTAACCACCGAGACCGCGCCGGTGCGCATGGCCTTCATCAGCGCCCCGTAGGCGAGCACGCCGCAGGCGATCGCCGCCGAGACGATCGCCGCCGCGGGCGGATCGGGGAGGAGGAATGCCCTGCGTTCCCAGAACAGGGCGTAGAGGACTCCGGCGACCACGATCGCGGCGAAGCCGTAGAGGCCGAGGACCGAGGTCGCGACGCCAGGCGGCGCCGCGCGGCTGGCCAGGTCGCGGCCGGCGAAGCCCAGCATCCCGACCAGCGCCAGCACGGAGAGCGCCGAGAAGCCTTCGGCGCCGGGCCGCAGCACGATCAGCACGCCGGCGAGGCCGGCGAGGATGGCTCCCCAGCGCTGCCAGCCGACCCGTTCGCCGAAGAGGAAGGCCGCACCGAGCACGACGACGATCGGGGTGGCCTGGAGGATCGCGGTCGTCGCCGACAGCGGCGTCAGCGCGAGCGCCAGCACGTAGAACAGCCGCCCGGTCACTTCGAGGCAGGCGCGGACGCGCATGGCGCGCGACGAGACCCCGGGGCCGAACACCGGCTCCCGCCGCAGCGCCGCCGCGATCGCGAACAGCGACGCTCCGCCCAGACCGAAGATCACCAGCACCTCGGCGACGGGCAGCCGCGCGGCGGCCGCTTTCAGCAGCGCATCCTCGACGGCGAACAGCGCCATGGCGGCGACCATCCACAGGCTGCCGGCGAGATTCGCCCGGTTCGGCTCCGCCGTGGTGTCGCTCATGAGTCCGTCAAGGGTCCGTTCGTGGATCGACCGGCCGCGCCCGGCACGGCAGTGCCCGCGCTCCGGGAAACGAGAGGTGGAGAAACACGAGAGGTCGGCGGCCAGGAGAAGACCGGAAAACAAAAGGCCAGTTCCGGGGAACTGGCCTGAGTGTCCGCAAAGCCTGAGTGTCCGCAAAGTCTGGCGCGCCCCACCGGGTGAAGATGACAACTACGTTTACTCCATAGCCCTATAAATCAGGGACCGAGAATCGACCGGAAACCAATGGTATTACAATGGGTTTCCGGTCGATACGTTTTCACCATGTGTTTCTGCGGACCCGGCGCTAAAGCGCCGGGGCTTTGTCACTGGCGGCTCTCCGGCTCTCTACAGCGCAATGTGGTAGCGCGTTCGCCTCCGGGCCGGCGCGGCTGCCGCCGCGTCTCATCTGATCGTTACGAAGAAAATTGCTAAGGGCGTTGCCCTCGCGCGGCGCAAGAAAACTCTCCGGCCTTTCGCGGCATAAACGGCCCGCTCCCCGCA
>JBDHRX010000066.1:0-17216 GCA_039807785.1 Burkholderiaceae bacterium
GATGGTCGCGGTGCCGAGCAGCATGCTGACCGTGATCGCCTCGCCCAGGAACAGCGCACCCCAGAACATGCCGAATACCGGGATCAGGAACGTGACCGTGATCGCGCGGCTGCTGCCGACGTGCGCGATCAGCCGGAAGAACAGCACATAGGCGAGGCCGGTGGAGAGCACGCCGAGCAGCACCGTGCTGGTCCACGCCCACGCGTCGGGCGGCGTCCCGGGCCAGCGAACGATCGCGAACGGCAGCAGCATCATCGCCGCGAACAGCTGGCTGCCCGCCGCTCCCGTGAGGGGACCGACCCCGTCGAGATATTTCTTCGCCGCCACCGCCGCCACGCCGTACAGCGCGGTCCCGAGCAGCGCGGCCAGCAGCGGCCACGGCGACTCCCCGGCGCCGATTCCGTGGCGCCCCAGGACCAGCACCAGGACGCCCGAGAACCCGATCAGCAGGCCCGCCACGCGCAGGCGGCCGAGCCGCTCGCCGACCCACAGGAAAGCTACGATCGCGGCCCAGAACGGCGTCGTCGCGTTCAGGATCGACGTGAAGCCCGCGCTCAGCGATTGCATCGCGTAGCCCAGCAACACGAACGGCACGGCCGAGTTGATCAACCCGACGCCGGCGATCGGGATCGCCTTGGCGCGCAGCTCGGCCGCTCCGGCGCCGCGCAGCGCGAACGGCAGCAGCACGGCCGCGCCGATGGCGGCCCGCATGCCCATCAGCGGAAACGCGCCGAACTGCGGCGCCGCGACGCGCATGAACAGGAACGAGGCGCCCCAGAGCGCCGCGAGCAGCAGCAGGTCGGCCACGTCGCGCCGGCGCATCGATCAGAGCGCCCGCTCGTGGTGCAGCAGCGCGCGCTTGCGCTCGAGCCCGCCGGCGTAGCCGGTGAGCGCCCCGTCGCTGCCGACGACGCGATGGCACGGGACCACCACCGAGACCGGGTTGCGCCCGATCGCCGCGCCGGTGGCGCGCACGCCGCGCGGCGAGCCCGCGGCGCGGGCAATCTCGGCGTAGCTGCGCGTCTGCCCGCACGGGATCTCCAGGAGCCGGGCCCAGACGCGCTGCTGGAACGCCGTTCCTGCCAGCGACAGCGGCAGGTCGAACTGCGTGCGCCGGTCCGCCTCGTAGTCGCCGAACTGGCGTCGCGTCTCGGCCAGGACCGGCCAGCCGTCGTCGCGCAGTCCGCCGTCGCGGGCGAGCGCGTCGAGGTCCGGTTGGCCCTTCTGCCCCACGAAATAGAGGCCGGCGAGCCGCTCGTCGCGGGCGATCGCCAGCACGTCCCCGAAACGCGTCCCGAATACGGTATGGCGAAACGTCATGTCGTCGCTCCCAACGATGACCAGAGTTGCATCACGGCATAGGCCCGCCACGGCTGCCAGGCGCGTGCCCGCTCCCGCGCCTGCGCCGGCGTGCGCGCGTCGAGCGCGCGCAACACGGCCAGGTCGCCGGCCGGGAACGCGTCGGGCCAGGACAGCGCGCGCATCGCGATGTACTGGGCGGTCCAGTCCCCGATCCCCGGGATCGCCTTCAGCGCCTCGACCGTGGCCTCGACCGGCGCGCGCGGCTCGAGCGCGATTCGCCCGTCGGCGACCGCCGCCGCCAGCATGCGGATCGCCTCGGCGCGCCGCGGCAGGATGCCCAGGCCGGCGATCGCCGCGACGTCGAGCGCGGCGATCGTCGCCGGCAGCGGGAACAGGCGCTCGAGCCCGGGCGGCGCGCCCGCGCCGATCCGCTCCCCGAAATGCTCGGCGAACCGCGCGACGACGGTGCGCGCCGCCTTGACGCTGACCTGCTGGCCCACGATGCCGCGCACCGCGAGCTCGAAGCCGTCGAAGGACCCGATCAGGCGCATCGGCGCACCGGCGACCGCGCGCGCCGGCACGACGCCGCGCAGCGACTCGGGCTCGCAGTCGAGATCGAACACGTCGCGCACCCGCTGCAGGACCGGCGGAATCACCGCCGCGAGCGAGGCCGACAGCTCGACTTCGAGCAGCGCGCGCGACGCAACCGGTCGGGCCGAGAGCCAGCCGCGCGATTCGCGCCCGTTGCAGGACCAGCGTACCGTGCGCAGGTAGGCGCCGTCGCGCACGACCTCGACGCGCTCGATCGCCCGCGCCGCGAGGAACGCCATCGATCGCGCCCAGTCGCATGGCGGGCGATAGGCGAGCCGGAAGCGCATCACCGCCGCCGGCCGCGCACCGGCGCGCGCGCGCAATTCGCTCGGGCTGAGCCGGTAGCGCTCGCGAAACGCCGCATTGAAGCGCCTCACGCTGTTGAAACCGGCCGCGATCGAGATCTCGGTCACCGGCAGCGAAGTATCGGTCAGGAGCCGCTTGGCGAGCAGCAGGCGCTGCGTCTGCGCGTACTCGAGCGGGCTCACGCCGAATTCGGTTCCGAACACCCGGCGCAAATGCCGGGAACTGGTCCCCACGCGCGCGGCCACGCCCTCGACGCCGCCGCGATCGAGCTCGCCCGCCTCGATCAGGCGCGCCGCGCCCTGCGCGAGCCGCGACCCGATGTCGATGCCCGCGCGCCCCGGCGCCAGTTCGGGACGGCAGCGCAGGCAAGGCCGGAACCCATGGCGCTCGGCCGCCGCCGCGCTGGAGAAAAAGCGGCAGTTCTCCGCCCTGGGCGTGCGCACGCGGCAGACCGGACGGCAATACACGCCGGTCGAGCGCACGCCCACGTACAGGCGCCCGTCGAAGCGCGAGTCGTGGGCGAGCAGCGCGGCATAGCAGGCATCGGGGTCCGGAAGCATGCGCCGATTATGCGCCGCCCCGGCCCCGGGTGCCGGCCGTTTTCGGACACGATGTTCCGGCAGCGCGCGCCGCGAACGCGACCGGACGCGGGGCTTGCCTCAATACTCGATCAGCAGGTCGTGCGCGGCGACGATATCGCCGGGCTTGACGTGCACGGCGCGGATCGTGCCGTCGCGCTCGGCCCGGATCTGCGTTTCCATCTTCATCGCCTCGATCGAGACCAGCGGATCGCCGGCGCGCACCGCCTGGCCGGCCTTCGCGGCCACCGTGACGACCATCCCGGGCATCGGCGCCGGGACGTGCTTCGGATTGCCCGATTCCGCCTGCGCCCGGCGCGGCGCGCGCGTCGCGCCGGCCTTCTCGATGCGCATCGTGCGCGGCTGGCCGTTGAGCTCGAAGAAAATCCGCACCAGGCCCTCTTCCTCGGCCGGCGCGGTGCCCTGCATCCGCACGATCAGCGTCTTGCCCGGATCGATGTCGATCGCGATCTCCTCGCGCTCGCGCATCCCGTAGAAGAACGTCTGCGTCGGCAGCACGCCGACGTCCCCGTACTGCCGCCGGTGCTCGGCGTAGTCGCGATACACCTTCGGGTACATCAGCCACGACGCGAGGCCTTCGTCGTCGACGCGATGGCCCGCCGCCTTCTCCGCTTCCTGGCGCGCCCGCTCCAGGTCGACCGGCGGCAACCGGTCGCCGGGCCGGTACGGCGCCGGGGGCGCCGGGAGGATCGGCTGCGCGCCGTCGCATTTCAGGACCTTGCGCGACAGCCCTTCCGGGAACCCGTCGGGCGGGAACCCGAGCTCGCCCTTGAACAGCGACACCACGCTCTCCGGGAATGCGATCTCGCGTTCCGGATCGAGCACGTCCTCGGCCGACAGGTCGTTGCCGACCATGAACAGCGCCATGTCCCCGACCACTTTCGAAGTCGGCGTGACCTTGACGATGTCCCCGAACAGGCGGTTCACCTCGGCGTAGGCCCGGGCCACCTCGGGCCAGCGCTGCTCGAGGCCGAGCGCCCTCGCCTGCTCGCGCAGATTGGTGTACTGCCCGCCCGGCATCTCGTGGCGGTAGACATCGGCGGTGCCGGCACGGATATCCGATTCGAACGGCGCATAGAGTCGCCGCGCGCCCTCCCAGTAATGCGAGACCTCCTGCATCGCGGCGCGGTCCACCCCCGGATCGCGCTCGCCGCCCTCGAGGGCCGCGACGATCGCGCCGAGGTTCGGCTGGGAAGTGAGTCCGCTCATCGCGTCCATCGCCCCGTCGACCGCGTCGACGCCCGCCTCCACCGCGGCCAGCACCGACGCGGCCGACGCGCCGCTGGTGTCGTGCGTATGGAAATGGACCGGCAGCCCGGTTTCCTCGCGCAGCGCGCGGACCAGCTCGCGCACCGCACGCGGCCGGCAGACGCCGGCCATGTCCTTGATGCCGATCACGTGCACGCCGGCGCGCTGCAGCGCGCGCGCGGTGTCGAGGTAATAGCGCAACCCGTATTTCGGGCGCGATGCATCGAACAGGTCACCGGTGTAGCAGATCGCGCCTTCGCACAGCGCGCCCGACTCGCGTACCGCGTCGATCGCCACGCGCATGTTCTCGACCCAGTTCAGCGAGTCGAACACCCGGAACAGGTCGATGCCGCTGGCGGCCGCGCGCTCGACGAAATAGCGCACCACGTTGTCGGAGTAGTTCGCGTAGCCGACCGCATTGCTGCCGCGCAGGAGCATCTGGAACAGGATGTTCGGCACCGCCTGGCGCAGCCGGGCCAGGCGCTCCCACGGGTCCTCCTTCAGGAAGCGCAGCGCGACGTCGAACGTCGCGCCGCCCCAGCACTCGAGCGACAGCAATTGCGGCAGCAGGTGCGCGTAGTAGGGAGCGATGCGCAGCATGTCGATCGTGCGCATCCGGGTCGCGAACAGCGACTGGTGCGCATCGCGCATCGTGGTGTCGGTGAGCAGCACGCCGGGCTGCTCGCGCATCCATTCGGCGAACCGCTGCGGCCCCAGCTCCTGCAGCCGCTGGCGCGTGCCGGGCGGCGGCGGCGCGGCCAGGTCGATCGGCGGCGCCAGGCCGGCGCGGCCCTCGCCGGCCCCGGGCTCGCCGTTGCGCCGGTGGCGCGGCAGGACCAGGGCGGGCGGCGCCGGATCGGGACGCGCGCGGCCCTTCATGTCGGGATGGCCGTTGACCGTGACCTCGCCGATGTAGCGCAGCAGCCGCGTCGCCCGGTCGCGCCGCCGCGCGAAGCGGAACAGCTCCGGCGCCGTGTCGATGAAGCGCGTCGTCACCCGTCCCGCGGCGAAGTCGGGATGGTTGATCACGTTCTCGACGAACTGCAGGTTGGTCGCCAGCCCCCGGATACGGAACTCGCGCAGGCCGCGATCCATCCTGCGGATCGCCTCGTCGGCGGTCGGCGCCCACGCGGTGACCTTGACCAGCAGCGAGTCGTAATACGGCGTGATGACCGCGCCGGTGTACGCGGTCCCCCCGTCCAGGCGCAGGCCGAAGCCCGCGGCGCTGCGATAGCCGGTGATCCGTCCGTAATCGGGGGTGAAGTTGTTCTCGGGATCCTCGGTCGTGATCCGGCACTGCAGCGCATGGCCGTTCAGGCGGATCGCCTCCTGGCGCGGCACCGGGCAATCGGCGTCGCCGACGCGCGCGCCCTCGCTGATCCGGAGCTGCGCCTTCACGATGTCGATGCCGGTGACCTGCTCGGTCACCGTATGCTCGACCTGGATGCGGGGGTTCACCTCGATGAAATGGAACGCCCCGGTATCGGCGTCCATCAGGAACTCGACCGTGCCGGCGTGCGTGTAGCCGACCTGCCGGGCCAGCCGCAGCGCCGCCTCGCACAGCTCGGCCCGGCGCGCCTCGTCCAGGTACGGCGCCGGCGCGCGCTCGACCACCTTCTGGTTGCGCCGCTGCACCGAGCAGTCGCGCTCGAACAGGTGCACCAGGTTCCCGTGCCGGTCGCCCATCACCTGGACTTCGACGTGGTGCGCACGACGCACCAGCTTCTCGAGATACACCTCGTCGTTGCCGAAGGCCGCCGCGGCTTCGCGGCGCGCCACCTCCAGCTGCGCATCGAGGTCCGCCTCCGACTCGATGATGCGCATGCCGCGCCCGCCGCCGCCCCAGCTCGCCTTGAGCATCAGCGGATAGCCGGTCCCGGCGGCGAGCCGGCGCGCCTCGGCCAGGTCCGTCGGCAGCGGGCCGGTGGCCGGCATCACCGGCACGCCGGCGGCCACCGCGGCCGCCCGGGCCGCGACCTTGTTGCCGAGCGTCGTCATCACTTCGGGCGTCGGACCGACGAACACGATGCCGGCCGCCGCGCAGGCGCGCGCGAACTCCGGGTTCTCCGACAGGAAGCCGTAGCCGGGATGGATCGCATCGACCTTCGCACGCCGGGCGATGCGCAGGATGTCGTCGATGTCGAGATAGGCCTGCAGCGGCTTGCGCCCCTCGCCGACCAGATAGCTCTCGTCGGCCTTGAACCGGTGTAATGCGAAGCGGTCCTCGTGGGAATAGATCGCGACGGTACGCATGCCCATCTCGGCGGCGGCGCGCATCACGCGGATCGCGATTTCGGAGCGGTTGGCGACGAGAAGGGACTGGATTCGGGAATGGGTGCGCTGCATCGGCTGGGCCAGGAGGGTTGGGGAAGCCGCGGCCTCCCGGGGCCGCGCCGGAGGACCGACGAGCATCCCCCGGGGGTTGCGGCAACGCAACATTACGCGGGGATCGGCAGACCTGCAATCGCGCCGCCCACCCCGCGGAACCGCCGGCAGCTGTTGTCGGCACGCCACCATCGCAGACGTCTGCCAACGAGTTCCTCGCCGACAGCCCGGGGCGAGCGGTTACGATGCGGTCTGCGATGCGCCGCCGGCGCAAGCCACCGACGACGTCTCGATGATGCGCTCCCCGCCGCGCGCCCTCCGGGTGCTTTGTGCCGTTTCGACCAGCGCCCTCCTTGCCGCCTGCGGCGGCGGGGGCGGGGGCGGAGGCAGCGGGGGCGGCTCCCTCGACGTCCGGCCCTGCTGCTACGACTACAGCGGCTTCGTCGTCCCCCCGGTCGCGACGGGCGCCGATCCGCTGCTGTCGCAGCAGTGGCACCTCCAGAACACCGGCCAGAGCGGCGGGACCCCGGGCGAGGACCTGGGCGTGGGCGGACCCGCCGGCGCCTGGGCGCTGGGAACCCGGGGCGAAGGCGTCCGGGTCGCGATCGTCGACGACGCGATCGAGACCGTCCATCCCGACCTCGCCCCGAACTTCGATGCCTCGAACCGGGCCTCGTACTACAACTACCGGAGCCCCGGCACGCAACCGCTGCCGTACTATCTCGACGACGACCACGGCACCTCGGTCGCCGGCATCGCGGCGGCCCGTGACGGCAATGCGATCGGCGGCGCCGGGGTCGCCCCGCGGGCATCGCTGGGCGCCTACAACGCCCTGGCCACGGGCCACAATGCCGACATCGCCCACGCGCTGCGCCAGGATCCGGCGGTCACCGGCGTCTACAACAACAGCTGGGGCTCGCCCGACACCGGCGTGCTCAACGCCGCCGAGGCCAGCTTCGTCACCGCGATCGAGGCCGGCATCCTGCAGGGTCGCAACGGCAAGGGCTCCATCTACGTCTTTCCCGCCGGCAACGGCGGCAACGGCGGCGCCGACGGGAACGTGTGGAGCCTCGCCGGCCAGCTGATCGACGAGAACTCCAACTTCGACGGCTACGTCAACAAGCGCGGCGTGATCGCGGTGTGCGCGGTCGACGACGACGGACGCGCGCCGAGCTACGCCGAGCCCGGCGCGAACATCCTGGTCTGCGGCCGCTCGGGCAACAACCGGGTCGGCATCGCGACCACGATGCCCCAGGGCCAGTACCGGTCGACCTTCTCGGGCACCTCGGCCAGCACGCCGATGGTCTCGGGCATCGTCGCCCTGATGCTGAAGGAGCGCCCCGACCTCAGCTGGCGCGACGTGCGCCTGATCCTGGCCCGGTCGGCACGGAAGAACGACCCGGGCAACCCGGGCTGGTCGTCGAACTTCGGGCTGAGCTTCCATCCTCGCTACGGATTCGGCGCCGCCGACGCGGCTGCGGCCGTGACGCTGGCGCGCGGCTGGACCAGCCTCGACGGCGGCAGCCCGGTCATGAAGCAGTGCACCTATTCCCGCAGCTTCCCGATGCCGAAGACGCTCGACAACGCCCAGCCGCCGGCCACCGACGGCTTCGACGCGAGCGGCTGCGCGATCAGTGCGATCGAGTTCGTCGAGGTCCGGTTCAGCGCCACCCATACGTACAGCGGCGACCTGCGTGTCGAGCTGGTCAGCCCGAACGGCCTGGTCAGCACGCTCGCGACGGAACGGATCTGCCAGCTCGACGGCGACCGTTACGCCGACAGCTGCGGCAGCTACGACGACTGGCAGTTCGGCTCGGTGCGCCACCTCGACGAACCCGCCGCCGGCGCCTGGACGCTCCGGGTCACCGATGCGCAGTCGGGCGATGCCGGCCACTGGACCGCCTGGAGCCTGACCCTCTGGGGACGATGATGCGAAGCCTGACCCTGGTCGCGGGAGCCCTGGCCGGCCTGGTGCTGGCGCACGGCAGCCTCGCCGCGGACATCACCAAGCGCGCGCCCGGCAAACAGGGCGCGGAAGCCGTCGTCGACGCGACCGGTCTCTACTGGTACGAGGACGGCCGGAAGCAGGCGTTGCGCATCGATGCCGCCTGGGTCGCCGACTTCTCCGCGCCGGTGAAGGGCCCCGGTCGCGCGTCCACGCCGCTCAAGCGCTTCGTCGGCGGCGAGAAGGCGCTCGAGACGCTGCCCGAAGGCAGCTCGCCGGTGTTCCGCGACGCCGCCGGCGCGGCGCGCGCGCTCGCCGGCGGCGTGGTGGTGCGGCTGCGCGAGGCCGACGTGCCCGAAGCGCGGGCGCGCCTGGTCGATGCCGGGCTGCTGCCGGTCCGGCCGCTCGACCCCGAAGGCCGCACCTGGCTCGTGGCCTCGCCCACCGGCATGCCGTCGCTGCAGCTCGCCAACCAGCTCCACGAACGCGGCGGCTTCGAATCGGCGTCGCCGAACTGGTGGCGGCCGCGCTCGCTGAAGTAGCGCCCCGGCGCCCGGCCGAGGCTCAAGGCCGGGGCTTGGGCTCCTCGAGCGGGATCTCGACCCGGCGCGTCACGCCGGTCGGGCCCGGGAAGTCGCCCAGGATCGCCCGCGCGAGCAACGGCAGCACCATGCCCCCGGCCGACCCGTCGGACACCTCGCCGACCGCGGTGCCCTCGTAGACGCGGCGCGGCGGCTTGACGGCCAGGTCGTCGATCTCGATGCGCAGCCGGTGCTCGTTCCAGATCCGGTCGTACTCGCCCGGATAGTAGCCGGGGCCCCACCAGGGCCAGATCCCGCCGATGCTGACGCCGCCGCGCGATCCCCAGGTGCCGAACCCGATGTACGGCTGCACCGCCGGGAAGGCATCGAGCTGGCGCGCCGGCTGCCGGGCGACGCGGTAGTCGAACCCGATCGCGAAGCGCGGGTTCGGCGCCTCCTGGAACCCGGCGCGCGCCAGTTCCGCGCGCAACGCGCGCTCCCAGGTGGCGTGCTCGAGACTGTTGCGCTGCGCCGCGCTGCGCGTGAACTGATAGGTGCGCGGCGCATCGGCCGGCCAGTCGTGGAAGGCCGTCAGCTGGCCGCGCAGCGGCGTCGCGCACCCGGCCAGGAGCACCGTCAGTCCGGCCACCACGCCGGCAAGCCAGCGTCGCGCCGCCCCGGGGCGGTCCGTGCCGCCCGAACGCTTACAATCGTCCATCGCCCGTCCTCGCCGCCCCGTGCGGCCTTCGCTGCCCTCTCTGCTGCCCTCGCGGACCCATGCGAACCGACCAGCCCGTCACCATCCGACGCGTCGACTATACCCCGCCCGCCTTCCTGGTGGACGAGGTCCGGCTCGAACTCGACCTCGACCCGGACGACACCCGGGTGCGAGCCCGCCTGCGCCTGCGGCGCAACCCGGCGCATCCGGACGGCGACGCGCCGCTGGTGCTCAACGGCGAGCACCTGTCGCTGGTTGACCTGCGCCTCGACGGCCGGCCCCTGGCGCCGGACCGGTTCACGCTCGACGGCGACACGCTCGCCGTGCCGGCGATGCCCGACCGCTTCGAGCTCTCGACCGTCTCGCGCATCGCCCCCGCCGCCAATACCTCGCTGAGCGGCCTGTACGTCTCCAACGACAACTTCTTCACCCAGTGCGAAGCCGAGGGCTTCCGGCGCATCACCTGGTTCCCCGACCGGCCCGACGTGATGGCCCGCTACACGGTCACGCTGCGCGCGCCGCGCGAGCGCTGCCCGGTCCTGCTGTCGAACGGCAACCTGGTCGCCAGCGGCGACTGCGACCCGCGCGACCCCGACGGCGCGGACCGCGACGGCTGGCACTGGGCCACCTGGGAAGACCCGTTCCCGAAGCCGAGCTATCTGTTCGCGCTGGTCGCCGGCAACCTGGTCGCCACCGAACACCGGCTGTCCACGCGCTCGGGGCGCGAGGTGCTGCTCCAGGTCTGGGTCGAACCCGGCAACGAGGATCGAACCGGGCACGCGATGGCCTCGCTGGTGCGCGCGATCCGCTGGGACGAGGAGCGCTTCGGCCTCGAGCTGGACCTGGACCGCTTCATGATCGTCGCGGTCGACGACTTCAACATGGGAGCGATGGAGAACAAGGGGCTGAACATCTTCAACACGAAGTACGTGTTCGCCAATCCGCGCATCGCCACCGACCAGGATTTCGCCGCGATCGAGTCGGTCGTCGGCCACGAGTACTTCCACAACTGGACCGGCAATCGCGTCACCTGCCGCGACTGGTTCCAGCTCACCCTGAAGGAGGGCCTGACGGTCTTCCGCGACCAGGAGTTCTCGGCCGACGTGCTGGCCGCGCGCAGCTCGACGCCGGCGGCCGCCGCGAGCGCGCGCGCGGTCAAGCGCATCGAGGACGTGCGGGTGCTGCGCGCCGCCCAGTTCCCCGAGGACGCCGGCCCGATGGCGCACCCGATCAGGCCGGACAGCTACCAGGAGATCAACAACTTCTACACCGTCACGGTGTACGAGAAGGGCGCCGAGGTGATCCGGATGCTGCAGACGCTGGTCGGCCGCGACGGCTTCCGGCGCGGCATGGACCTGTACTTCGCGCGCCACGACGGCCAGGCGGTCACCTGCGACGACTTCGTCGCCGCGATCGCCGACGCCAACGGCGTCGCCCTCGACCGGTTCGGCCGCTGGTACTCGCAGGCCGGCACGCCGCGCGTGCGCGCCACCGGACACTACGACGCGCAGGCGCGCCGCTACCGGCTCGAGCTCGAGCAGCATTGCCCGCCATCCCCGGGCCAGCCGGTCAAGCTGCCGCTGCACATCCCGCTGGCGCTGGGGCTGGTCGGCGCCGACGGGCGCGACTGCGACCTGCGCATCTCGGAGCTGCCCGTCTCCGAGCTGCCCGTCTCGGAGCTGCCCATCTCCGGGCGCCCCGTCTCCGGCCCTCCCGCTGCGGGGCCGCGCGACGGATCGCCGCGACCGCTCGCCGCCCGCATCGATCGCGACGCGCGCGCATGCACCGCGATCCTCGAGTTGACCGAGGCACGGCACGCGTTCGTCTTCGACGGCCTCGACGCGCCGCCGGTGCCCTCGCTGGCGCGCAACCTCTCCGCGCCGGTGACGGTCGAGTTCGACTACACCGATGCGCAGCTGGCCTTCCTCGCTGCCCACGACAGCGACCCGTTCAATCGCTGGGAAGCCGCCCAGCGGCTGGCGGTCGGCGGCGTCCTGGCGATCGTCGCCGGGGTCGACCCGGCCGCCGGCGGCGCGCCGCTGGCCGATGTCCTGCGCCGCCTGCTCCAGGACGACTCGCTCGATCCGGCGTTCCGCGACCAGCTCTTCCTGCTGCCCTCGGAAGGGTTCATCGCCGAGCAGCTCGCCGTGGTGGATCCGGTGGCGCTGCGCGAGGCGCGCAATGCGCTGCGCAGCGCCGTGGCGCGGACGCTCGCTCCGTTGTGGGCGCCCACCTGCGCGGGGCTGCGCGACCACGCGCCCTACTCGCCCGAACCCGCCGCCGCGGGCCGGCGCGCGCTCCGGAACACGGCCCTCGCCTGGTGGGTCGAGACCCGCGCGCCCGAAGCCGTCGCGACGGCCGTCGCGCAGTTCGAGCGCGCCGACAACATGACCGATCGCGCCGGCGCCCTGCAGGCGCTGCTGCGCATCCCCGGGCCGCAGCGCGAAGCCGCGCTCGCCGGATTCGCCCGCGAGTTCGCCGGCGAACCGCTGGTGCTCGACAAATGGTTCTCGATGCAGGCGACGATGCACCGCCATGCCGGAGAACCGCCGGTGCTCGACCGGGTGCGCGCCCTGCTCGGGCATCCCGCCTTCTCGGTGCGCAACCCCAACCGGGTGCGCGCATTGATCGGCAGCTTCTGCAACGGCAACCTGGCGGAGTTCCACGCGGCGGACGGCTCGGGCTACGCGTTCTGGCGCGAGCAGGTGCTGGCGATCGACGCGCTGAACCCGCAGGTCGCCGCGCGGCTGGCGCGGGCGCTCGATCGCTGGCGCAAGTTCACGCCCGACCGGCAGGCAGCGATGCACGCCGCGCTCGAGCAGGTCGCCGCCCACGGGCCGCTTTCCGCCGACGTGCGCGAGATCGTCGGCAAGGCGCTCGCGTCCTGAATCCACGACCACAGGAAGTCCCATGGCATCCCGCATCAGCCTCACCCAGTACCTGGTCGAAAAGCAGCGCGAGAAGGGGTTGATCCCCGCGGAGCTGCGCCTGCTGCTCGAGGTGGTCGCGCGCACCTGCAAGCGCATCAGCTACGCCGTCTCGCGCGGCGCGATCGACGGGGTGCTCGGCGAGGCCGGCTCGTCGAACGTCCAGGGCGAGGCGCAGAAGAAGCTCGACGTGATCGCCAACGAGGCGCTGCTCGAGGCGAACGAGTGGGGCGGCAACCTGGCTGCCATGGCGTCCGAGGAGATGGACCACCCGTACACGATCCCGCACCGCTACCCGAAGGGCGAGTTCCTGCTGCTGTTCGACCCGCTCGACGGCTCCTCGAACATCGACGTCAACGTCTCGATCGGCACCATCTTCTCGGTGCTGCGGCTTCCCGAGGGCGTGGACGAGCCCGGCGAGGAACACTTCCTGCAGCCCGGCACCCGCCAGGTCGCCGCCGGCTACGCGGTCTACGGCCCGTCGACGCTGCTGGTGCTCACCGTCGGCGACGGCGTCGCCTGCTTCACCCTCGACAAGGAGATCGGCAGCTGGTGGCTGACCGCCGAGCGCATGCAGGTGCCCGAGCAGACGCGCGAGTTCGCGATCAACGCGTCGAACGCGCGCCACTGGCAACCCCCGGTCCGGCGCTACGTCGACGAACTGCTCGCGGGCCGCAACGGCCCCCGCGGCGCCGACTTCAACATGCGCTGGGTCGCCTCGATGGTGGCCGACGTGCACCGGATCCTGTGCCGCGGCGGCATCTTCATGTACCCGCGCGACAACCGCGATCCCGGCAAGCCCGGCAAACTGCGCCTGCTGTACGAGGCCAACCCGATGTCGTTCCTGATCGAGCAGGCCGGCGGCGCCGCCACCAACGGGCACCAGCGCATCCTCGACGTGGTCCCGGCCGCGCTGCACGAGCGCATCGCGGTGATCCTCGGTTCGCGGGAAGAAGTCGAGCGCGTGACCCGCTACCACCGCGAGGCGGGCTGAGGCGCCCTGCTGCCGGAGCGACCGCCCGCCGGGGCGCGGCCCGCCCGCCGGCGGGCATGCGGGCGGCGCTCAGTCGAGCGCGCGCCAGACGCGCTTGAGCGCCGGATCGTCCGCGTCGGTCTCGATCCGGAACCCGAGCGCGCGCATCAATGCGATCATCGGCGCGTTGATCGCCAGCACGAAGCCCTCGATGCGCCGCAGGCCCTTGGCGCGGGCGGCGTCGATGATCGCCTGCATCAATGTCGTGCCCAGCCCCTGTCCGTGGAAGCGGTCGGCGATCGCGATCGCGAACTCGCAGGTCTCCCGGTCCGGGTTGAGCAGGTAGCGCACGACGCCGATCAGGGTCTCGTCGCTGCCTTCGGCCTGCGCGTCGCCGGCGCCGATCGTCGCGACCAGCGCCAGCTCGCGGTCGTAGTCGATCTGCGTGTAGCGGGCCAGCATCCGGGGCGTGAGCTCGGTGAGCGTCGAGATGAAGCGGAAGTAGCGCGACTGTTCCGACAACCCGCGCACGAAGCGCTGCAGCCGCTCGCCGTCTTCGGCGCGGATCGGCCGGATCGCGTACCAGCGCCCGTCGCGCAGCGCGCGCTCGCCGACCAGGTGCGCCGGGTACGGCATGATCGCCATGTGGCCGTAGCGCGGCCCGCACGGCGCGGCGCCCGGCACCCAGGCGCGCGGCGTCGTCGGGTCGATCACGATCCGGGCATCGACCGCCACCGCGCCGGCGCCGTCGGCGATGATCGGGTTGATGTCCATCTCGACGATCTGCGGCAGCTCGCACACCATCTCGGACACCCGCACCAGCACGCGCACCAGCGCCTCGACGTCGATCGCGGGCGCGCCGCGGAACGCGCCGAGGGTCTGCGCGACGCGAGTGCGCGCGATCATGCTGCGCGCGAGGAAATCGTTGAGCGGCGGGAACTCGAGCGTCGTGTCGCGCAGGACCTCGACCCGGGTGCCGCCGGTTCCGAACGCGATCACCGGGCCGAACAACCGGTCGCGGAACACGCCGACGTAGAGCTCGCGCCCGTGGCGGCCCGACTTCATCGCCTGCAGCGTCACGCCGTCGATGCGGGCGCCGGGCTGCGCCGCGCGCACCGACTCGACGATTGCCGCGAACTGCCGCCGCAGCTCGGCGCCGTTGCGCACCCCGAGCACCACGCCGCCCACGTCGCTCTTGTGCATGACGTCGGGCGAGCCGATCTTCATCGCGAGCGGATACCCGAGCTGCGCCCCCAGCGACGCCGCCGCGTCGGCGTCGCGCGCGAGCACGGTCCGGTTCGCCGGCACGTGGAACGCCGCGAGCAGCGCCTTCGACTCGATCTCGGCGAGCGCCTCGCGCCCGTCGGCGAACGCCGCGTCGACGATGCAATGCGCGGCCTCCAGATCGGGCGGCTCCATCCCGGACAGCGAAGTCGGGACCTGCTGCAGCAGCAGCTGGTTCTGGTAGAACGTCGCCACCGTCGAGAACGCATCGACCGCCGCCTCGGGCGTCCGGTAGACCGGCACGCCGACGGCATCCAGGCGGCTGCGCAGCGCGCGCGTCGAGCGGTCGCCCAGCCAGCAGGCGAACAGCGGCTTGACCAGCGTGCGCGCGATCGCGGCGATGCGGTCGGTGATCGCGTCGAGCGCAACGCCGGGGTACGGCGTCATCATCGCCAGCATCGCGTCGCATTCGGGATCGTAGGCGATCGCCTCGATCGCCGCCGCGTACGCGTCCGCGTCGGCGCTCATGCCGAGATCGAGCGGATTGACGATCTCGATGCCCGTCAACCCGGCGTCGAGCCGGCGCGCGGTCGGCGCCGTGAACGACGGCAAGCGGACCCCCTGCGCCAACGCCTGGTCGGCCGCCAGCACCGCCGGGCCGTTGCCGTTCGAGATCACCGCCAGCCGCTTGCCGATCGGCCAGTTGCGCGACGCAAGGTAGCGCACCGCGGTGAACAGCTGCGTGAACAGGCGCACCTGCACCACGCCCGCGCGGCGCAGCGCGGCGGCATAGACCGCATCGCCGCCCACGATCGCCCCCGAATGGGTGCGTGCGCCCGGGCGCGCCGAATGGTCGCGTCCGCCCTTGAGGACCACCACCGGCTTGACCGTCGCCAGCGCCCGGAGCGCGCTCATGAAGCTGCGCGAATCGCGCACCGCCTCCAGGTAGACCACCACCGCCCGCGTGGCCGCGTCGCCGGCGAGGAAATCGAGCACCTGCGCGACGTCGACGTCGACCTCCGCGCCGAGCGAAACCGCCAGCGAGAACCCGATCGCGCTGTCGCCGGCCCAGTCGAGCACCGCGGCGCCGAGCACGCCCGACTGCGAAACCAGCGCGACGTTGCCCGCGGTCGGCACCGCGCCGAAGCGGCCTGCGGCGAGCCGCCGGCCCGGCCGCACGAAACCCATGGTCGCCGGGCCGAGCAGGCGCATGTTCGCCGCGCGGGCGATTGCGGCGAGCTCGGCCGAGCGCAGCGGCGTCGTGCGCGGCGACAGCAGCACGGCGGTACGGGCGCGCAGCGTCGCGGCCAGGCGCAGCGCCCGGGCCTCGTGCGCGGCGTCCACCGCGATCACGGCCAGGTCGGGGCCCTGCAGCCCCGCGCCGGCCGCCGCCTCCGTCGCGTCGTCCACGACCACGCGCTGCGCCTGCACCGTCGCGTCGCCGAGCTGACGCGCCAGCGCGTCGATCCAGGGCGGCGGCGACCCCGGCTCGACCAGCAGCGCGACCGTGGCCGGGTCGAACAGCCGGGCCAGCTCGTGCGCACCCTGCATCGCCCGCCCCGGCCGTCAGTCCAGACCCAACAGCGCCCGCAGGTGCAGTTCCACGCAGCGCGCGAGCGCGGGGATGTGATAGCCGCCTTCCAGGGTCGAGACGATCCTTCCCTCGCAGGCCTCGTCGGCGAACCGGACGATCTGGCCGCTCACCCAGGCGTAGTCCTCGTCGCGCCAGCCGAGATGGCTCATGTCGTCCTCGCGATGCGCATCGAAGCCGGCGGAGACGAACAGCATCTGCGGCCGGAACGCGCGCAGCGCGGGCAGCCAGCGTCCGGTCACCGCTTCACGCAGCGCCGCGCCGTCGCTGTACGGCGGCAGCCCCACGTTGCACATGTTCGGGCCGAGGGCTTCCTCGCCGTTGAACGGATACAGCCGCGTCTGGAAGGTCGAGACCATCAGCACCCGGTCGTCGCCCGCCAGGATCTCCTCGCTCCCGTTGCCGTGGTGCACGTCGAAATCGATCAGCGCCACGCGTTCGATGCCGATCGCGTCGAGCGCATGGCGCACGCCGACCGCCACGTTGTTGAAGAAACAGAAACCCATCGCCTGGCCGCTGGTCGCGTGATGGCCCGGCGGCCGCACCGCGCAGAAGACGCGCCGGTAGTCTCCCCTGGCCACCAGTTCGGCGGCGTGCACCAGCGCGCCGGCGGCATGCAGCGCCGCGGTCCAGGTGTGGGGATTCATCGCGGTGTCGGGATCGACCTGCGCGTAGCCCTCGGCCGGCGCCGCGGCCCGGAGCTCGTGGTAGTGGCGCATGTCGTGCGCGCGGTCGATCTGCTCGGGCGTGGCGGCCGGCGCCTCGAGCGTATCGACCAGGTCGAAGATGCCGCGCAGCAGCAGGCGATCGGAGATCGCGGTCAGGCGCTCGGGACACTCGGGATGGTGCGGCCCCATCTCGTGCCGCACGAAGCTCGGATGGGTGATGTAGGCGACCTTCACGGCGTTCTCCTCCGGGATCCACTGTAGCACCGGGACGAGCGGGA
>JBDHRX010000067.1:0-17172 GCA_039807785.1 Burkholderiaceae bacterium
GTGCTGGAAGTCGCGCATGGCTGACCGGGCCACCGGCCGCCGCGGCCCGCCAGCCGCCCAGCTCGCGCTCGTGCTGCCGGCGCTGGAGGGCCCGGTCTGCGGCGTCGACGAGGCCGGCCGCGGGCCGCTCGCCGGGCCGGTCTATGCGGCCGCGGTGATCCTCGATCCGGCGCGGCCGGTGGCCGGCGTGCGCGACTCGAAGGCGCTGTCGGCCGCGCGCCGCGAGGCGCTGGCGCACGAGATCCGGGCGCGCGCGCTGGCCTGCGGAGTGGCCAGCGCCAGCGTGGCCGAGATCGACGCGCTGAACATCCTCCAGGCGTCGCTGCTGGCGATGCAGCGGGCGGTCGCGGCGCTCGCGATCGCGCCGGCGCTGGCGCGCGTGGACGGCAACCGGCCGCCCAGGCTGCCATGCGCCGTCCAGACGCTGGTGGGCGGCGACGCGCTCGACCCCGCGATCTCGGCGGCATCGATCCTGGCCAAGTGCGCCCGCGACGCCGAGATGCTGGCGCTGCACGCCCGCCATCCGCAATACCGCTTCGACCGCCACAAGGGCTATCCCACCGCGGAGCACCTGGCGCTGCTGCGCGAGCACGGGCCCAGCCCGGAGCATCGCCGCAGCTTCGCGCCGGTGCGGGCGCTGCTCGCCCCGCTCCCGGCATCCCGTTCGGTCGTTCCGCCGGCCGGCGCGCCGGCCCGGCGCAGGCTCCGGTGACGGCGGCGATGCCCGACGAGATCGTCTCGGCCGTCAACGAGCGCTTCCGGCAGTTGCTCGAGCTCGCCGGGTCGGCGCGCGAACGCCGGCGCCGCGGGCTGTCGGTGATCGAGGGCGTCCATCTGGTCCAGGCCTGGCTCGACCGCTTCGGCGCGCCGGCGGCGGACGGGCGCGCGGTCCAGCTCTTCGTCGCGCGACGCGGGCTGGCCGCCGCGGAGATCCGGGCGCTGCTCGGGCGCTTCCCGGTCGCGCCGACCGTGCTCGACGACCGGCTGTACGCGCGCGCCAGCCAGCTCGCCAACGGGGCCGGGCCGCTGGCCGTCGTCCCGACGCCGTGTCCCGAGCTGCCCCGGCAACTCGCCGCGGATGCGGTCTACCTCGACCGGGTCCAGGATCCCGGCAACGTCGGCAGCATCCTGCGCACCTGCGCCGCGGTCGGCGTGCGCCGGGTCCTCGCGTCGCCCGGCACCGCGTTCTGCTGGTCGCCGAAGGTGCTGCGCGCCGGCATGGGGGCCCATTTCCACCTGGACATCCACGAGGGCGTCACGCCGTCGTGGCTGCGCGAGCACGCGACGGCGACGGTGCGCGCCACCGCGGCCGATGCAGCGCACTCGATCTACCGCGCCGACCTGCGCGCCCCGGCGATCTGGCTGTTCGGCAACGAAGGGCAGGGGCTCGATCCGGCGCTGTCGGCCTGGCCGGCGGTCGTCGCCACGCGCATCCCGCAGCGTCCGGCGGTCGAGTCGCTGAACGTCGGGGTCGCGGCGGCGGTCTGCCTGTTCGAGCAATGGCGCCAGCGCGAGGCGGGGCAGGTTCGCTAGCCGGCGCGCCACCCGCGCCCTCACTCGATCTGCAGCACCTGCAGGATGGTGGCCGAGATCTCCTCGATCGACTTGGTGGTCGAGGACAGCCAGCGGATGCCCTCGCGGCGCATCATCGCCTCGGCCTCGGTCACCTCGTAGCGGCAATTCTCGATCGACGCGTAGCGGCTGCCCGGGCGTCGTTCGTGACGGATCTCGGCCAGCCGCTCGGGCGCGATCGAAAGCCCGAACAGCTTCGGCTTGTAGCGATACAGCACCGACGGCAGGCGGCGGCGCTCGAAGTCGTCCGGGATCAGCGGGTAGTTCGCCGCCCGGATGCCGTGCTGCATCGCCAGGTACAGGCTGGTCGGCGTCTTGCCGCTGCGCGACACCCCGACCAGGATCACCTCGGCGTGCTCCAGGTCGGTGTGGAGCTGGCCGTCGTCGTGGGCGAGCGAATAATTGATCGCCGCGATCCGGCGCTGGTAGGCCTCGGTGTCGGTGGCGGTATGCGACCGGCCGATCGTGTGGGTCGAACGGACCCCGAACTCGTTCTCGAGCGGTTCGACGAAGGTCGCGAACAGGTCCAGGAACCGGCAGTTGGCCAGGCGGACCACGTCGTTGATCGAGGCGTCGACCAGGGTGCTGAAGACGATCGGGCGGTGGCGGTCGAGCAGCGCCTGGCGGTCGATCCGCTCGACCGCCTGCCGGGCCTTGTCGACCGAATCGATGAACGGCAGGCGCACCTCGCGCAGCCGGACGTGCTCGAACTGGGTGAGCAGCGAATGGCCGAAGGTCTCGGCGGTGACGCCGGTACCGTCGGAAACGTAGAAGACCGTGCGTTCGTGGCTCTGAGCGCCTGTATCGGGCATGCTGCGCCTATCCGGGTGAGCGGGCATTCAGGCGCCCCGACCGTGCAATCGGCACGGGGCGAAGGGCCTGCGCGGGCAGTAAAATTACCCGATCTTCGCGGCCGGCGGCGAGAATCCCCGTCGCCGGCTCCCGCAGAACGCTGCAGACGGCCCGCCCGCGACCCGCGGGGGCCGCCTGAAGCGCTTTGCCGCAAACCGGTTTTCAACCATGTCAGGACCTTCCCATGAACCAGCACGAAGGACGCCACGTCGTCCCCTTCGAAGACCTGCGCATGACCGACGTCGAGTCGGTCGGCGGCAAGAACGCCTCGCTCGGTGAGCTGATCAGCCAGCTGGCGGCCTCCGGCGTCCGGGTTCCGGGCGGATTCGCCACCACCGCCCACGCGTTCCGCGAATTCCTGCGCCGCAACGAGCTCACCGAGCGCATCGATGCGCGCCTGCAGGGGCTGAACACCGAGGACGTCAAGGCGCTGGCCGAATGCGGCGCCGAGATCCGCGGCTGGATCGTCGCGGCGCCGCTGCCCGAGGCGCTCGAGCAGGAGATCCGCCGCCACTACCAGCGCATGGTCGACGAGGCCGGGGCGCCGATCTCGGTCGCGGTGCGTTCCTCGGCGACCGCGGAAGACCTCCCGGACGCCTCGTTCGCGGGCCAGCAGGAGAGCTACCTCAACGTCAACGGCATCGAGGCGGTGCTCGAGCGGATCCGCCACGTGTTCGCCTCGCTGTACAACGACCGCGCGATCTCCTACCGCGTGCACAAGGGCTTCGCGCACGGCGAGGTCGCGCTCTCGGCCGGCATCCAGCGGATGGTGCGCAGCGACCTGGCCAGCTCGGGCGTCATGTTCACCATCGACACCGAATCGGGTTTCCCGGACGCGGTGTTCATCACCAGCTCGTGGGGCCTCGGCGAGACGGTGGTGCAGGGCGCCGTCAACCCCGACGAGTTCTTCGTGCACAAGCCGATGCTCGCGGCCGGCCGGTTCCCGATCATCCGGCGCGAAATGGGCTCGAAACTGATCCGCATGGGCTTCGCCGAGAACGGCGGCGACGGCCGGACGGTGCGCACCGTCGACACCGCGCCGGAGCTGCGCAACCGCTATTCGCTGTCCGACGAGGACGTGATCGAGCTGGCCCGGTACGCCGTCGTCATCGAGAAGCACTACGGCCGCCCGATGGACATCGAGTGGGGCAAGGACGGCCGCGACGGCAAGCTCTACATCCTGCAGGCGCGCCCCGAGACCGTGAAGTCGCGCCAGGCCGAGGCGCGCCAGCAGCGCTACCGGCTCAAGGGCAGCTCGGACGTCCTGGCCTCCGGCCGGGCGATCGGCCAGAAGGTCGGCGCCGGCCGGGTGCGGGTCGTCGCCGACGCGGCCGAGATGGAGCGGGTCCAGCCGGGCGACGTGCTGGTCACCGACATGACCGACCCGAACTGGGAGCCGGTGATGAAGCGCGCCGCGGCCATCGTGACCGACCGCGGCGGCCGCACCTGCCATGCGGCGATCATCGCGCGCGAGCTCGGCATCCCCGCGGTGGTGGGCTGCGGCGACGCGACGCGGCGCCTGCGCGACGAATCGCTGGTCACCGTGTCGTGCGCCGAGGGCGACACCGGCCACGTCTACGACGGCCTGCTCGAGACCGAAATCACCGAGTTCGACGCGGGCACCATGCCCGAGGTGCCGGTCAAGGTCATGGTCAACGTCGGCAATCCCGCGCTCGCCTTCGAGTTCGCCCAGTTGCCCAACGACGGGGTCGGGCTCGCCCGCCTCGAGTTCATCATCAACAACAACATCGGCATCCACCCGAAGGCGATCCTCGACTACCCGAACGTCGACCCCGACCTGAAGAAGGCGGTCGAGAGCGTGGCGCGCGGCCACGCCACGCCGCGTGCCTTCTACGTGGAACGCCTGGCCGAGGGCGTCGCGACGATCGCCGCGGCGTTCTGGCCGCGGCCGGTGATCGTGCGCCTGTCCGATTTCAAGTCGAACGAGTATCGCAAGCTGATCGGCGGCTCGCGCTACGAGCCCGACGAGGAGAACCCGATGCTCGGGTTCCGCGGCGCGTCGCGCTACATCGCCGAGAGCTTCCGCGACTGCTTCGAGCTCGAATGCCGGGCGATGCGCCGGGTGCGTGAGGACATGGGCCTGACCAACGTCGAATTGATGGTGCCGTTCGTGCGCACGACCCGCGAGGCCGCCGCGGTGGTCGAGCTGCTCGCGCGTCACGGCCTGCGGCGCGGCGAGGCCGGGCTGCGCCTGATCATGATGTGCGAGCTGCCCTCGAACGCGCTGCTGGCCGACGAGTTCCTCGAGCACTTCGACGGATTCTCGATCGGCTCGAACGACCTGACCCAGCTCACGCTCGGGCTGGACCGCGACTCGGGGCTGGTGGCCGAGAGCTTCGACGAGCGCGACCCGGCGGTCAAGCTGCTGCTCGAGCGCGCGATCGCCGCATGCCGCGCGGCCGGCAAGTACGTCGGGATCTGCGGCCAGGGACCGTCCGATCACCCCGACCTGGCGCAGTGGCTGATGGAGCAGGGGATCAGCTCGATCTCCCTGAACCCCGATACGGTGATCGCCACCTGGCAGCAGTTGGCGGGCGACCAGCGCTGACATGCCGGCCGGGGGGCGCGGCGCGCCCGGCTCGCGGCTGGCGCTCGTCGACGGGTTGAAGGCGGGTGCGTCGCAGCTGATCGTGCTGCACCACCTGGCCTTCTACGGCCCGATGTCGGACGCAGCCGCGCCGCTCGCGCCGGCGCTGGTGGGCTGGCTCAGCGAGTACGCGCGCATCGCGGTGCAGGCCTTCCTGGTGATGGGCGGCTTCCTGGGGGCGCGCGCGCTCGCGCCCGACGGCGTGTTGCTGGCCGAGCGCCCGCTGCGGCTGCTCGCCAGGCGTTACGTGCGGCTGGTGGTGCCGTTCGCGGCCGCGCTGCTGCTGGCTATCGCCATGGCGGCGATCGCGCGCGGCTGGATGGACCACGACTCGATTCCCGCCCCGCCCGGATGGCTGCAGTTCGGCGCGCACCTGCTGCTGCTGCACGACCTGCTCGACTACGAGGCGCTGACCGCCGGCGCCTGGTACGTCGCCATCGACCTGCAGCTGTTCGTGCTGATGACGCTGCTGCTATGGCTGGCGCGCGGCCCGGCCGCCGGCCACGACACGCATCGCCGCCTCGGCGTGGGCCTGGTCGCGGCGTTCGCGCTCGCCTCGTTGTTCCACTTCAACCGCGATCCGCGCTGGGACGAATCGGCCCTGTATTTCTTCGGTGCCTACGCGATGGGCGCGTGCGCCTGGTGGCTGTCGCGGCGCCCCGACGGGCTAGCCTGGGCCGCGCTGCTCGCCGCCGGGGTCGGCGCGGCGCTGGCGGTCGATTTCAGGATGCGCATCGCGGTCGCCCTCGCGGTGACGCTCGCGCTGGCGATCTGGTTCCGGGGCGGCCGGCTGGCGCGGCGACCGGCGCCGGGCCCGATCACCTTCCTGGGGCGTATCGGCTACTCGGTGTTCCTGGTGCACTTTCCGGTGATGCTGGTCGTCGGCGCCTGGCTGCGCCGCTTCGTCGGCGCCGATCCGTGGGCGAACGCGCTGGGGATCGGGCTGGCCTGGTCGCTGAGCGTGGCAGCCGGCGCGCTGTTCCACCGGTTCGTCGAGCAGCGCGTGAGCGTGCCGGCGGCTCGCCCGGGGACGGCGGGCAAGGAAAGCCGTTGACGAATATCGCGCGAACGCGCGGGCGGGCAAGGCGCCGGCACCCGAGGGCGTGACCCGGATGCGGCGGGCGGGGAAGGGCGTCCGGTCTCGCGCCGGACGCCCCGGCGGTCACTTGGTGACCATCATCTGGGTCTTCTTCCCGCCCCGGAACGTGTAGAGCGTCAGCGCCCCGTCCTTGATGTCGCCGCGCGCGTCGAACGCGATCCGGCCGGTCACGCCGTCGTACTGGATCTTCCCCAGCTCGGGCATGTACTTCTTCGGATCGGTCGAGTCCGCCTTCTGCATCGCCGCGACCATCAGGTTGACCGCATCGTAGACGTACGGGGCGTACAACTGCACCTCGACCCCGAACTTCTCCTTGAAGCGCTTCCTGAACGCGTCCATCGCGGCGGCCTTGTCGGGCGTCACGCCCCCGGCCTCGGCGCAGACCACCTTGTCCTCGCCGACCGCCTCGCCGGCCAGCTTGGCCATCTCCGCGGTGCAGATGCCGTCGCCGCCCATGAAGCGGGCGTCGATGCCGAGCTGCTTCATCTGCCGCATCATCGGGCCGCCGACGGCGTCCATGCCCCCGAAGAAAATGACGTCCGGCCGGGCACCCTTGAGCTTGGTCAGGATCGCGTTGAAGTCGGTGGCCTTGTCGTTGGTGAACTCACGCCCGACGACCTTGGCGCCGGCGGCCGTGGCCGACTTCTGGAACTCGTCGGCGACCCCCTGGCCGTAGGCGGTCCGGTCGTCGATCACGGCGATCGACTTGGCGCGCATCTCCTTGACCGCATAGCGCCCGAGGGTGCCCCCGAGCTGGCCGTCGTTGGCCACGACGCGGAAAGTGGTCTTGAAGCCCTGCTGCGTGTACTTCGGCGCCGTCGACGACGGCGAGATCTGCGGTACGCCCGCATTGCTGTAGATGCGCGAGGCCGGGATCGAGGTGCCCGAATTCAGGTGGCCGACGACGCCGACCACGCCGGCATCGATGAGCTTCTGCGCGGCGGCAGTGCCCTGCTTGGGATCGGCCGCGTCGTCCTCGGACAGCAGCTCGAAGGTGACCGGCTTGCCGCCGATCGTGAGCTTCCTGGCATTGAGCTCCTCGATCGCGAGCTTGGCACCCAGCTCGTTGTCCTTGCCGAGGTGCGCGATGCTGCCGGTCATCGGCGCCACGTGGCCGATGCGGACGACGGTCTGGGCCGATGCCGGGGCCAGCGCGACGGCGAACGTCGACGCGATTGCGAGTCCCAACAGCCTGTGCTTCATCAGTGCTTCTCCTGCAGGATGTGACGGTACGAAACGGGGGTCGAATCCAGGGGCGAACCGGAAGGGGAAGAACCAGGGACGAACCGCGCCGGCCGCGATCCGGGCGCAGCCGACGGGGCGGATGCTAGCCGGATTCTCCTGTCCGGGCAATCGCGTACGCGGGGGCGCGGAGGCCGGGGACGGATGCTAGGATGCCGCCAGGAGGCGCTCGATGCAGTTGCACGACTGGTGGTGGATCCTCGCGGTGGGGCTCGGCGTGCTCGAGATCCTCACCGGAACCTTCTATCTCCTCGTCCTCGCGGTGGGCTGCGCGGCGGGCGGGGCCGCCGCCTGGGCCGGCGCCGGCCCCACGGCGCAGGTGCTGGCCACCGCCGCGGTCACGGTGGCGGGCTGGGGATGGCTGTGGCACCGCGGCTCGTCGCGCCGCGGGCAGAACGGCGCGGTCACCGACGCCAGCATGCTGCTCGACGTCGGCGAACGGCTCGAGGTCGGGGCCTGGGGCACCGACCGGCGCGCGCAGGTTCGCTATCGGGGCGCTGCCTGGACCGTCGAGCTCGACCCGCAGGAACCGGCGGCAGCGGCGGTCCCCGGCCAGTTCGTCATCCGGCGCGTGGTCGGCAACCGCCTGATCGTCCAGCGCGCGAGCTGAATTCCGAACCCTTCAGGAGCATCCTCATGGTCGGTGGAAACTTCGCGCTCGCCGCGATCGTCCTGGTCCTCGCGATCGTCTTCGTCACGCGGGCGCTGCGCATCGTGCCGCACCAGCATGCCTGGATCGTCGAGCGGCTCGGCAAGTACGACCGGACGCTGGGCCCGGGCCTGAACTTCGTGATCCCGTTCGTCGACCGGGTCGCGTACAAGCACTCGCTGAAGGAGATCCCGCTCGACGTCCCGAGCCAGGTCTGCATCACCAAGGACAACACTCAGCTCACCGTCGACGGCGTCCTGTACTTCCAGGTCACCGATCCGATGCGCGCCTCGTACGGCTCGAGCAACTACATCTCGGCGATCACCCAGCTCGCGCAGACTACGCTGCGTTCGGTGATCGGGCGCCTCGAGCTCGACAAGACCTTCGAGGAACGCGAGTTCATCAATGCGAGCGTGGTCGCGTCGCTCGACGAGGCGGCGCTGAACTGGGGCGTCAAGGTGCTGCGCTACGAGATCAAGGATCTCACGCCGCCCAACGAGATCCTGCGTTCGATGCAGGCGCAGATCACCGCCGAGCGCGAGAAGCGCGCCCGCATCGCCGAATCCGAGGGGCGCAAGCAGGAGCAGATCAACCTCGCCACCGGCGAGCGCGAGTCGTTCATCCAGCGCTCGGAGGGCGAGCGGCAGGCCGAGGTGAACCGGGCGATGGGCGAGGCGGCGGCGATCCAGGCGGTGGCCGACGCCACCGCGCGGGCGATCGAGCGCATCGGTGCCTCGATCCGCCAGCCGGGCGGCATGGAAGCGGTGAACCTCCAGGTGGCCGAGAAGTTCGTCGACGCGCTCGGCCGGATGGCCAAGGAGAACAACACGATGATCGTTCCGGCCAACCTGACCGACCTCACCACGCTGGTGGCCACCGCCACCAGCGTGGTGCGGCGCCAGAGCGAGCTGCCGGGCGCGCCGGGCCGGCCGGCGGCCTGAGGCCCGGGCCCGCGGGTGGCCCGAGGCACGAACGTCCCGACGCGGATGCCGCTGCCATGACCGCCGCAACGCTGCTGGCCGGGGTGGCCCGGTTCCTGCGGGAGCACCCGCCGTTCTCGACCATGAGCGAGGCCGACGTCGAGTTCGCCGCGCGCCATGTCGAAGCGGCCTACTACGCGCGCGGCCAGATCCTGATCGGCCCCGACGACGGCGCTCCCCGGGCCTGCTTCATCATCAAGCAGGGCCTCGTCGAGGGTCTGCGGCCGCGTCCGGGGCACCCGGAGGCCGAACCCGAGCCCGCGGTCCAGCGCGTGCCGGGCGAGATGCTCCCGGTCAGCGCGCTGATGGCGCAGCGGCCGGTCGTGTCCACCTACCGCGCCGCCGGCGACGTGTTCTGCTGGATCCTTCCCCGGACGCACTTCGACGCGCTGCTGCAGCGCAGCCCGCCGTTCCTCGACTTCTGCAAGCGACGCATGGCGCACCTGCTGGACCTGTCCCAGCAGGCGCTGCAGGCGAGCTATGCGGCCGGCACGACCCACTGGCGCTCGATCAACGCGCCGCTCGAATCGATGCTCGGGCGCGCGCCGGTCACCTGCGCGCCCGGCGACAGCCTGCGGACGGTCTTCGAGCGCATGGAAGCCGAGCAGGTGGGCGCCATGATCGTCGTGCAGGCGACCGAGGAGGGCGGCGACGCCGTCGCGGGAATCTTCACCCGCAAGGACGTGCTCGGCCGGGTCGTCCTGCCCGGACGATCCCTCGACGAAGCGGTCCGGGCGGTGATGAGCACGCCGGTGGTGACGCTGGATGCCGGTGACACGGTCGGCCAGGCGATGCTGGTGATGGCCGATCGCACCATCCGCCACATTCCGGTGATGCGCGACGGGCGGCTCGCCGGCGTGGTCGCCGAGCGCGACCTGTTCGTGCTGCAGCGGCGCGGCATGAACCAGATCGGCGACGCGATCGGTCGCGCCGCGCGGGTCGAGGAGCTCCGGCTGCCGGCCGCCGACATCCGGCACTGGTCGCAGAGCCTGGTGGCGCAGGGCGTGTCGGCCGCTTTCATCACGCGGCTGATCAGCCGCCTGAACGACCAGCTCGCCGTCCGGCTGATCGAGCTCGAGGCGGCCCGCCACGGGGTGCCGCTCGAGCGGGTCTGCTGGCTCGCGCTCGGCAGCGAGGGGCGGGAGGAGCAGACCATCGCCTCCGACCAGGACAACGCCCTGGTCATCGCCGATGCCGGGGCCCCGCCGCGCGAAACCTTGCTCGCGTTCGCCCAGGCGGTGAACCAGGGCCTCGACGCCTGCGGCTATCCGCTGTGCCGGGGCGGCATCATGGCCGGCAACCCCGAGTGGTGCCTGGGCCTGGCGCAGTGGAAAGCGCTCTTCGAGGGCTGGATCGAGCGCGGCGACCCGCACAGCCTGCTCAACGCCAGCATCTTCTTCGATTTCCGCCCGCTGGCCGGCGACGCGTCGCTGGCCCAGGCGCTGCGTGACCACATCACTCCCCGGGCGGCTGCGGTTCCGCGTTTCCTCAAGCAGATGAGCGACAACGCGCTGCGCAACGGCCCGCCGTCCTGGACCGCCGGCGTCCTCGAAGCGCTGTTCAGCCGCGAGGCGACCGTCGTCGACCTCAAGCTGCACGGCACCGTGCCCTTCGTCGATGCCGCCCGGCTGCTGTCGCTGGCCCACGGCGTCCGGGCCACGGGCACCGTCGAGCGCTTCGAGTCGATCGGCGCCCAGGGCGGCGCGCCGCCGGACGAGGTGCGCGCCTGGATCGACTCGTTCCAGTTCTTCCAGGGCCTGCGCCTGCGCGCCCAGCACATGGCGGCGCCCGCGGCCGAGGGGAACCCGAACGCGCTGAACACGCGCACGCTGTCGGCGCTGGACCGGCGGATCCTGAAGGAAGCGTTTCGCGAAACGCGCAAGCTGCAGCAGCGGCTGGCGCTCGACTACCCGGGCTGATGCGCTGGCTCGCGCGCCTGCTCGGCAGGGGCGCCTCCGGCGCGCCCCCGCCCGCCGCGCGGCTGCGCTGGGTGGTGCTCGACGTCGAGACCAGCGGGCTGGACCAGGACAACGACCGGCTGATGTCGATCGGCGCCGTCGCCGTCCACGGCGACCGGATCGTGCTCGCCGACAGCCTGGAGCTCACGATCCGCCAGCCGAGCGCCAGCGCGACCCACAACATCCTGGTGCACGGCATCGGCGCCGAGGCGCAACTGGCCGGGCTCGATCCGGGCCAGGCCTGCGGGCGCTTCCTCGACTATGCCGGCCAGGCGCCGCTGGTGGCCTTCCATGCCGCGTTCGACCGCGGCTTCCTGGCGCGCGCGGCGCGCGCCTTCCTCGGCGTGCCGATCGACAACCCCTGGCTCGATCTCGCCGAGCTCGCGCCGGCGCTGCATCCCGGCACCGGCGCGCGCGCGCTCGACGACTGGCTGGCCCACTTCGGCATTCCGGTCGAGGCGCGGCACAGCGCCGCGGGCGACGCGCTCGCCACCGCGATGCTGTTCCTGAAACTCCTCTCGGCCGTGCCCGAGGCGCAGCGGCATCCGCGCGCGCTGCAGAAGCTCGCCGCCCAGGCGCGCTGGCTGGCGCGCTGAGCGCGCGCTACGGCTTGTTGCCCTGCTTGAGCAGCCGCTGGCGCTCGCGCTGCCATTCGCGCTCGCGCTCGGCGTCGCGCTTGTCGTGCTGCTTCTTGCCCTTGGCCAGGCCGATCTCCAGCTTCACCCGCCCGCGCGTGTAGTGCAGGTCCAGCGGGACCAGCGTATAGCCGGCTCGCTCGACCTTGCCGATCAGCTTCGCGATCTGCTCCGCATGCAGCAGCAGCTTGCGGGTGCGCGTGGGATCGGGCCGCACGTGGGTCGAGGCTTCCGGCAGCGGCGTGATGTGCGCGCCGATCAGGAACAGCTCGGCGTCCCGCACGATCACGTAGCCCTCCTTGAGCTGGGCGCGGCCGGCCCGGATCGCCTTGACTTCCCAGCCCTCGAGCGCGATCCCGGCCTCGATGCGCTCCTCGATGAAGAAGTCGTGGGACGCTTTTTTGTTCTGGACGATGCTCATGTCTAAAATCCGGCCCGTGGCGGGGGCCAGGCCGCATTGTGCCCCGGAATCCCGCCGGGAACCCGCAACCCTCCGATTCTCGCCCGTGCACGCCATCCGCAAGTCCGTCCTGCTGCCCTACAGCGCCCGGCAGATGTTCGAGTTGGTCGAGCGGGTCGAGGACTACCCCCGCTTCCTGCCCTGGTGCCGCGGCACCGAGGTCTCGCGCGAGGACGAGGCTGGCGTGGTGGCGACGATCCTGATCGACTATCGCGGCATCCGGCAGCGCTTCACCACCCTGAACGTGAACCGGCCGCACGAGGCGATCTCGATGCGGCTGCGCGACGGCCCGTTCTCGCGCCTCGAGGGGGAATGGCGTTTCCTCGCGCTGCGCGAGGACGCCTGCAAGGTGGAGTTCACGCTCGACTACGCGTTCGCGCGCGGACTGCTGGGACGCGCGCTGGCCCCGGTGTTCGACCAGATCGCGCGCTCGTTCGTGGACGCCTTCGTGCGCCGCGCCGGGCAGATCCATGGCAACTGAGACCGAACCCGCTCCCGGCGCGCTGGCGGTCGAGGTGGTCTGGGTCGAGGCCGGGGGAACGATCGGGCGCTGCGCGCTCGTGCTCGCGGCCGGTGCCCGGGTCGCCGACGCCCTGGAGGCGCTGCGCGCCCGGCCCGTCGCCGCTCCGGCCCTCGAACGGCTGGCGCGGGGCGAGCTGCAGGCCGCGATCTACGGCGAGCGCTGCGCCGCGGCCACCTCGCTGCATCCGGGTGACCGGATCGAGCTGCTGGCGCCGCTGGAAGCCGAGCCGAAGGCGGCGCGGCGGCGCCGGGTCGAGCAGCGGCGGGCGCTGGATCCGCGCAACCGCTGGCGGCGGGGCTGACGGCGCCCGGCTCGCCCGGAGCACCGGGGCGGGGCCCGGTCGCGGCCCGGTTCGCCCGGGGCCGCCGCGCGGCCGGGCTCGGTCGGAACCGCTATGCGGCCGGGTTCGGTCGGCACCGTTGTGCGGCCAGGCTCAGCCAGCCTTCGCGCAGCTGCGGGAGATCTCCTGCCGCGCGGCGTCGATGCGCCGGGCGCGCTCGGCCTCGTCGATCACCTCGCGCTCGCCGCCGGCCGTGACGGTCGAGATCCGCATCCCGCTCTCCAGCGTGCGCAGCGCGGTGCGGGCGTCCTGGCAACTGCGCGCGGCCCGCGCGCTTTCGTCGCGCGCTTCGCGTTGCCGGCGTTCCTCTTCCTCGCGCTCCAGGTTGCGCTTGCGCGATGCCTGCTCCCGCTCGACCCAGGTCGCCGGCGCGGCCGCCGCGGGCGCTTGCACCGCCGCGGACGGGGGCGCCGCGGCAGCCGAGGCGGGCGCCGATCCGCTGCCGCCCTGCGCCGGCGCGCGCAGGATCTGCGTGGCCGGCACGCCGGGCGGCGGCGGCTGGTCCGAGTACACCATCCGGCCGGCGGCGTCGCGCCATTGCCAGGTCCCGCCCGCAGCCGGCAGGGCGAGCAGCAGCGCGCCCAGGAGCACGGCCGCCGCGACGAGCGGATGGCGCGCCGGGAACGGGGAGCGGAACCGGGAGAACGTGAGCATGGGCGTGAGCGCGGGCATGGGAGCGGCCGGACGGAACTGCGGTCTCCCGATTCTCCGCACCCGGTCGGCGTGCGGCCGACGTCGGCCGACGAAAGGCGGCCGGGCACGGCCCGGCGGGGCAGGGCGGCGCGAGGAGGAGGGCGGGGAGCAGGAAGCGGGAAGAGCCCCGGGCACGAGCGCCGGCACGGCTCTGTATAATTGTCTTTTGTGCCCGAGGGTCCCATGCGACTGGCGAAAAAGGCGCTGACGTTCGACGACGTCCTGCTGGTTCCAGCCTTCTCCGAAATCCTCCCCCGCGACGCCTCCCTGAAAACCCGCCTCACGCGGGGGATCGCCCTGAACATCCCGCTGGTGTCCGCCGCGATGGACACCGTCACCGAAGCCCGCCTGGCGATCGCGATCGCCCAGGAAGGCGGGATCGGCATCGTCCACAAGAACCTCGGGCCGGTGGAGCAGGCCGCCGAGGTGGCGCGCGTGAAGCGCCACGAGGCCGGCATCGTCGCCGACCCGATCACGATCACGCCGCAGATGAAGGTGCTCGACGTCATCCAGCTCACCCAGCAGCACCGCATCTCCGGGCTGCCGGTGGTCGAGCACGGGAAGGTGGTCGGCATCGTCACCAACCGCGACCTGCGCTTCGAGACCCGGCTCGACGAGCCGGCGAGCCGGATCATGACCCCGCGCGAGCGGCTGGTCACCGTCCGCGAAGGCGCTTCGCTCGAGGAAGCCAAGGCCCTGATGCATCGCCACCGGCTCGAGCGGGTGCTGGTCGTGAACGAGGCCTTCGAGCTGCGCGGCCTGATCACCGTCAAGGACATCCTGAAGGCCACCGCGCACCCGGACGCCTGCAAGGACGAGCAGGGCAAGCTGCGCGTCGGCGCCGCGGTCGGCGTGGGCAACGACGCCGAGGAACGCGTCGAGCGGCTCACCCGCGCCGGCGTCGACGTGATCGTCGTCGACACCGCCCACGGCCACAGCCACGGCGTCATCGAGCGCGTGCGCGCGCTCAAGCGCCTGCACCCGGGCGTCGACGTGATCGCCGGCAACGTCGCCACCGCCGACGCGGCGCGTGCGCTGGTCGACGCCGGCGCCGACGCGGTCAAGGTCGGCATCGGTCCGGGCTCGATCTGCACCACCCGGATCGTCGCCGGCGTCGGCGTGCCGCAGATCACCGCGATCAGCGACGTCGCCGCCGCGCTCGAGGGCAGCGGCGTGCCGCTGATCGCCGACGGCGGCATCCGCTACTCGGGCGACCTGGCCAAGGCCATCGCCGCCGGCGCCAACGCGGTGATGCTCGGCTCGATGTTCGCCGGCACCGAGGAAGCGCCCGGCGAGGTCATCCTCTACCAGGGCCGCTCGTACAAGACCTACCGCGGCATGGGCTCGCTCGGCGCGATGCAGCAGGGCGCCGCCGACCGCTACTTCCAGGACCCCACCGGCAACATCGACAAGCTGGTGCCCGAAGGCATCGAGGGCCGGGTCGCCTACAAGGGCTCGGTGGTCGCGATCATCTACCAGCTGTGCGGCGGCCTGCGCGCCAGCATGGGCTACTGCGGCTGCCCGGCGATCGAGGACATGCGCACCCGGCCCCAGTTCGTCGAGGTCACCGTCGCCGGCATGGTCGAGTCGCACGTCCACGACGTGCAGATGACCAAGGAAGCGCCGAACTACCGCGCCGAGTGACCCGATGCACGACCGGATCCTGATCCTCGACTTCGGGTCGCAGGTCACGCAGCTGATCGCGCGCCGCGTGCGCGAGGCCCACGTCTACTGCGAGATCCACCCCTGCGACGTCGACGAAGCCTTCGTGCGCGCGTTCGCGCCCAGGGGCATCATCCTCTCGGGCAGCCACATGTCGGCGCACGAGGAATCGACCGACCGCGCGCCCGCGGTCGTGTTCGAGCTCGGCGTCCCGGTGCTCGGCATCTGCTACGGGATGCAGACCATGGCGCAGCAGCTCGGCGGCCGGGTCGAGGCCGGCGTCCAGCGCGAGTTCGGCCACGCCGAGGTGCGCGCGCGCGGCCATACCCGCCTGCTGGACGGCATCGAGGATGCGCGCAGCGCCGAGGGCCACGGGCTGCTGAACGTCTGGATGAGCCACGGCGACAAGGTGGTCGAGATGCCGCCCGGGTTCGGGCTCATGGCCTCCACCCTCTCGTGCCCGATCGCCGGCATGGCCGACGAGGCGCGACGCTTCTACGCGGTCCAGTTCCACCCCGAGGTCACGCACACCCCGCAGGGCGCGCGCATCCTCGCGCGCTTCGTGCTGGAAATCTGCGGCTGCCGGCCCGACTGGGTGATGGGCGACCACATCGACGAAGCGGTGGCGCAGATCCGCGCCCAGGTCGGCCGCGAGGAGGTGATCCTCGGGCTGTCCGGCGGCGTCGACTCCAGCGTCGCCGCCGCGCTGATCCACCGCGCCATCGGTTCCCAGCTCACCTGCGTGTTCGTCGACACCGGCCTGCTGCGGCTCGACGAGGGCGCCCAGGTGGTCGAGACCTTCCAGCGGCACATGGGCATGAAGCTGGTGCACGTCGACGCCAGCGAGCGCTTCATGTCGCAGCTGGCCGGCATCGCCGACCCGGAGGACAAGCGCCGCATCATCGGCCGCGAGTTCGTCCACGTGTTCCAGGAAGAGGCCGCCCGGCTCGCCGACGCCCGATGGCTGGCCCAGGGCACCATCTACCCGGACGTGATCGAGTCGGCCGGCGGCAAGTCCGGCAAGGCCACCAAGATCAAGTCCCACCACAACGTCGGCGGCCTGCCCGAGACCCTGCACCTGAAGCTGCTCGAGCCGCTGCGCGACCTCTTCAAGGACGAGGTGCGCGAGCTCGGCGTCGCCCTCGGCCTGCCGCGCGAGATGGTCTACCGCCACCCGTTCCCCGGGCCCGGCCTGGGCGTGCGCATCCTGGGCGAGGTCCGGCGCGAGCATGCCGACCTGCTGCGCCGCGCCGACGCGATCTTCATCGACGAGCTGCGCAACACCTTCGGCCCCGACGGCCGCAGCTGGTACGACCTGACCTCGCAGGCCTTCGCCGTCTTCCTGCCGGTGAAATCGGTCGGCGTGATGGGCGACGGGCGCACCTACGAGTACGTGGTCGCGCTGCGCGCGGTGCAGACCCAGGACTTCATGACCGCGCACTGGGCGCACCTGCCGCACGAGCTGCTGGGGCGGGTGTCGAACCGGATCATCAACGAGGTGCGCGGGATCAACCGGGTGGTCTACGACATCTCGGGGAAACCGCCGGCGACGATCGAGTGGGAATGATTCGGCGTCTTTCAGCGTCTATCGGGGTCTATCGAAAATCGCTGCTAAGTGCTTGTTCCGTATAAATAACGTCTGTCGAGATCTATCGACATCTATCGGGGGGATGCCTTCCAGTTTGACGGTAAATCTGACGGTAAAAATATGGAACGGACACCCTCAGAATTTTTTACCGTCAGCGCTTTGCGGTCGTTGGCGGTAAAAAAGTAGGCAAAAACACAATACTTATCAATAACTTAGCGAAGTTGTAGCGGCCAAATCAGCGTGACGGTAAAATTCCTCCAAGAGGAGGGACTGCCGATGCTGTCCGATGGCACGCTCAGGGGCATCAAGCC
>JBDHRX010000207.1:0-2636 GCA_039807785.1 Burkholderiaceae bacterium
GGTCGCGGCCGGCGACAGCGTTGCCGCGGGGTCGAGCTCGAGGCCGTCCGCGGCCGGACGGCCGAACCGGGTCAGGACGGCGATCCGCGCCAGGGCGAAGCCGCGCGGAAGCCGGGCCTGCATGCGCCGGTCGAACTCGGCGGCCTGCGCCGGACATGCGGCGCGATACGCGACGAGGCGCCGCTGCCAGTCGCGGCAGGCGGCTTCGCCGCGCTCGCGCGCATCCCAGGCGGCGTGGACGTCCCTGGGGATCACGAAAGGTGGATAGCGCCAGCCGGCGGCCTCGCGGGCGAGCACCACCACCGAGGTGCCGGCCGGGGCGCCGCCGAGCGCGGCCGAACGGGTCTGCGCCAGGGCGCTGCGGACCCGGCAGACGACCAGGGTCGGCGCGCCGCCCTGCGTTCCGGCGCGTCCGAGCGCGGCGTCCAGGGCCTCCGGATCATGGCCGTCGATCGGCCCGACCAGGTGCCAGCCCCGGGCGCGGAAGTGCTCGGGGGTTGCGTCGGTGTCGGTTCCGTCGGGCCCCTCGTCGCGGCGCAGGACGACGACCAGCTTGTGCAGCCCCCGGGCCCCCGCCAGCGCGCAGGCGGCCCGGGCGGCGGCGTTCGACAGCGCGCGTTCGTCCAGGATCGCCCAGGTCCGGTGGTCGACGACCGCATGGCCGTCGCGGTTGAACGCGTCGGCGAGCCGCCGCTCGGCGAGCGCCAGGCCGACCGCATGCGCCAGCGCCCGGTCCGGCGGTATCGGGGTGGCGTCGCCGCCCAGCCGGCGCAGCGCCTCGAGCAGCGCCGATTCCCCGCCGGCGGCGAGCACGAGGCGATCGCGGTCCGGCCAGGACGGGATCGCCGGATGGTGCCGCAGGTGCCCGTCCCAGAGCGCGACGAGGATCTCGGCCGCGCCGGCCGAGCGGTCGGCTGGCCGGTCCGTGCCGCAGGCCGCCAGGTCGGCCGCCAGGACGCGCAGCGCGACGGCCATGCGCCGCAGCTTCAGCGGCCGGTAGCCGCTGCGGTCGGACGGCGTCGGGACGGCGGCCAGCCGGGCGTTCATCGAGGGTCTCCTGGGTGGTCCTGGAGACTCTAGGCCCCTGGTCCCGGGGTTTGAAGTCAGGAATTCTTAGGGTCGGATTCAGCGATTGCTGAACTTCCCCCCGGCGCCGGCAGCGCGATCGCTCAGGCCGGGCGGTCCTGGAGCGCGAAGCGGGCGCCGCCGCGCTCGCGCAGCACGCCGAAGCGCAACTGCGGCCAGCGTTCCTGCGCCACCGTGATCTCGTGCGGCGTGCGCACCAGGTAGGTCGGCGCGTCGGCGGCGTCGAGCGCCACCCGCGCGGCGTTCTGGTCGAGGAAGCGGTTCACCATCGCCTCGTCGTCGCCGTCGATCCAGCGCGCCGCGACGTAGGGCGCCGGCGCGATGCGCGCCTCGACGTTGTACTCGACGCGCAGGCGGTGGGCCACCACCTCGAACTGCAACTCGCCCACGGCGCCCAGCAGCAGGCGGCTGCCGCCGTCCTGCCGGAACACCTGGATCGCGCCCTCGTCGCCGAGCTGGGCCAGCGCCGCGCGCAGCTGCTTCATCTTCATCGGGTCGACCACCTCGATCGTGCGGAACGATTCCGGGGCGAAGAACGGCAGCCCGCTGAAATGCAGCGTCTCGCCCTCGGTCAGCGTGTCGCCCAGGCTCAGCGTGCCGTGGTTCGGAATGCCGATGATGTCGCCCGGGTACGCCTCGTCGACCAGGTCGCGGCGCTGCGACAGGAACGTGACCACGTTCTGCGGTCGCAGCGAGCGCCTGGTGCGCGTGTTCGCGAGCGCCATGCCGCGCTCGAAGCGCCCCGAGCACACGCGCACGAACGCGACGCGGTCGCGATGCTGCGGGTCCATGTTGGCCTGCACCTTGAACACCACGCCGCTGAACTTCGGCTCATCGGGAGCGACCATGCGCTCGTCGGCGTGCTTGGGGCCCGGCATCGGCACCAGGTCGACGATCGAGTCGAGCACCTCGCGCACGCCGAAGTTGTTGATCGCCGACCCGAAGAACACCGGCGTCTGCCGCGCGTCGAGGAACAGCGCGCGGTCGAACTCGGGCGAGGCGCCGCGCACCAGCTCCAGTTCGGGCGCGGCGTCGAGCCACTCCTGCCCGAGCGCGGCCGCCTGCTGCGGGTCGCCGACATCGAGCAGCGCGGCCTCCTCGACGTCGCGGTCCAGGCCGGGGCGGAAGCGCCGCACGCGGTCGATGCGCAGGTCGTAGACGCCGCGGAAGCGGTTTCCCATCCCGATCGGCCAGGTGAACGGGACCGGCACCATGTGCAGCTCCCGCTCGATCTCGTCGAGCAGGTCGAGCGGGCCGCGCACCTCGCGGTCGAGCTTGTTCACGAAGGTGACGATCGGGATGTTGCGGCTGCGGCAGATCCGGAGCAGGCGCAGCGTCTGCGACTCGATGCCGTTGGCCGCGTCGATCACCATCAGCGCGCCGTCCACGGCGGTCAGGACCCGGTAGGTGTCCTCGGAGAAGTCCTGGTGCCCCGGCGTGTCGAGCAGGTTGATCACGCAGTCGCGGTGCACGAACTGCATCACCGAGCTCGCGACCGAGATGCCGCGCTGCTTCTCGATCTCCATCCAGTCGGAGGTCGCGTGGCGGCT
>JBDHRX010000068.1:0-16935 GCA_039807785.1 Burkholderiaceae bacterium
GGGGGTGCCGGCGGCTGCGGCGCCGGTTTCGGCGGTGGCCTCGGCTGAGGCGGCCGGGCCGGCTTCCATACCCGCCGCGGCTGCATCCGTCGCGGCCGCGTCCGGCCTGCGAGCCGACCTCGAATGCCGGATGCTGGTGCTGGGCGGCGGGCCGGGCGGCTATTCGGCCGCGTTCCGCGCCGCCGACCTCGGGCTCGACACGGTCCTGGTCGAGCGCTATGCCACGCTCGGCGGGGTGTGCCTGAACGTCGGCTGCATTCCGTCGAAGACGCTGCTGCACGTCGCCTCGGTGATCGAGGAGACGCGGCATTTCGCGACGACCGGCGTCACGTTCGATCCGCCGCGGATCGACCTGGAGCGGTTGCGCGCGCACAAGGCGGCGGTGGTCGGCAAGCTCACCGGCGGCCTCGCGGCGATGGCGAAGGGACGCAAGGTGCGGCTGGTGCGCGGCTACGGCCGCTTTCTCGATCCCCACCACCTCGAGGTTGCGCTGACCGCCGGCGCGGGACAGGCGCCGACCGGCGAGAAGCAGGTGATCCGCTTCGAGCAGGCGATTGTCGCCGCCGGGTCGGAGCCGGTCCGCCTGCCGTTCCTGCCCGAGGATCCGCGCATCGTCGACTCGACCGGCGCGCTGGCGCTGCCGTCGGTGCCCGGGCGGATGCTGGTGATCGGCGGCGGCATCATCGGCCTCGAGATGGCCGCGGTCTACGCGGCGCTGGGCGCGCGCATCGATGTGGTCGAAATGCTCGACGGCCTGATGACGGGCGCCGACCGCGACCTGGTCAGGGTCTGGCAGCGCCACAACGAGAAGCGTTTCGAGCGCCTGATGCTGCGTACCCGGACGACCCGGGCCGAGGCCGTCGCGGAGGGGATCCGCGTCTGGTTCGAGGGCGAAGGCGCTCCGGCCGAGCCGCAGGTCTACGACCTGGTGCTGAGCGCGGTCGGCCGCTCGCCCAACGGCGGGCGGATCGACGCGGCGCGCGCCGGGCTCGAGGTCGACGCGCGCGGGTTCATCGCGGTCGATGCGCAGATGCGCACCGGCGTGCCGCACCTGTTCGCGATCGGCGACATCGTCGGCCAGCCGATGCTCGCCCACAAGGCGGTGCACCAGGGCCACGTCGCGGCGGAAGCCGCGGCCGGCGAGAAGAGCTTCTTCGATGCGCGGGTGATCCCCTCGGTCGCGTACACCGACCCAGAGGTGGCCTGGGCCGGGCTGACCGAGGACGAGGCGCGCGCGCAGGGCGTGCCGGTGGGCAAGGCGGTGTTCCCGTGGTCGGCGTCGGCGCGGGCCATTGCCAACGGCCGCGACGAAGGCTTCACGAAGCTGCTGTTCGACGAGGCGACGCACCGGATCGTCGGTGGCGCCATCGTCGGCACGCATGCCGGCGACATGATCGGCGAGATCGCGCTGGCGATCGAGATGGGCGCCGACGCCACCGACATCGGGCGCACCATCCATCCGCATCCGACGCTGGGCGAGTCGATCGGCATGGCGGCCGAGGTCTTCGAGGGCAGCTGCACCGACCTGCCGCCGAAGCGCAGACGCTGAACGCCGGCGCTGTCCGCCGCTGTCCGGCGCTCCGGCGCCCGCGCTACACTTCCGTCATGTCCCGTCCAGGACATGATTCGGGGTATCCCGGGCCGTGCGCTGGTGGCCCTTCATCAACGAAAACTGGAGCACCACACGATGGATCGACGTTCCTTGATCAAGAATGCCGGGATGGCCGGCATCCTGGCCGCAGGCGTGGCACCGGCGGTGCACGCGCAGGAGGCGGTACGCTGGCGCCTCGCCACGAGCTTTCCGAAAGCGCTGGAGACCCTGCACGGCTGCGCGGTGAAGTTCTCCGAGACGGTCAAGGCGCTTTCGGGCGGCAAGTTCGAGGTCTCGGTGCACGCGGGCGGCGAGCTGATCCCGCCGTTCGGGATCGTCGACGCGCTGGCCAACGACACGATCGAAATGGGCGAGACGGCGGCGTACTACTACACCGGCAAGGATCCGGTCTTCGCGTTCGGCTGCGCCGTGCCGTTCGGCCTGACCGCCAACCAGAACCTGACCTGGAAAGAGCAGGGCAACGGGCGCAAGCTGCTCGACGAGGTGTTTTCCAAGTACAACTTCTTCACCTTGAGCGCGCTGAACACCGGCACCCAGATGGGCGGCTGGTATCGCAAGGAGATCAAGTCGCCGGCCGACCTCAAGGGCCTGAAGATGCGCCTGGGTGGCGGGGTGTTCGGCGAGTCCATGGCCAAGCTGGGCGTGGTCGCGCAGAACATGCCGGGCGGCGAGGTGTACCAGGCGCTGGAGAAGGGCACGCTCGATGCGGCCGAATTCGTCGGCCCGTACGATGACGAGAAGCTCGGCTACAACAAGGTCACCAAGTTCTACTATTACAACGCCTGGTGGGAAGGCGGGGCCGATCTCGAGTTCTTCATCAACAGGAAGGCGTTCGCCAAGCTGTCGCCCGAGAACCAGGCCATCGTGCGGGCGGCGGCGTCGGTCGCCTACAACGACGGCACGACCAAGTACCTCGCGCTCAACCCGCCGGCCCTGAAGCGCATCGTCGCCAGCGGCATCAAGTTCCTGCCGTTTCCGAAGAGCGTGGTCGAGGCCGGTTTCAAGGCGGCGCAGGAAGTGTATGCGGAGCACAGCGCCAAGTCGCCGGAGTTCAAGAAGGTTTTCGACGACATGCGCGCCTTCCAGCGCGACCAGATCCTCTGGAACCGTGTTTCCGAGCTGCAGTTCACGCAGACGATGGCATCGGTCAAGATCTGACGCGCTCCCGGGGTGTCCGCGTGGCGCCCCAGACGCGAGGAACCGCGGCCCCGAGGGGCCGCGTTTTTTTTGACGATCACCCCAGCCGGGTACTTCGCTGGACTGCGCCGTAGCTCGATGTGAACCGTCCCGGATTTCCCGGAGGCTCCGAAGCTTGAGAGGACGGGGGCATGGAGGGCCCGAAGAAGTCTTCCCCCGAGGTTCGGTGGCCGGCAAGATTGGCTGCCCGGCCGGGGCGCTGAGGAAACGGGCGTAGCAGGCCGAGCGGGACACGGGCAAGCGCGAGAGCACCAGTGATGGTGCATTTCATCGACGCGCACCGCGCCGAGTACGGGGTCGAGCCGATCTGTGGGCAGTTGCCGATTGCGCCATCGAGGCATTACGAGGCCACGGCCCGGCAGGTCGACCCGCGGAGGCTGCTGGCGCGCATCCGTCGTGATACGGATTCATGGGTCGACTGGTTCAACAACCGGCGCTTGCTCGAGTCGATCGACAACATCCCACCGGCGGAGTTGGAAATGCAGTACCTTCGTCGACGCAGCGAGTCGGCCGTGGCGGCCTGGCTCAACGCAACCTGCTTCCGGGAGATCCGGGGCGGCTCACGCTCGGCGGACAAGGCGGCCGGGTTGCGCGGCGCAGTGATCTTCCCGCCGCCGACGGACATCACGAGAACATCACGAAAAGGAGTTCTGAAGATGCAGCAACGCAAGCTGGGCGCGGCCGGCCCCCGGGTGTCCGCCCTCGGCCTGGGCTGCATGGGTATGAGCGAATTCTACGGTGCAAGCGACGACGTCGGTTCGCTGCGTGTCCTGGCGCGAGCGCTGGAGCTGGGGGTGACGCTGTTCGACACGGCCGACACGTACGGTCTGGGCCACAACGAGGAATTGCTGGGCCGCTTCATCGCCGAAGGTGGCGCCGCCCGCCGCCAGCAAACGGTGCTGGCCACCAAGTTCGGCATCGTGCGCGTGGCCGGGCAATACGAGCGGCGCATCGACAATTCCCCGGCCCACATCCGCGCCGCCTGCGAGGCCTCGCTGCGCCGCCTGGGCGTGGAACGCATCGACCTGTACTACTGCCACCGCCGCGACCCGAACGTGCCGATCGAGGACGTGGCGGGCGCCATGGGCGAGCTGGTGGCCGAAGGCAAGGTGGGCGCCATCGGGCTCTCCGAGGTCTCGCCCGAGACGCTGCGGCGCGCCCATGCGGTGCATCCCGTTGCGGCGGTGCAAAGCGAGTATTCGTTGTGGAGCCGCGAGCCCGAGGCGGACATGCTGGCCACCTGCACCGAGCTGGGCGCGGCCTTTGTCGCCTACAGCCCGCTGGGCCGCGCCTTCCTGACCGGTACTGTCAAGACCAGCGAACTGGCCGACAATGATTTCCGCAAGCACAACCCGCGCTTTGCTGGCGAGGCCGAGGCCAGCAACCGCCGCTTGGTGAAGACCCTGGCCGCGTTCGCGCAGGCACGCGGCCTCAGCAGCGCGCAGGTGGCGCTGGCCTGGCTATTGCGCAAGCACCCGCATGTAATCCCCATTCCGGGCACCCGGCGCATCCCCTACCTGGAAAGCAACGTGAGCGCCGCCTGCGTGGTGCTGGATGCCAGCGAAATCGCCGAGTTGGACAGCCTGTTCGAGCCCGGCAGCGTGGCGGGGGCCCGCTATCCGGATGCGGGTTTCGTGGGCATCGAGTCGGCGGGAACCGTACCCGCCATCAGCGCACAGACAAAGGCACCCGGATGAACCCCTTCATGATCATTGGCGGCCAGGGCACCGTCGGTACCGAGGCCGTCAAGGCCCCACGCCTGTTCCAGCCCGGTCTGCCGCTCGCGCTCACCGACGGCCTGTCGACGCACCCGGCCCGGTACGCGGTAGACCACCGCATCCCCCATCCCGGCATCGCCACACAACTGACGCACCTGGCGCCCAGGCGGGCAGTGCAGATTGGCGGCCGGGTCGGGCCCGATGAGGCGCGGGGCAACCGCACCTTCTCGCTGCTCGGCCCGGATCAGGGCTCGTCGATCAGGGCTTTTCGGCTGCTGGCGGCTCTGGGGCTTTCGTGGTTTCGCCCGCGTCGCTTTCCTGCGCCTGTTCCTGCGTGGGCGCTCCGGCGTTCTCGTCGTCGCCCAGCAACGGTAAGCCCGCGTCGAAGCCGGGCGCATTCTCCAGTTCCTGCAGCATCCGCGCGCCGACCGCCTCCATGTCGACGTCGGACTGCTTGTCGAGATTGCCGGTGACCATGCCGGGGAAGGCGATCAGGATCGCGATCATGGTCAACTGGAGGATCAGGAACGGGATGGCGCCCTTGTAGATCTGCATCGTCGTGACCGGCGCCATGGTCTTGCCGGTGACATGGTCCACGTACGGCTTCTCGGGAGCGACCGAGCGCAGGTAGAACAGCGCGAAACCGAACGGCGGGTGCATGAACGAGGTCTGCATGTTGACCGCCAGCAGCACCCCGAACCAGACCAGGTCGATCCCCATCTTGTCCGCGATCGGGGCCAGCACCGGCACCACGATGAACGAGAGCTCGAAGAAGTCGAGGAAGAACGCCAGCAGGAATACCAGGACGTTCACGAAGATGAGGAACCCCAGCTGCCCGCCGGGCAGCTTGCTCATCAGGTGCTCGACCCACACCGGTCCGTCGGCGGCCTGGAACACCATGCTGAAGATGGTGGCGCCGATCAGGATGAACATGACGAACGAGGACAGCCGGGTGGTCGACGCCAGCGCCTGCTTGAGCAGTTGCCAGCTGAGGCGCCTGCGCAGCAGGGCCATGATGAGCGCGCCCATGGCCCCCATGGCGCCGCCCTCGGTCGGAGTGGCCACGCCCAGGAAGATCGTTCCCAGGACCAGGAAGATCAGCAGCAGCGGCGGAATCAGCACGAAGGTCACGCGCTCGGCCAGCCTGGAGAGCAGGCCCAGGCGGGTCAGCCGGTTGACGACGGCGATCAGCCAGGCCACGGACACGCCGCCGCACATGGCCACCACGATCTTCTCGTCGGTCGCCACGGACTCGACCAGCTCGCCTTGCCACCAGGTATGCACGGCTTCCATGTGCTGCCCCAGGAATACCGCCACCGCGGTCGACAGCACGGCGAGCACGGCGAGCGAGCGGTAGCCATGGCTTCCGTTGGCTTCCCGGAACGTGCGCGCCTCGGGAGGCAGCGCCGGCACCGCGCTCGGCTTGAAGATGGCCAGGAAGACCACCCACAGCACGTACAGCCCCATCAGCGCGAAGCCCGGGACGAAGGCGCCCTTGTACATGTCGCCCACGCTCTTGCCCATCTGGTCGGCGAGGACGATCAGCACCAGCGACGGCGGGATGATCTGCGCCAGCGTGCCCGAGGCCGCGATCGTTCCGCTGGTCAGGCTGCGGCTGTAGCCATAGCGCAGCATGATCGGCATCGAGATCAGGCCCATCGAGATCACCGAGGCCGCCACCACCCCCGTGGTGGCGGCCAGCATGGCGCCCACGAAGATGACGGCCAGCGCCAGGCCGCCGCGCAGCGGGCCGAACACCTGGCCCACCGAATCCAGCAGGTCCTCGGCCATGCCGCTGCGTTCGAGGATCAGGCCCATCAGCGTGAAGAAGGGCACCGCCAGCAACGTCTCGTTGGCCATGATGCCGATCAGGCGGAACGGCAGCACCGCCAGGATGGCGGGCGGGAAGATCTCGAGCACGACGCCGAGCAGCCCGAAGAACAGCCCCGCCGCGCCCAGGCTGAAGGCGACCGGAAAGCCGAGGATCAGGAACAGGATCAGGCCCCCGAACATCAGGGGAGCGTAGTTGGTGACGATGAATTCCATGGCGGAGCGCTCGTCGCGTTCAGTGCGCCCGGGCCGGTGCCCGGTCGCCGCCGCCGGCGTTGTGCCGACGCAGGGCTTCGGCCAGTTCCTCCTCGTCGGTCTTCCCGGCACGCTTCTCGGTGGGGTCGGGGCCCGATCCGCGCAGGAAGTCGATGCACTTGATCAGTTCCGACCATCCCTGCAGCAGCAGCAGCGTGAAGCCCAGGGGAAGCGCGAGCCAGACCGGCCAGCGGATCAGCCCCCCGGGGTTGCCCGACATTTCGCCCGACACGAACTTGTCGATCGCCTGAGGCACGCACAGGTACAGGGCCATCAGGCACATCGGCGTCAGGAACAGCGTGTAGCCGACGATGTCGATCCATACCCGCAGGGTCTTGGGCAGGTGGCTGTTGACGGCGTCGATGCGCACATGCTCGCGATGCAGCAGCGTGTAGCCGGCCGCGACCAGGAACGACCAGGCGAACAGGTACCACTGGGCTTCGAGATAGGCGTTCGAGCTGGTGTCGAACAGCTTGCGCACGAGGGCGTTCAGGGCGCTGACGACCGTGGCGACGAAGATCAGCCAGATCGCGTACTTGCCGACCTTGGCATTCAGCCAGTCCACCGCGCGGGAGAATCTCCGTAAGGCTTGCATCGACTCCATCCCATGTACGGGCGGCGCGAAGGCGCCCCATCGCGGTCGGGACTGCCGAAGCACGCCGGCCCGGCGGATCCGCGGTATTCGGTCACCGGTCGCCGGTCAAGACGCCGCATTGTACGAGGGCACCGCAGGTTCCGAGCGGCCGCCGCGGGTTTCCCCTCACCGATCGGTGTGTTTGCCGTCCTCCGGGGTTCCGGGCCGGTCGGGCGGCGCGCCGGGCCCGACCTCGCGCATCTCGACGTCGATCACGTCGCGGTCGCTGCCAGGGGCGGGTCGCCCGGGGGAAGGCGGCCCGCGCAGCCCGAACCGGGCGGCGAGCCAGAGCGCGGCGCCGATCACGAGTCCGGTTGCCAGGGTCAGCACCGTGACCAGGGCGGCCATCAGCGCGCCGAAAACGAGCGCCGCGATGGTGAGCAGCGAACGAAGCAGTCCGCGCAGCCAGCGCATCATCGCGGCGCCCTCACGCGGGCTCGGACTCCACCGGACCGTCGTCCGGGGTATCCGGGATCGGGATCTGCGTGGCGAGCACCTTGTCCACGCGCTTGCCGTCCATGTCCACCACCTCGAAGCGCCAGTTTTCCCAGGTGACCGTGTCGCCGGTCTGGGGCATGCGCCCGAGCATCAGCATCAGCATGCCGCTGAGCGCCTGGTAGCGCGCGCGCTCCTCGTCGGGCAGCGTGCGCAGGTCGAGCCGGTCCTTGAGCTCGGGGGTGGGGATCAGCCCGTCGAGGAGCCAGGAGCCGTCCTCGCGCTGGCAGGCCCAGCTGTCGTCCTCGTCGCCGGTGGCGAACTCGCCGGTGATCGCCTCCATCAGGTCCTGCAGCGTGACCAGGCCCTGGACCTCGCCGTATTCGTCGATCACCAGGGCGATCTGCGTGTTCGACGAGCGGAAGTTCTCGAGCAGCTCCATGCCGGTCAGCGTCTCCGGGACGTAGAGCATCTCCTGCAGACCCTGGGTCAGGTCGACCAGGTCGCCGCGCAGCGACTGCGCGAGCAGTTGCTTGGTATGGATGAAGCCGAGCACCTCGTCGAGTCCGTCGCGGCAGACCGGGAAACGGGAGTGCTCGGTCTCGGCGACCTTCGCGAGGTTGACGGGCAGCGGGTCGGACACGTCGAGCCAGACGATGTCGGCGCGCGGAATCATCAGCGACGAGATCTGGCGGTCGTCGAGCCGGAACACGTTGCGCACCATCGCGTGCTCCGAGCGCTCGATCACCCCCGCGTCGGACCCCTCGGCGAGCAGTGCGTGGATCTCCTCCTCGGTGACCGACGGGCCCTGGGCGCCGCGGGCGCCGAGCGCGCGCAGCAGCACCTCGGTGGAGACGGAGAGCAGGCGCACGAAGGGCTTCGACAGGGCCGCCAGCAGCGTCATGGGACGGGCGACCAGCCGCGCGATGCCTTCCGGGTTGAGCTGGCCGAGCCGCTTGGGCACCAGCTCGCCGACGACGATCGACACGTAGGTGACCACCACCACGACCAGGCCGGTCGCCGCGTAGCCGGCCCAGGGCGGCCGGACGCCGAGCCCCTCGAGCCATGCGGCGAACGGCTCGGCCAGCGCGGCCTCGCCGAAGATCCCGTTCAGGATGCCGATCGAGGTGATGCCGATCTGGATCGTCGACAGGAAGCGGTTGGGGTCGGCGCCGAGCGCCAGCGCGGCCGCCGCCGAGCGGTCGCCGTCGTCGACGAGCTTCTGGAGGCGCGCCTTGCGCGCGGCGACCAGCGCGATCTCGGCCATGGCGAGCAGGCCGTTCAGGACGATCAGCGCCAGCAGGATCGCGATTTCCATCAGTCGATCCGCTCGGGCAGGGAGAGGTGCCGGAGGGGCGGGGCGTCGTGGCGACGCAATCGCGGCTCGGGTTCGTGCATTCGGTCGGCCCCGTCGCGTTGCCGTTTCGGCAGGCGGGCGGGCCGGGGATGGCCATGGAAGGGGCGATTATACCGAGCGCCCCCGGCGCCGGGTCGGGGGATTCCCTGAGCGCAGCGCCCCGGCACGCGCCGTATCATTCGGGGATTCAACGATCCGAGGAGTGTGACGATGATCAAGGGTGTCCTGAAAGGTGTCCTCGCGGCCGCCGCGCTGGGCGTCGCGGCGCTGGCCACGGCGCAGAGCACCCGTCTGTCGATCGGGACGGGCGGCACCGGCGGGGTCTATTACCCGATGGGGGGCGGCATGGCCGCGATCCTGTCGAAGTACGTGCCCGGCTGGGAGGCCACCGCCGAGGTGACCGGCGCGTCGGTCGCGAACCTGCAGCTGATCGGGCAGGGCAAGCAGGACGTCGGCTTCACCATGGCCGACGCGGCCTACGACGCGGTCTCGGGCCTGGCGAAGTTCAAGGACCGGAAGGTCGAGGCGCGCACCCTGATGGTGCTGTACCCGAACAAGATGCACGTCGTCACCACCGAGGCCAGCGGCATCAAGACGGTGACCGACCTGAAGGGCAAGCGCATCTCGACCGGCGAGCCGAACAGCGGCACCGAGGTGATGGCGCTGCGGCTGCTCGAGGCGGCCGGCATCGACAAGGATGTCCAGCGCGAGCGCCTGTCGGTCGCCGAGGGCGTCAACGCGATCAAGGACCGCAAGATCGACGCCCTGATCTGGGTGGGCGGGCTGCCGACGGCGGCGATCACCGACCTGGCGACGACGCCCGGCATCACCGTGAAGCTGCTCGACCATGCCCAGTACGCCGATGCGATGAACAAGAAATGGGGGCCGCTGTACGTCAAGGGCACGACTCCGGCCAATACCTACAAGGGCCAGGGCGCCGACGTCGCCAACCTCGACGTGTGGAACCTGCTGGTGGCGGAGCAGAAGATGAGCGACCAGATGGCCTACACGATCGTCAAGACGCTGATCGAGAAGAAGGACGAGCTGGTGGCGGTCCATCGCGAGGCGCGCAACATCACGCTCGAGGGGCAGGCGGCCGGTTCCCCGATCCCGTTCCACCCCGGCGCGCGCAAGTACTTCGAAGAGCGCGGCGTGAAGTTCGCGCGGTGATGCGGCTTCGTCTGGCGACCGGGGCGCCGCGCACGGCGCCCGGGATGCCGGCGCGCCCGGGGGCGTGGCGGTGAGCGCGCCTTCCGGGAACGGAGCACCCGGCGACGCCGGGGCGGTGAGCGACGAGCGGCTGCGCGCGGCCGAACGCTTCATCGAGGAGGAGGAGGGGGCGGTCAGCCGCTTCGGCGGCGGGCTCGAGATCCTGGTCACCACGCTGCTGGTGGCCATGTCGCTGTTCCACCTGTACGCCGCGGTCGGCATCGTGCCGACGCTCACGCTGCGGCCGGTGCACGTCGGCTTCATGCTGTTGCTGGTGTTCCTGATCTTTCCGGCGACGCCGCGGCTGCGCAACCGCCTGATGTGGTACGACGTCGTGCTCGCGCTGATCGGCGTGGCCACGGTGGCGTACATCCTCGTGGGCGGCGACGACTTCTGGGATCGCAGCACGATGCCGGACCGCACCGACCTGGTGTTCGGCGTGGCGTTCGTGCTGCTGGTGCTCGAGGCGGCGCGGCGCTCCACCGGCTGGATCATGCCCGTGGTGGTGCTGGTGTTCGCCGCCTACGCCTTCCTCGGGCCCTGGCTGCCGGGGCACTGGGCGCATCGCGGCTACGACCTCGACAGCATGGTCGGCGTGATGTACATGTCGCTCGAGGGCGTCTTCGGCACGGCGATCGACGTATCGGCGACGCTGATCATCATGTTCACGATTTTCGGCGCGTTCCTGCAGCATTCGGGCGCCGGGAAGTTCTTCCTCGATTTCAGCTTCGCGCTGATGGGCGGACGACCGACCGGCGCCGGGCGCACCGTCGTACTCTCGTCGTTCCTGCTCGGCGGGCCGTCCGGCTCGGGGGTCGCGACCACGGTGACGATCGGCACGGTGGCCTGGCCGATGCTCGAGCGTGCGGGATACGACCGCAACTCGGCGGGCGGGCTGCTCGCGGCCGGGGGGTTGGGCGCGATCATCTCGCCGCCGGTGCTCGGCGCCGCCGCGTTCCTGATCGCCGAGTTCCTGAAGATCTCCTATCTCGACGTGCTGAAGATGGCGGTCATCCCGACCTGCCTCTACTACCTGTCGCTGTTCCTGATGGTCGAGATCGACGCCCGCAAGTTCGGGTCGGCGGTCGCCGAGGTGCGGCTGGGGGCGACGGCGGGGCAGCTCGCGCGCCGCTTCTGGTTCCACTTCCTGTCGCTGGTCGCGATCGTCGGCTTCATGATCTACGGCTTCTCGCCGCTGATGTCGGTGTTCTGGGCCACGGTCACCGCTTTCGTGGTGAGCTTCTTCGCGCGCGAGACGGCGATGTGGCCGAAGAAGCTGGTCGCAGCGCTGGCCGACGGCTCGCGCCAGGCGCTGAACGTCGCCGCGACCTGCGCGGCGGCCGGGATCATCGTCGGCGTGGTCGGCAAGACGGGCCTGGGCCTGAAGTTCAGCTCGATCGTCATCGCCTATGCCGGCGGGAACCTGCTGCTCACGGCGGCCTACACCTCGCTGATCGTCTGGATCATCGGCCTGGCGGTCCCGGTGACGGCGAGCTACATCATCTGCGCGGTGATCGCGGCGCCGGCGCTGACCAAGCTCGGCGTTCCCGACTTCGCGGCGCACATGTTCATCTTCTACTACGCGGTGCTTTCCGAGGTCTCGCCGCCGACCGCGCTCTCGCCGTTCGCGGCCGCGGCCATCACCGACGGCGATCCGTACCGCACCACGCTCCAGTCGTGGAAGTACACGCTCCCCGCGTTCCTGCTGCCGTTCGCGTTCGTGCTCGAGCCGGCGGGCGCGGGCCTGCTGCTGATGGCCCCGCCGAGCGTGGCCTGGTGGGAAGTGGCCTGGATCGTCGTCACCGCGACCGCGGGAATCGCCGCGCTCGCGGGCGGGGCGCAGAACTGGGTGCTGGTGCGCTGCCTGCCCTGGGAGCGGATCGCGATGATCGTCGCGGGCCTGCTGCTGGTCTATCCGCATCGCAGCGCCGACGCCGTGGGCCTGGCGCTGCTGGCGGCGGCGCTTGCCTCGCAGTGGTGGCGCAGCCGCGCGGCTGCCTAGGGCCGGTCGACACCACCATCGTCCGCGCGTCGCGGCCCGCTGGAACCGCCGGGCCGCGCGGCCGGAGCTCAGGCGGCGAGGCGGGCGCGGTGCCGCGCGATCGCAGCGCGAACCTGCGCCGGGGCCGTGCCGCCGACGTGGTCGCGCGCGGCCACCGAGCCCTCGAGCGTGAGCACGGCGCCGACGTCGGCCTCGATCAGCGGGCTGAACCCGCGCAGCGTCTCCAGGCCGAGCTCGGCGAGGTCCACGCCGCGCTCGGAGGCGACGCGGACCGCCCGCGCGACCGCCTCGTGGGCGTCGCGGAACGGCAGCCCCTTGCGGACCAGGTAGTCGGCGAGGTCGGTGGCGGTGGAGAAGCCCTCCGCTGCCGCCTGGCGCATCCGCGCCGCGCGCACCTCGATGCCCCCGACCAGGTCGGTGAAGATGCGCAGCGTCTCGAGCAGGGTGTCCGCGGTGTCGAACAGCGGCTCCTTGTCTTCCTGGTTGTCCTTGTTGTAGGCCAGCGGCTGCCCCTTCATGAGCGTCAGCAGCCCCACCAGGTGGCCGAAGACCCGCCCCGACTTGCCACGCGCCAGCTCCGGCACGTCGGGGTTCTTCTTCTGGGGCATGATCGACGAGCCGGTGCAGAACCGGTCGGCCAGGTCGATGAAGCCGACCCGCGGCGACATCCAGAGGACGAGCTCCTCCGAGAGCCGCGACACGTGGACCATGGTCACGCTGGCGGCCGCGCAGAACTCGATCGCGAAATCGCGGTCCGACACCGCGTCGAGCGAGTTCTCGCAGACGCCGTCGAAGCCGAGCGCGCGCGCGACGAATGCCCGGTCGATCGGGAACGAGGTGCCCGCCAGCGCGGCCGCGCCGAGCGGCAGGCGGTTGACGCGGCGCCTGCAGTCCGACAGCCGCTCGGTGTCGCGGGCGAACATCTCGACGTAGGCGAGCAGGTGATGCCCGAAGGTGACCGGCTGAGCGACCTGCAGGTGCGTGAAGCCGGGCATGATCGTGTCGGCGTGCCGCTCGGCCAGGTCGAGCAGCGCCGTCTGCAGCGCGGCGAGCTGCCCGCGCAGCAGGTCGATCGTGCCGCGCAGCCACAGGCGGATGTCGGTGGCGACCTGGTCGTTGCGGGAGCGCGCGGTATGCAGCCGCTTGCCGGCGTCGCCGGCAAGCTCGGTGAGCCGCTTCTCGATGTTCAGGTGGACGTCCTCGAGATCGATCGACCAGGCGAAGCGGCCTTGCTCGATCTCGGCGCGGATCGTCGTCATGCCCTGCCGGATCGCGGCCAGGTCGGCGTCGTCGAGCAGGCCCGCCGCATGCAGCATCGCCGCGTGCGCCAGCGAGCCGTCGATGTCCGCGAACGCGAGCCGGTGGTCGAAGCCGACCGAGGCCGTGTAGCGTTTGACCAACTCGCTGACGGGCTCCGAGAAGCGGGCGGACCACGCTTCGGATTTCTTGGCAAGCTGATCTGTCATAATCGTCCGCGGCAGAGGAAGGGCCTCGAGAGCCGAATTATACGGATCGCCCCGACGGCATCGGCCGCGGCAGGCGGTCCGGCGCAGCGAGGGAAGCATCGATGAGCGATCCGGGGTCGGCCGTCTCCCCCGAAGCGGTGCCCGCCGGCGGCGCGGTCGCGCCGGCCGCTGCCGCGCCGCGGCGACGCCTGACCGACGGCGCCGACCTCCCGGTACTGCCCGACTGCTGCAACCTCGGCACCCTGGTGCGTGTGCTGCTGCCCCTGAACGCCGGCGTGCTGCTGCTCGGCTGGCTGCTGCCGGCGCCTGGCGTCGAATACTGGCCGCTGCTCGAGACCGCGTTGCGCGTCAACGCGGCCGGGGCGGCCGCGCTGCTGCTGCTGTGCCCGCTGCGCCGCACGGTCAACGGCTCGGCCAGGTGGGTCCAGTGGAGCGCGGGCCTCGGGATCCCGGCTGCCGTGACGGCGGTGGTGGCGCTGGCGAGCGCGCGGCCGCCGGGGCCGGGCGGGGCGGAGCTGGCCGCCTGGCTCGCGCCGCGGGTGCTGCTCGCGGTAGCGGCGGCCTGGGTGCTGATCGAGTACCTGCGGCTGCGCCAGCTGTCGCTGCAGCCGTCGCAGGCCGAGGGCAGGCTCCAGGCGCTCCAGGCGCGCATCCGGCCCCATTTCCTGTTCAACAGCCTGAACACCGTGCTCGGGCTGATGCGCAGCGATCCGCGCAAGGCCGAGCGCACGCTCGAGAACCTGGCCGACCTGTTCCGCGTGTTCATGAAGGACAGCCGCGAGCTGGTCCCGCTCGACGACGAGGTGCTGCTCTGCAAGGAGTACCTGACGATCGAGAAGCTGCGGCTGGCCGACCGGCTCGACGTGCGCTGGGAGCTCGACGGCATGCCCGGCGACGCGCTGCTGCCATCGCTGCTGCTGCAGCCGCTGATCGAGAACGCGGTCCACCACGGCATCGAACCCAACTCGCATCCGGGCGAGATCCACGTCAGCATCGCCAAGAGCGGCGACCGCGTGCGCGTCGAGATCGTCAACCCGCTGCCCGATGCGCCGCCGACCCGTCCGGGCAACCACATGGCGCTGTCGAACGTGCGCGAGCGCCTCGACCTGACCTTCGACGTCGAAGGCCAGCTCGAGACCACGAGCACCGACGGGCAGTTCCACGTGATCGTCCAGTTTCCATACCGCAAAGAGAGAAGACGCCGAGATGCCAGACGCCCCTTCGATCCTGATCGTTGACGATGAACCGGTCGCCCGCTCGCGCCTGCGCGAGCTGCTGGCCGACCTCGCCCCCGAGTTCCCGCACCGCATCGTCGGCGAGGCGCCGAACGCGCCCGAGGCGCTGTCGCAGATCGAGGTGGCGCAGCCGCAGATCGTGCTGCTCGACATCCAGATGCCCGGCATGACCGGCATCGAGCTCGCGCGGCACATCTCGGCGCGCGCGCAGTCCGGCGAGACGCCCAAGCCGATGCCGCTGGTGATCTTCGTGACCGCTTTCGACGAGTTCGCCGTCGACGCGTTCGAGGTCCGCGCCATCGACTACCTGCTCAAACCGGTGCGCGCCGAGCGCTTGCAGCAGGCGCTGCAGCGGGCCCTGACGCGCATGCCGCAGGAGCACGCCCAGGCGATCGACCAGCTCGCCCGCGCGACCAACACGCGACGCAGGCACCTGTCGGTGCACGAGCGCGGCCGCGTGATCCTGGTGCCGCTCGAGCAGGTCGTCTACCTGAAGGCCGAGTTGAAGTACATCACGGTGCGCACCAAGGAACGCGAGTTCCTCATCGAGGAGTCGCTGACTTCGCTCGAGGAGGAATTCAGCGACCGCTTCGTGCGCATCCACCGCAACGCCCTGGTGGCGCGGCCCTCGATCGCGGGCTTCGAGCGCGTGATGCCGCAGGGCGAGGCCGACGGCGGCGACCCGTACTGGCAGGTGGTGCTGCGCGACGTCGGCGAGCGGCTGCCGGTGAGCCGCCGGCAGTGGTCGACGGTCAAGAACCTCGTCAGCTGACGATGGGCGGTGTCGCCGCGCCCGCGCGGCTGGTCATCGCGTCGCGCCAGAGCCGGCTGGCGATGTGGCAGGCCGAGCACGTGCAGGCCCGCCTGCGCGCGCTGTACCCGGGCTGCAGCGTCGAGATCCTCGGCATGACGACCGAGGGCGACCGGGTGCTCGACCGGGCGCTCAACGAGATCGGCGGCAAGGGGCTGTTCGTCAAGGAGCTCGAGCTCGCGTTGCTCGACGGGCGGGCCGACCTGGCGGTGCATTCGCTGAAGGACGTGCCGATGGAGCTGCCCGGACAGTTCGCGCTGACGGCGGTCCTGGCGCGCGAGGATCCCCGCGACGCGTTCGTCTCGCCGCATCATGCCGCGCTCGAGGCGCTGCCGGACGGGGCGCGGCTGGGAACCTCGAGCCTGCGGCGCGCGGCGCAGATCCGCCGCCTCCGCCCGGGGCTCGAGGTGCTGCCGCTGCGCGGCAACGTCAACACCCGCCTGGCGCGTCTGGACGAGGGGCGCTACGACGCCATCGTGCTGGCGGCGGCCGGGCTGAAGCGACTCGGCCTGGCCGATCGCATCCGCGCGATCGTGCCGCCGGCGCTGTGCCTGCCGGCAGCCGGGCAGGGGGCGCTGGCGATCGAGACGCTCGCCGGGCGAGCGGATCTCGCCGCCTGGCTCGCTCCCCTGAACGATGCGCGGACCGCGGTCGAGGTGCGGGCCGAACGGACCGTCTCGCGCCTGCTGGGCGGCAGCTGCCGGGTGCCCCTGGCGGCCTGGTGCGTCTCGACGCCGGCCGGCGGGCTGAAGCTCGTCGCCCGCGTGGCGGCCGAGGACGGCAGCGCGATGGCCGAAGCGGTGGTCGAGAGCGATACGGCCGACGCGGGCGCGGCCGAACGGCTCGGGGAGGAGGCGGCGCGCTCGCTGCGCGAGCAGGGCGCCGCGCGATGGCTCGGGTCGTCCTGACGCAGCCCTGGCCGCGCGTCCGGGCGATCGCCGATCGCCTGCGCGCACGGGGGCACGAGCCGCTCGAGATGCCGCTCTCGCGCATCGTCGAGCGCGCCGGCGATCCGGAAGTGCGCGCCGTCGCCGCGCGCCTGGCGCAGTTCGACTGGGTGGTGCTGGTCAGCCCGGCGGCGGTCGCGGCGGCCGCGCGGATGAGCGGCGGGCGCTGGCCGGCACGGACCGGCGTGGCGGTGGTCGGCCCGGGCAGCGCCGAGGCCATTGCCGGC
>JBDHRX010000208.1:0-2617 GCA_039807785.1 Burkholderiaceae bacterium
CGGCGCTGGCGCCGGCTTCGGCGCACGCCGCGCGCCGGCGCGCGTGGCCCGCGCCTCGACGGCGTCGGCGAGGTCGAGCAGGGTCGCGGGCTTGCCCGGCGGCTTCGGAAGCGGCATGGCGGATCGATCAGGCGATGGCCGTCAGGAGACCGATCGCACGGCCTCCAGGACTTCCGGGACGTGGCCGGGGACCTTCACGCCGCGCCACGCGTGGGCGAGCCGGCCCGCGCCGTCGATGACGAAGGTGGAGCGCTCGATGCCGCGCACCTGCCGCCCGTACATCGTCTTGAGCTTCATCACCCCGAACAGCTGGCACAGGGCTTCGTCGGGGTCCGAGACGAGCTCGAACGGCAGGCCCAGCTTCGTCTTGAAGCCCTCGTGCGAACGCAGGCTGTCGCGCGAGACGCCGAACACGGTCGCGCCGGCCGCGGTGAAGTCCGCATGCCGGTCGCGGAAGTTGCTGGTCTCGTCGGTGCAACCGGGCGTGTTGTCCTTCGGGTAGAAGAACAGGACGACCTTGCCGCCCTTCAGCTTCGACAGTCTGACTTCGCCGCCGGTGGAGGCGGCGCTGAATTCGGGGACCTTCCTGCCGACTTCGACGCTCAACGAACCCTCTGTAGGGAAATCGGTGTACCTGTCCGCACCTTATCACAACCGCCTGGGCCGGCTTCAGCGCAGCAGCAGCGCGGCCAATACGCGGCGTCCCTCCAGCATCAGGATGTTGTAGGTGCGGCATGCCGCGTAGGTGTCCATGACGTCGATGCCGACGCGCGCCCGCATCAGCGCGGCGCCGAGGCGGGGGTGGGGGAAGCGCTGCTTTTCCCCGGTGCCGAGCAGCACGATCTCCGGGCCGCGCGCGAGCAGGGCCTCGAAGTGGGCAGGCGTCAGCGCCTCGAAGCCGTCGACGTCCCAGTCGGCGACCTTGCCCTCCGGGGCGACCAGCACCGGGCGCGTGTGGCGCACGCGGTTGACCTCGACATAGCCGGGCCCGTAGGCCGTGAAGGTGTTGAGCGCCGCCACCGCATCGGCGTGAAGCTTCATCGGGACTCCGTATCCGGCTTCGCGCGGAGACGCTAAGCCACTGAAAATGTTACATTAATGAACTGATCGGAGTCCACCATGAGTTCCCATCGCGAATTCTCGCGCATCAAGCGCCTGCCGCCCTACGTCTTCAACATCACCGCGGAACTGAAGATGGCCGAGCGCCGCCGCGGCGAGGACGTCATCGACATGAGCATGGGCAACCCCGATGGACCTGCCCCGCAGCACATCATCGACAAGCTGGTGGAGGCGTCGCGCCGGCCGCACACGCACGGGTACTCGGTCTCCAAGGGCATCCCCCGGCTGCGCAAGGCGATCTCCGACTGGTACCGGCGGCGCTACGACGTGGACATCGATCCCGAGACCGAGGCCATCGTCACGATCGGCTCGAAGGAGGGGATCGCCCACCTGATGCTGGCCACGCTCGACCGGGGCGACGCGGTGCTGGTGCCCAATCCCAGCTACCCGATCCACATCTACGGCGCGGTGATCGCCGGCGCCGACACGCGCTCGGTCCGGATGACCCCGGGGATCGACTTCCTCGACGAGCTCGAGCGTGCGGTCCGCGAGTCCTCGCCCAAGCCCAAGATGATGATCCTCGGGTTCCCCAGCAACCCGACCGCCAAGTGCGTCGATATCGGGTTCTTCGAGCGCGTGGTCGCGCTCGCGCGCGAGCACGACATCATCGTGGTGCACGATCTGGCCTACGCGGACATCGTCTTCGACGACTACCGCGCGCCGTCGATCATGCAGGTGCCGGGCGCGCGCGAGGTCGCGGTCGAGTTCTTCACGATGAGCAAGAGCTACAACATGGCCGGTTGGCGGATCGGCTTCATGGTGGGCAACGCCGAGCTGGTGGCGGCGCTCGCGCGCATGAAGAGCTACCACGACTACGGCACCTTCACGCCGATCCAGGTGGCGGCGATCGCCGCGCTCGACGGCCCGCAGGACTGCGTCGAGGAGGCGCGCCAGAAGTACCAGCTGCGGCGCAACGTGCTCGCGAAGGGGCTCCTGGAGGCGGGCTGGGACGTCGAGGTGCCGCGGGCGTCGATGTACATCTGGGCCCGCATCCCCGAGCCGTACCGCGCGATGGGATCGCTGGAGTTCGCGAAGAAGCTGCTGAGCGACGCGAAGGTGGCGGTGTCGCCGGGCATCGGCTTCGGCGAGCATGGCGACGATCACGTGCGGTTCGCGCTGATCGAGAACGAGCAGCGCATCCGCCAGGCGGTGCGCGGGATCAAGGAGATGTTCCGCAAGGACGGGCTGATCCGGATCGCTGCCTGAGATGGGGGGCTGCGTCGGTTCGGGACCCCTCGTGCGGGGCCAGCGTTGCACAAGCGACGGGCGCCAGCCGGGTGGGGCTTGGCGGATTGCGGCGATGACTGCCCTGCGCTGCTCGCCTCGGGGGCGCGCGGCGAGACTCGCTCCGCTCGCTGCGCGAGCTCCGCTCAGACAATCGCCGCGAGTCAGATTTTACGAGGCGCGCTACGCGCGCCGCCCCCGAGGCTGCGCTGCTCGGTGCCGCAGACATCGCCGCAATCCGCCAAGCCCCACCCGGCTGGCGCCCGTCGCTTGT
>JBDHRX010000069.1:0-16646 GCA_039807785.1 Burkholderiaceae bacterium
GCGGCCGCCAGGGCGACCGCGAGCAGCGCGGCCACCGCGTTGTGCAGCGTCGTCGTCGCCAGCGGCTGCAGGCCCAGTGCCGTGCCCACGCCGAGCAGCAACTGCCCCGCCGCGAGCAGCGCCAGCCACGCCGCCATCGCGCCGCGCATCGCGCGCAGGCGCCAGGCCAGCAGCCCGACCATCAGCGCCAGCGCCAGCCCGGCCACGCGGTGCGCGACGTGCAGCCCGCGCGCCGCGGCCTCGTCGATCCGGATGCCGGCGCGCAAGGGATCGAAGGCAGCGAAATCGAAGCGCGCTCCGCTCGCGCACAGCGGCGACGCGCAGGCGTCGATCGCCTGGTGCGCGCCGATCATCGTGCCGCCCCAGGCGAGCAACGCCAGCACGGCCAGCGCCGCGAGCGCCAGGGCGCGCACGCCGGGCACGCCGCCGCGGGCGCGCATCGCGGCGATCCAGGCCAGCGCAGCGGCCAGCGCGAACCCGCCGACGAGGTTGCCGAGCGTGACCAGCGGCAGGTCGTGCGGCGTGTACCGGCCCAGCCAGGACAGGAAGACGGTGTCGGCCAGCGCGACCACCGACGCGATTCGCGCGCCGGCGCCCATCGACGACCAGCCGAAGACCACCACCAGCAGCACCAGCACCCCGGTCAGCGTGGCGCTCACGCGGTGCAGCGAGCGCGCGATCCGGATCGGCGGCGGCGCCTCGGCCGACGGCAACCGGGCCGCGGCCGCGATCGCGGCATCGACGGTCGACCGGCCGGCCGCCTCCGGCGCGACGCGCCCCGGCACCGCGCCGGCCGCCGTCGCGGGGGGCGCGCTCCAGCTGCGATAGCAGTCCGGCCAGCCCTCGCAGCCGACGCCGTTCTGCCAGTGACGGATGAAGGCGCTGGAGGCGGTGATGCACACCGTGAGCAGGCAGGCGACGAGCGCGAGCGCCCGGATCATCGCCCGCGCCTCGCGGCGCTCACGCTGTCGAGCACCACCCAGACGAACAGCATGCCGCCCACGATCGCGAGCAGGCCGCCGAAGCCCATCAGGCCCATGCCGAACACTTCCTGCGCGCTGCGCAGCGTCTGCTCCGCGCCCGCGACCTTGCGCTGCACGCCGTAGCCGCCGGACCACATCAGCCCGAGGATGTGCAGCAACTGGCCGCCGCCGTAGAGCCAGGGCTGCCAGTTCGCGATCCGACCGGTCGCCTCGCGATAGCCCAGCCGCGGCAGCAGCGCGTAGCCGATCCCCATCAGCGCCAGCGTCACGCCGACGATCGAGCCGTGATAGTGGGCGGGCACGCGGACGTCGGAACCCTCGATCAGGAAGCCCAGCACGCCACCCGCCGAGAACAGCAGCAGCGAGGCGATCAGCGACGCCCGCAGCGGCCGGGTGAACGGCGTGGCGGCGACCCGGCGCACCAGCGCGACCGCGAGCGCCAGCACCATCGGCAGGATCGCCAGCCCGCCGCCGAAGCGCATCAGCCAGGTCATCATCTTGCGATGCTCGAGCGAGGGCACGGTCCAGCTCAGGTAGATCAGCGGCGCCGCGAACACCGACGCGAGCCCGATCGCGTAGACCAGCACGACCACGCGCGGACTCAGCGGCAGTGGCGAGCCGACCAGCGTCGCGAGCCAGGTCCAGGCGACCAGCATCAGCAGGGTCCAGGTGAACTGGACCACGTGGCCGGGCCCCCAGAACAGCAATTCGTAGTAGGTCTGCGCCTCGAGCTCGCGCGGCACCTCGATCGCCGACCACACGAGCGCCATCAGCGTGACCGCGCTGGACACCGCCGCCGCCTTCAGCCCGAAGCGCAGCGCGTCGGCGCCGTCGAGCTGCAGGCTCATGCGCGCCGGCGCGACGAAGGAGCGCAACGTGAGCAGCAGGAAGCCGACCCCGAACACCCCGAGCCCATAGAGGAACACGTCGTTGTCGAGCACCGGCACGTAGTTCGACATCACCGGCGCGGCCGCGCCGGTGAACGGGGCGATCGCCATGAACAGCGTCCCCAGGGTGGTGATCCACAGTGCGAGCCAGCCCAGCCGGAGCCAGCGCGGCGAGGTGTCGATGCTCCAGAGCATGCCGGCCATCGAGACGAACCAGACCAGCACCGACAGGTCGACGTGCACCACCAGCGCGACCCGGAAGAAATCGCCGGCCGGCACGAAGCCCGCGAAGAACGGGGTGCGCGCGAGCACCAGCAGGATCGAGAACACGCCCGCGCCGATCAGCGCGGCGACCCCGAGCAGCAGCCATCCGGCCGCGATCGCGCGCTGCTCGGTCGCCGGGACGGCGATGTCGAAGCGGTCGTCGCGCGTGCCGGCCGCGCCGGCAGGAAACGGGCGCCGCAGGGGACGCCGGAGGCCGGCGGCGGGGGCGCTTCTCATCGGATCACCACGCCGCCCTGGTCGGGAATGAAGTCGATCAGCACCACCTGCCCCGGCGCGACCCGGAGCTGCCGCTCGCCGGCGTGGTTGAAGCCCCGGACGCGCGCGTCGTCGTTCAGTTGCACGCGCAACAGGTGCTCGCCGGCGGGAATCGGCAGCCGCCGATAGCCGCTCGCGGCGCCGTCCCGGCGCAGGCCGGCCGGCTGGAAGGTCTCGTCGTAGAGCATCTTGCCGTCGAGCTCGACCCGCACATGCACCGGCGAGCGTTCGCGCGGGCAGTCCATCTGCGCGCGCAACTGCGGCGGCAGCTTGGCCAGTTCCTCGGGGGTCCGTGCGCGGCAGTCGGTGGCGAACTGCCCCGGATGCCGGAACGACAGGCGCAGCAGCCCCTCGTCGGGCTCGAGATGCTGGTAGGCCGGCGCGGTCGAGAAATAGCCGATGAAACCCGCGAACAGCAGGTAGAGGATGCCCTGTCCGCCGTAGCGCACCACCGCGTTAGCCATGTCGTTTGCCTCCGAGAGTAGGCCGGCGCGATGCGCCGGCCGCCGATACCGCCGCGGCCGGAAGCCGCGCGCGAAACGATTCGATCCCCGCCTCGAGGGCGTCCTGCCGCCCCGCGCCGGCCTCGATCACCGCGATGCGGGCTCCGTCGACCCCGCGCCGCAGGCGCGGTTCGCGCCGTCGCGCGAATCGGTCGACCGTCCATCGTACCCCGAAGCGGTATTCGCAATCCCCCTCCGCGCACGGGGCCACCGCCACGCCGGCGGCACCGGCGCGCAGCCCGTACTCGGCGAATGCCGGCGGCAGCATGGCGGCGCAGGGCAGCTCGAAGACCACGGTGCCGGGCCGCGTCGCCGGCGCCGGACCCTGCCGGCAGGCGAACACCAGGATCGCTCCCGCGCTGCCGGGCTGCCGGAACGCCGCGTCGATCTCCCTGCGCAGCGTGTCCACCGTGAGATCCGGGAGGTCGATGCCGCTGGTCAGGGTGGCATCCGACCGGAACGGCATCGCCGAGGGGCAGGCGCCCGCGCAGATGCCGCAGGACGCGCAGCGGTCCGCGTCGACCACCGCGATCTCGCCCTTGCCGCCGGGATGGGGCGCCATCGCGATGGCGGCGAACGGGCAGTCGGCGAAGCAGCGCCGGCAACCGTTGCAGAAGTCGGGCACGACCTCGGCCGGCGGCGTTCGCCGGCGGCCGCCCAGCCAGGGCGCGACCCCGAGCAGCAGCGTGGCCCCGACGCTCGCGACCCAGACCGCCTCGGGCGAAACGGCGTGCAGCGCCGGCAGGGGCGCCAGATAGAACCAGTCGACCGGCAGTGCCGCCGGCAGCCGGTCCAGCCGGGCCGCCGGCTGCGAGACCGCCGGTTGCAGCAGCGACAGGATGGTCATCGACGCGAGGCTCCACAGCGCGACCGCGCGGCTCGCGCCGGTCCGGGGCTGGGTGAGCCGCTGCACGTGCGCCCACATCGCCAGCAGCAGCACCAGCGGCACGCCGATGTGCAGGAACACCACCAGCGAGAACAGGCGATCGGAGACCGCCCCTTCGGCGATGAAGTTGCGCACCAGCGCCGGTCCGAAGCCCGGCAGCGCGCCGAACCACTCGGTGGTCGCGGTCGCGACGAACAGCGCCAGGTCGTCCCAGACCAGCCAGTAGCCGATCACCCCCGACGCCAGCGCCAACCACACGGTGGGGATGCCGCTCACCCACGAATACCAGCGGAATCCGCGGAACCGGCCGAGCGCCAGCTCGCGCACGAGGTGCAGGACGATCACGACCACGAACGCGTCCGACGCGTAGCGATGCAGGCTGCGCATCACGCCGCCAACCCAGCGCTGCTCGTGCGTCAGTGCCTGCACCGACGCATAGGCGCCCTGGACGCTGGTGTCGTAGAAGATGTAGAGATAGCCGCCGGTGACGGCGATCAGCCAGAACAGGTAGAACCCCAGTCCGCCGAGCTGGCGCAACGGATTGCCGGCCTCGCCGCAGACCCGGTCGAGCCCGTGCTCCGCGGCGCGCCAGGCGCGGGCCGCTATGCCGCCCGGCGGCGCGGCGCCCTCGGGGCGCTGGGACAGGAACGGCGGCATGGTCGGATCCGGGGAGCCCGCGCGACACCGGGACGCGCGATCAGGTGCGCGCCGATCGCCGCAGCTCCCGCATCACGAACCAGCCGATCGCGCCCAGCGTCGTCAGGCCCGCGAAGATCTCGAAGAAGAGCGAATAGTTCACCCGGTAACCGCCGGTGTTCGGGTCGTAGACGGTGCAGTAGAGGATCACCTTGTCCCACAGGTTCTCCAGGGTCACCTCCCGCGAGGCCTGTCCCGTCAACAGCTCCTTCAGCGGCTGCACCAGCATCGGCAGGTCGAAGTTCTCGCCATAGACCTGGCGATAGATGACGCCGTCGGCATCGACGATCGTGACCTGCGTGACATGGTCGAAGCCCTTCGGCGTCGCCTCGTAGACGAACCCGAGGTTGGTCGTCAGCGCGTCGACCTGCGCGGGCTCCGGGCTGAGGAAATGCCAGCCCGGCTCGTCGATGCGGTTCTGGCGCTTGAACGCGCCCATCGCGGGCGGGCTGTCGAAGGGCTGATTGAAGCCGATCGAGACGATCCGGAACTTGTCGTCGCCCAGCGCCCGGCGCGCCTCGCGCACGGCCTGCGCCAGGAACTGCGTGGCTACCGGGCAGGCCTGGAAGCACCCGGTGTAGACCAGGCTGATCAGCAGCGGGCGGCCGCGGTAGTCGCTGAACCTGACTTCCTTGCCGTTGCTGTCGCGCATCCGGATGTCGGCCAGCGGGCGGCCGATGGCCGCCTGGCTGGTGGCGATCACCTGCCGGTAGTCGGGCGCCCGCGCGGGGGTGCTCGCCCCGGCATCGGCCGTCGCGGGGCCGGCGGCGCCGAGGCCGGCAGCGGCCGCGCCCGCCAGGCAGGCGATCCGCAGCCGGCCCCAGAGCGCGCGCAGGCACCCCGTCCGCGGGCGCGCGGCGCGACCCCGGGTCGCCGTGGATACTGCCCCGAACACGACTTCAGGCACCGAGCGACGCCCGCATCCACCCGTCGCCGATGGTTCCGAGGAGCAGCAGCGAGAGCTGGATCAGCGACGCATGGAAGCTCGCCAGCGCGCTCGCGCGACTCGGTGCGCGCGCCAGGCGCCAGGCACGCTGGATCAGCAGCGCGCCGCCGAGCGCGGCGCAGGCCAGGTAGACCCAGCCGGGGCCGAGCAGCGCCAGTGCCAGCGAGCAGGCGACCATCACGACCGCATGCCAGAAGATGGCCCAGGCCGCGAAGCGGTCGCCCTTGACCACCGGCAGCATCGGGACGCCGACACCCGCGTACTCGTCCCGGAAGACGATCGACAGGCTCCAGAAATGGGGCGGCGTCCAGAGGAACAGCACGAGGGCCAGCAGCAGCGCCTCGTTCGACAGCTGCGGCGAGACCGCCGCCGCGCCGGCCAGCACCGCGAAGCTGCCGGCCAGCCCGCCGATCACGATGTTCCAGGCGGTGCGGCGCTTGAGCCACACCGTGTAGACGATCGCGTAGAAGAAGGCGCCCAGGAAGGTGTAGAGCGCCGCGCTCGCGTTGGTCGCCAGCCATGCCGCCGCGACCGACAGCCCGGTCAGCGCGATGATCAGCGCCAGCCAGCCGCCGTGATGGCGCATCCGCCCGCTCACGAACGGGCGGCGTTGCGTGCGCCCCATGCGCGCGTCGAGGTCGACCTCGTAGAACTGGTTGAACGCGCCCGCCGCCGACGAGGAGATCAGCACCGCGAGCGTGAGGACCACCCCCTGCCAGGGCTCGATCGCGCCGCTCGGGGAGACCATCAGGCCGGCCACCGCGGTGAGCGCGATCGCCAGCCCGATGCGGAGCTTGAACAGGTTCAGCAAGGCCTTCATGTCTCGACCTCGTCGCCGGACCGCGCGGGGCGGTCCGGCACTGTTCGTGCGTCACTCATGCCCGCGCCGCCCCGTTCAGCTCAGACCCCAGACGGTCGAGAGGTACTTCCAGTTGACGAAGTAGTAGAGGATGAACGCCACCAGGAACACCAGCGCGAACACGAAGGTGCCCGGAACGCCGAACCCGCCGCCATGGCCGCCATGGCCGGTGAGCGCCGCCTGCACCGGCAGGCGCAGCGGGCTCACCTTCGTCGAGTAGGTGCCGGCATCGAGCTTCTTGCCGAACAGGATCGTTCCCACGGTGACGATGATGTACATCGCGCCGCCCGCGACCGCGATCGCCCCGGCCACGCCGAAGATCGCGATCATCAGCAGCGCCGTGCCCGGGTACTCGTAGGGCAGCGCCGCGCCGGCGAAGGTGATGTCCCAGTGCCTGCGCGGCACGCCGAGCGTTCCGGCGCCCATCATCGCCAGCGTGAACACGCCCATGCCGAGGCCGAAGACGTACGGCTGCAGCTTGGCCCAGCCCGGCAGGATCAGCTCGCGGTTGAACAGCGTGGGCAGCAGGAAGTAGGTCAGCGACATGAACGCCAGCGTGGTGCCGATCACGACCGTGGCGTGGAAGTGCCCCGGCACGTAGATCGTGTTGTGGATGATCATGTTCAGCTGCTCGGTACCCATCATGACGCCCGAGATGCCGCCGAGGAAGCCGAAGCCGATCAGCGAGATGAACATCCCCGAGAACACCGGATTGCCCCACGGCGCCTTGCGCAGCCACTCGAACAGGCCCTTCGTGTAGCCTTTCTCGCGCTGGGCGGCCTCGATCGCGCCCGGCACCGTCAGGCCGTGCAGCATCGACGCCAGCACCGCCAGGTACATCGCGTAGCTGGTGTTGAAGATCTTCCACTCGGTGCCCACCGCCGGGTCGGCCAGGATGTGGTGCGCCGAGGCCAGCTGCAGGAACAGGATGTAGAGCAGGAACGCGGAACGGCTGACGCGCTCGGACATCGGCTTGGCGCCGAAGACGATGGCGGCGATCGCGTACCAGACCGCGATGTGCGCCGACACGTTGATCTGCTGCGACGAGTGGCCGAACGCCCACCAGATCACCCGGTACATCGCCGGATCGATGTGCTTGATGTAGCCCACCGACCAGAGGAAGGTCGGGATCAGGATGATCGCGCCCGAGGCGATCGTGAAGATCGCGATGATGCAGGCCGTCAGCGCCCCGAAGGTCACCAGCGGCACCGAGCCCTCGTAGGTCTTCTCGGCCTTGGCGACGACCAGCGTGCCCAGGAACACGAAGCAGCCGATCAGCGCGCCGACCGCGAACAGGATCAGGCCGAGGTAGAACGCCGGGTGCGCGGGCATCGGCACGTACGAGGTCATCATGACCGTCGCGTTGCCGCTGAAGATCGCCGCGTTGAAGGTCAGCGTCCCGATCACCATCAGCGCCCAGGCGAGCCAGGCGAACCGCGGCGTGGCGAGCCGGCATCTGAGCAGGGTGGACGAGCAGAAGTACAGGATCGCCATCTCGAAGAAGATGATCCAGACCACCAGCATGTCCAGGCCGTGCGCGGTCAGGTACAGGTAGAAGTTCTCGGCGTCGATCAGGTGGATCGCCTGCCAGCGCGTGAGCGTGATCAGCAGCGCGAGGACGCCGCCGAACAGCAGCGCGACGACGGCTGCGACGGCGTTGAGCTTGATCAGCGACTCGGCCGACTTGTGGAACTGCAATCCCGTGCGGGGGCAGATCCGGTACTGGGCTTCAGCGGTTGCCATGTTCCCCCCGATCACTTGACGTAGAGCCGCGAGACCATCTTGTGATGGCCGATGCCGCAGAATTCATTGCAGACGATCGCGTACTGGCCCGAACGGTTGGGCTGGATCGTCACGACGTGCTGGTAACCCGGCAGCACCTGGATGTTGATGTTCTCCGGCTGCAGCGAGAAGCCGTGCTGGTAGTCCATCGCGGTCAGGTGGAGCCGGTAGGTCTTGTCCTTCTCGAGCTCGAGGATCGGCCACCAGTCCCAGAGCCGGGCGACCAGGTAGACGTCGCTGCCCGCCGGCGGCGCGACCACCGGCACCTTGTTGTCGCCCTCGGTGCGCACGGTGTACTTGTCCACCATGTCCTGGGCGGCCTTCGCGAACAGCTCCGGCGTGACCTTGTAGGTTTCGGGGGAAAGGTTCTGCTTACCGAAGACGTGCCAGTACGGCATCATGAAGAACATGATCATGCACCAGACGAAGGCGATGATGATCCAGAGGATCTCCACCTTGTCGACCGGCTGCTTCCACCAGATTCGCTGCTGCGGGGGCAGTATTGCGCTCACGGGTCTCTCCCTGATTCGGCTCGTCGCCGGTCACTTGGCCAGCGGCGTGACCGGAACCGTGGCGATCTCCATCACTCCCCAGAGGATGTAGAGCACGGTCGGCAGCGCAACGCCGAGGAACAGCAGCAGAAACGGGTTGTCCAGGATCTGCTGCATCACAGGAATGCGTTCTTCTTCGTCTTGTTTGGCCCCGGCCTGCGATTGAGCGTGGTCCGCCATGGCAGCTCCCTTCCCTGTCGAAAAAAAGTTTGGTAACGAGAAATCGGTAACATCGGCGATCATGGTTGGGCACGCCATACCTACGCCTTGACGCGCATCAAAGGTTGTCCGGTTGCGGCTCCGCAGCATTCCGCATTCGTCGCGTCGCAGCGAAGGATACCGTAGCTGTCGCGTGCGCGTCGCCATGTGCTTGCAAAGGTGGGCGCGTTGCGGCTAGCGTGCGCATGTCTTTTCCGCAGTGCATCGTGAACCGCCGGGGCGCGGACGGCGGCGCATGCCGGACTTTCAGGGAGACCCCAGTTGCTCAAGAGATTCCAGGCGTTCCTGCAGTGGTTCTTCCTGCGCATGGAAGCCGTCGGAAACCGCGTGTTCGGCGACCGCCTGAACCCGATGTATTACCTGGGCGCGACCAGCTACTGGATGTTCTGGATCGTCGTCGCCAGCGGCCTGTACGTCTACGTGTTCTACGAGACCGGCATCGACAAGACCTACGCCTCGATGGAGGCGATCACCCACGGCCAGTGGTGGGCCGGCGGCATCCTGCGCAGCGTGCACCGCTACGCGTCCGACGCGATGGTGCTGACGATGCTGCTGCACATGCTGCGGCACTTCGCCTTCGATCGCTACCGCAGCTTCCGGGCGTTCTCGTGGGTGTCCGGGGTGATCGTGCTGTGGCTGGTCTACGTCTCGGGCGTCAACGGCTTCATGCTGCCCTGGGACAAGCTGGCGCAGTTCGTGGTGGTCGCCACGACCGAGTGGCTGGACGCGCTCCCGGTGTTCAACGGCATCCTGACCCGCAACTTCATCACCCCGGAAGCGATCACCGACCGGCTGTTCTCGCTGTTGTCGTTCCTGCATATCGGCATCCCGCTGGTCGTCATGCTGGCGCTCTGGGTGCATACGCAGCGCGTGCCGCGCGCCGCGCAGATGCCGCCGCGGCGGCTCGCCTACGGCCTGGTCGGCATGCTGCTCGTGCTCGCCCTGGCCAAGCCGATCGTGAGCCAGGCGCCGGCCGACTTCGGCAGCGTCCCGACCACGCTCGACTTCGACTGGTTCTACCTGACGGTGTTCCCGCTGATCTACGCCTGGGATCCGCTCAAGCTGTGGATCGTCTGCGCCGGGGCGACGCTGCTGCTGCTCGCGCTGCCGTGGCTGCCGCCGGCGCGCAGCGGCCGGGGCCAGGCCTATCACCTGACCGCCCATCCGGGTCGCCAGGGCGCCCCCGTGCGCGCCGGCGAGACGCTGCTCGACGCCGGGCTGCGGGCGGGCATCGCCCTGCCCTACGAATGCCGTTCGGGCGGCTGCGGCGTATGCAAGGCCACGATGATCGGCGGCGAGGTCGAGATGTCCGGCTACCAGCCGAGCGCGCTGTCGGAGGACGAGCGCCGCTCGGGCCGCATCCTGCTCTGCTGCGCGCGCGCACTGTCCGACGTCGAGTTCGAGTACGAGGAGAACGCGGCCGCCCGGGGCACGAGCACGCAGACCTACGAGGCCCGGGTCGAGCGCCTGGAGCGGCTCGCCCACGACGTGATGCTGGTGGCGCTGCGCCTGCCGGAAGGCCGGCGGATCGGCTTCGAGGCCGGCCAGTACCTGAACATCGTGCTCGAGGACGGGGCGCGACGCAGCTATTCCTTCACCACCCCCTCGGGCGACACCGACCTGATCGAGCTCCACGTGCGCCTGATGCCGGGCGGACGCTTCACGACGCAGGTCTTCGAATCGATGAAGGTCGGCGATCCGGTCACGTTCGAAGGGCCGATCGGCTCGTTCGTGCTGCACGAACCGAGCGAGAAGCCGCTGATCTTCGTCGCCGGCGCGACCGGCTTCGCGCCGGTGAAGAGCCTGCTCGAGCAGGCCTTCCACCTGGGCATCACGCGGCCGCTGTACCTCTATTGGGGGGTACGCCGCCGGCGCGACCTGTACCTGGTCGACCTGCCCGAGCGCTGGGCGCGCGAGCACCCGAACTTCCGCTTCGTGCCCGTGCTCTCCGAACCGGCCCCGGACGAAGGCTGGAACGGCCGCACCGGGCTGGTCCACGAGGCGATCCTCACCGACTTCCCGGACCTCTCGGGGTTCTCGGTGTACGCCTGCGGCTCGGTGCGCATGGTCGAGGCGGCACGCCCCGCCCTGGTCGCGCAGGGACTGCGCGAGGACGCCTGCTTCTCCGACGCGTTCGTCCCGTCGGCCGCGCCGGGCGGCGCCACGACGACCGCGCCTTAGGGCGCCCGTCGCGGGGCGCCGCCGGCGCCCGTCCTCCCCATCCTCTCGTCTCCCCATCCCTTCTCTATAATCCGCCGATGCCTGCCATCGGCCCCTCCGTGCGCCATCCCGTCGAGGCGCCGCCGGCCCCTGTCCGGCGCAGGTCGCGCTGGCCCCTGGGGAGCATCGGCGTCGACCGTTTCATGCGCGACTACTGGCAGCGCCGGCCGCTGCTGGTCCGCCAGGCACTGCCCGGCCTGCAGCCGCCGCTGACCGCCGGCGAGCTGGTGGCGCTGGCCGCGCGCGACGAGGTCGAGTCGCGGCTCGTGAGCGCGTTCGCGGGTCGCTGGAGGCTCCGGCACGGCCCCTTCGAACCCGGCGCGGTGCCCGGCCTGCGGCGGCGCAGATGGACCCTGCTCGTGCAGGGCGTGGACCTGCACGACGAGCGCGCCCACGCGCTGCTCGGACGGTTCCGCTTCGTGCCGGACGCGCGGCTCGACGACCTGATGATCAGCCTGGCGGCCGACGGCGGCGGCGTCGGCCCGCACCTCGACTCGTACGACGTGTTCCTGGTGCAGGCCTGGGGCCGGCGCCGCTGGCGCATCGGCTGGCCCGCCTCGCGCGAGCGGCTACCCGGCCTGCCGCTGAGGATCCTGGCGCGCTTCGAGCCGCAGCACGAGTTCGTGCTCGAACCCGGCGACCTGCTCTACCTGCCGCCCGGCTGGGCCCACGACGGCATCGCCGAAGGCCCATGCATGACCTGCTCGGTCGGCTTTCGCGCGCCGTCGCGCCACGAGTTCCTTGGCGCGCTGCTCGCCGACGCGGCGGAATCCCCGGGCGGCGCCGACCCGCGCTTCGGCGATGCCGCTCGCGGCGCCGTCGCGCATCCCGCTCGCATGCCCGCCGACCTGCATGCCCAGCTGGCGCGCTGGGCCCGATCCTGGCGCCCCGGTCGCGACGCGATCGACGACTTCATCGGCCGCTTCCTGACCGAACCGAAACCCCAGGTCTGGTTCGAGCGCGCCGCCCCCATCGCCGCCGCGCGGTTTGCCGCACGGGCCGCGCGCACCGGGATCGCGCTCGACCGGCGCACCCGGGTCGCCTACCGGGGCGCGCTGTTCGTCAACGGCGAGGCTTTCGCGCCGCCGGCACCGGGCCGGCGCTGGCTGCGCAGGCTCGCCGACCGGCGCCGGCTCGACCCGCGGGAAGCGGCGCTCGCGCTGGCCGATCCGGGCAGCGCGGCGCTGTTGCTGGAATGGTACGAGGCGGGCTGGCTGCACCTGGGAGCGGCCTGAGGTCCTGTCATAAGTTTGCTAGAATTTGCCCTTCGATCGGCCCGAAATGAGGGTTAACCCGTAAGGGCTTGACCCGAAAGCGACCCGAGGAAGCGCGCCCGACGCGATGACGGGTCGCCGGCCGACGAACCTGGACTCCCACGTCGTTTCCTCCTAGGATCAAACGCCATCATGAAGAAGTCGCTCCTGCTCGCCTCGCTGATCGCCGTCACCCTCGCCGCGTGCGGCAAGAAGGAAGAGGCGCCGGCCCCGGCACCGGCGCCGGCCACCACCGCTCCGACCCCGGCCGAGGCCGCCAAGGAAGCCGCTGGAAACGCGGTCGACGCCGCCAAGGAATCGGCGGAGAAAGCCGGCGAAGCCGCGAAGGATGCCGCCACCGCCGCCAAGGAAGGCGCGAGCGCGGCGGTCGACGCCACCAAGGAAATGGCCAAGGACGCCGTCGAGGCCACCAAGGATGCCGCCGGCGCCACGGTCGATGCAGCCAAGGAAGCCGCCGACAAGGCCGCCGCGGCCGCCAAGGAAGCCGCGGAAAAAGCCACTGCAGCCGCCAAGAACTGAGGCTGCGCAGCGCGGCGATCCGTCGCCGCGCCACCGGGCCGGGCGGGGCACCTGCTTCCGCCGCCGGTCCACGGAGAACCGGCCCGCGCGGCCGGTTTTCTTTTGCCCCGCCCGCGCGCGCGGCCCGGGACCCCTTCAGACCGGAATCCAGTCGACCCCGCGTTCCTGGTCGGCGATCCGGATCATCGTGTCGGCCTCCGAGGCCAGGACGGCGGCGAGCGCCTCCCGGGCGAGCTCCGGCCGGTTGTTGTGCCGGCTCAGGTGGGCGGCGACGACGGTATGCAGGCGGGAACGGTCGATCGAGGCCAGGATGCGCGCGGCTTCACGGTTGTCCAGATGCCCCCAGGGCCCCGCGATGCGGCGCTTGAGCGCCGGCGGATAGCGCGGATTCGCGGCGAGCATCGCGTCGTCGTGGTTGCATTCGAGCACCAGCGCGTCGAGCCGCGACAGCGCGCGCAGCACGTGGGGCGTCCCCTGGCCGAGGTCGGTCAGCACGCCGAGCCGGCGCCGGCCGTCGTCGATCACGTACTGGACCGGCTCGCGGGCATCGTGCGGCACCGGAACCGGCTCGATCATCAGCCCCGCGCACTCGAAGCCGGCATGCGAGTCGAACACGCGCAGCAGCGGCCCGGCATCCGGCGCCGCCGGCAGCGCGGCCGCCGCCCGGAGGGTGCCGTGCGTGAGATAGACCGGGATGCGGTGGGCGCGCGCCAGCCGGAACACGCCGCCGATGTGGTCGGCGTGCTCGTGCGTGACCAGGATCGCGTCGAGACGGTCGGGTTCGCAGCCCGCCGCGCGCAACCTGCGCTCGGCTTCGCGTCGCCCGAACCCGCAGTCGACCAGCACCCGCGTGATGCGGGTGCCGTCGCTGCCCTCGATCAACAGCGCGTTGCCTTCGCTGCCGCTGCCCAGACTCGCGAAACGCACTGCTCCGGCTTCACTTCAGCTGCTCGTTGAGCAGCGCGAGGATGCGGCCCGCGGTGCGCCGGTCGACCTCGCCCACCGGCCCGCCCTCGGCGCCGAGCACGGTCACTCGGCTCTGCTCGCCGCCGCCTTCGACCCGGATGCGGAATTTCTGGCTCGCGTCGGCCCGTTTCGCCTTCGAGCCGAACAGGCGCGAGAAGAAGCCGGGCTTCTCGGCGACCCGCCCGCCTTCGACCTCCGGATCGATGTAGCGCACGTAGTACAGCCCCTGGGTGCGATCGCGATCCTCGACGGTGAACCCGCCCCGGTCGAGCGCCAGGCCGACGCGCCGCCAGGCGCGATCGAAGCCCTCGAGCACCTCCAGCGCCTGCGTGGCGCCGCTGCCGACCAGCCTTGCGCGGGCTTCCGCGGAAGCGGCCGGGCCGGCCGGCGCGGCGGCGGCCTGCGTCGGGCTGAACTTCAGCATCAGCCGGCGCAGGAACTCGGCTTCGAGCTCGGGATCGCTCGGGCGCGGCTGCCAGATGGTGCGCTCCCGCTCCGAGCTGGTGTAGACCTCGATCATGCCCCGGTGGCTGATGAAGACCTCGGTCTTGCCGCCGACCGCCTCGAGCCGGGTCCGGAACTTGTCGCGCTCGCTGGTCGAGTAGGCGCTGTCGAACACGCGGCCCAGCGTGCGCCGGATGAAGTCCTGCGGCAGCTTGGCCCGGTTCTCGGCCCAGTCGGTCTCCATGATGCCGGTGTCGGGCGACTCGGTGTCGACGACGAAGCCGGATTCCTGCCAGAACTCGCGCAGGACCGGCCAGACGCGCGCGGGCGGCAGGTCGAGCACCAGCCAGCGCTGCGAGCCTTCGCGCTCGATGCGCGCGCCGGCCACCTGCGGCAGCACGGCGCCGGCGCTGCCGGACGCTGCGCTGCGCTCGGCCGGCTGGCCGCTCGCGTAGGCCGGCGTGCCCCGGGCGCCCCGATCCGGAAGGCTGTAGCGGCCGTCGGCGGTCGGCTTGGTCAGATCGGGCGGAACGTCGAGCGTCGGCCCTCTCGCCGCCGACTTGTATTCGATCCGGTTCGCGTTCTCGATCGTCTGGCCGATCGAGCAGGCGCCCAGCGCCGCGGCGAACGCCGGAATCGCGGCCAGGCGCAGCAGGCGGGCGACGCCGTTCGGTCGGGCTTTCGTCGTCAATTCATCACTCCAGAGCGCTCGAGCGCGGCACGCACGACATCCTGCTGACCGGCCGACAGCGGGGTGAGCGGAAGCCGGATGCCGGAGCGGATGCGCCCCATCTGCGCCAGCGCCCACTTGACCGGGATCGGGTTCGCCTCGCCGTACAGGTCGGTGTGCAGCGGCAGCAGCCGGCGGTTGATCGCCAGCGCCTGCGCCCAGTCGCCGGCGAGCGCGCAGGCGCACATCCGCGCCATCGGCCCGGGCGCGAGATTGGCGGTGACCGACATCACGCCCTGCGCGCCCATCGCCATCAGCGCGAGCCCCGAATCGTCGTTGCCGCTGTAGACCGCGAACCCCTCCGGCACCTGCGCGAGCAGGACCGAGCCGCGGGCGATGTCGCCGCAGGCATCCTTCAGCCCGACGATGCCGGGCACCTGCGCGAGGCGCAGCACGGTCGCGTTGGACAGGTCGGCCACGGTCCGCCCGGGCACGTTGTAGAGCACGACCGGCAGGTCGACCGCCTCGGCCACCGCGCGGAAGTGCCGGTACATGCCTTCCTGGGTCGGCTTGTTGTAGTACGGCACCACCTGCAGCGACGCGTGCGCGCCGGCCTTGTGGGCGTACTCGGTGAGCTCGATCGCCTCGCGGGTGGAGTTGCCGCCGGTGCCGGCGATGACCGGCACGCGCCCCGCCGCATGCTCGACCGCGACGCGGATCAGCGTCGCGTGCTCCTCGACGTCGACGGTCGGCGACTCACCGGTCGTGCCCACCGCCAGGATCGCCGCGGTGCCTTCCTCGACGTGCCAGTCGATCAGCCGCCGGTAGCTCTCGAGATCGAGGCTGCCGTCCTCGTGCATCGGACTGACGATGGCGACTATGCTGCCCTGGATCATGGCGTGTCGATCGCAAAAAACGCTCATTCTATCCGAGCAGGGGCAGGTCCTCGCGACCGCCGGCGCGCAGCGCGCAGATCCGCTGCACCGCGGCCGGCCTCGGCCGCTCGACCAACCCGTCCTCGTAGGCCAGCACCCTCAATCCGGCGCCGCGGCAGCGGTCGGCGAGCTCGCCCGGCGCCAGCAGGAACGCCGGGTTCGACGGCCGGCCGAAGCGTTCGTTGCCGCGCGCGAAGGTCTCGCAGACGAGCAGCCCGCCGGGCGCCACCAGCGCCGCCAGCAGCGCGAAGCGCGGGCGGAACAGGTAGTTCGTCGCCACGACGCAATCGAAGCGCTCGTTCCCGAACGGCCAGGGGCCGGCCTCGAGGTCGGCCACCCGGACCGTCACCCCCGCCCCGATCGCGGCGAGCGCCGCGGCATCCCGGTCGACCGCAGTGACGGAGAGCCCCAGGCGGGCCGCGGCGCGCGCGTGCCGCCCGGAGCCGGCGGCGAAATCGAGCACGCGGGCGCCCGCGGGCAGCGTCGCGATCCAGCGCGCCACCCAGGGCGAGGCTTCGGGCAAGGTAGCGTGCGCAAGGGTCGGCAAGGTGGACATATTCCTCGGATCGTGGGCAGCGATCCGCTACATTACGCCGGATCCCCACCGGAGAGCGACGATCCTTCCCCCGTCCGACCCCGAACGCCCGCGGCTGCCGCCGCTCGACATCGCCCTCTTCGCTGCCGCCGTCGCTGCTGCCGCCGCGGCGCTGCTGCCGAGCTGGAGCGCCGCCGGGCCGCAGGCGTGGCGCTGGGCGGGCGCTGCGGC
>JBDHRX010000209.1:0-2556 GCA_039807785.1 Burkholderiaceae bacterium
TAGCGCGCGCTGCGCGACGGCCTGGCGCCCGGCCGCCGCGATCCGCCCGGCCAGCGTGCGCAGGCGCAGCGTGCGCTCCTGCCACCGGGTCGCGGGCGAGCGCAACAGGCGCGCGCCGGTATCGAGTCGCTGCTCGAGCGACTCGATGCGGCGCATCCAGGCGCGCGCGATGCGGGCGCCGAACAGGACCGCGGCCTTCAGCAGCTCGGCCCGGTCCGGGGCGGCCAGCGCCGCGGCGGCGGTCGGCGTGGGCGCGCGCTGGTCGGCGACGAAATCGGCGATCGTGAAATCGGTTTCGTGGCCGATCCCGCTCACCACCGGGATCGGCGCCGCGGCGATCGCGCGCGCCACCGTCTCGTCGTTGAAGGCCCAGAGGTCCTCGATCGAACCGCCGCCGCGCACCAGCAGCAGCACGTCGCACTCGGCGCGCCGCCCCGCGGCGGCCAGCGCCGCGACGATCGACGCCGGCGCCTCGACGCCCTGCACCGGCGTCGGGTAGATCACCACCGGGACCCCCGGAGCGCGCCGGCGCAGGGTGGTCAGCACGTCGCGCAGCGCCGCCGCCTGCGGCGAGGTGACGATCCCGATCGCGCGCGGCAGCGCGGGCAGCGCGCGCTTGCGATCCGTCTCGAACAGGCCCTCGGCCTGCAGGCGCGCCTTCAGCTGCAGGAAGCGCTGGTACAGGTCGCCGGCGCCGGCGCGGCGCATCGACTCGACCGCGAGCTGATAGTCGCCGCGCGGCTCGTAGAGTCCGACGTTCGCCCGCACCTCGACCCGGTCGCCCTCGCGCGGCGCGAAGTCGACGTACTGGGCCCGCCCGCGGAACATCACCGCCCGCACCTGCGCCGTGCCGTCCTTCAGCGTGAAGTACCAGTGCCCGCTGGCCGCCCGGGTGACGTTGGACAGCTCGCCGGAGACCCAGACCGGTCCGATACTGCGTTGCAACAACCCAGCAACCATGCGGTTCAGCTGGCCGACCGTCAGGATTTCCCGCGCCAGGCCTCGATTTCCGCTCTCGAATCCAGTGTTCATGCGCCTTTCCGGTCGGCAACTTTCCACACGCGCCGCGACGGCGCCGCCCTCCGGAGCGCTCTCGGAGCGTCCCTGGGAGAATGACGCAAGTATATGATTCGCAGCGGATTTTCGGGGCACTCCCAAGGGGCTCCGGAAACGTCGCCCGCGATCCCCCCGGGAAACGGGAGTTGTCCAGCGGCTTGTTCACAGACTTGTCCACAGGTTCGGAGCGGCGGACGGCCGTCCGGCGGCCGAACTTGCCCAGTCCCGGGAAAAGACCCGACAATTGCGGGCCCGTGCGGGTCCCTCGGAGAACGATTTGCTGTCCTTGATCCAGGCGGCCGGCTGGCCGGTGTGGTTCCTCATCATCGCTTCGATCGCCGCCGTCGCGCTGATCATCGAACGGTTCCTGTCCCTCAAGCGCGCGAAAGTGCTGCCCCCGGGATTGCTCGACGAGGTGCTCGCGCTGCGCCGCGCGCAGCCGATGACGCCCGAGCTGCTCGGCAAGCTGGCGGCCAACTCGCCGCTCGGCCGGGTGCTGGCCAGCGGTCTGCGCAACGAAGCGGCCGGACGCGAGCCGATGAAGGAAGCGATGGAGGAAACCGGCCGCGCGGTCGCGCACCAGCTCGAGCGCTACCTGTCGGCGCTGGGCACGATCGCCGCCATCGCGCCGCTGATGGGCCTGTTCGGGACGGTCGTCGGCATGATCGAGATCTTCGGCTCCCAGGCACCGACCGGCGCGGGCAACCCGCAGCAGCTCGCGCACGGGATCTCGGTCGCGCTCTACAACACCGCCCTGGGCATCCTGATCGCGATCCCGGCGATGATCGCCTACCGCCACTTCCGGGCGCGGGTCGACAGCTACCTGGTCGAGATGGAGCAGCAGTCGCTGCGCCTGGCCGATACGCTGCGCAGCCTGCAGCGATGAATTTCCGCCGCGGCATCCGGCGCGAAGAGCCGGAGATCAACTTCATCCCGCTGATCGACGTGCTGCTGGTGATCCTCATCTTCCTGATGGTGACCACCACCTACTCGAAGTTCACCGAGCTCCAGGTCGACCTGCCCAGCGCCAACGCCGAGCAGGCCACCGAGCGACCGAGCGAGATCGTCGTGGCCGTCTCGGCGGACGGCCGCTACATGCTCGATGCCGGCAACCCGCAGTTCGTCGCGCCGCCGGCGCTCGCCGGCACGCTGCGCCAGGCCGCCGCCGAACGCAAGGATCCGGTGCTGGTGATCTACGCCGATGCCGGCGCGACGCACCAGGCGGTGGTCGGCGTGCTCGAGGCCGCGCGCCAGGCCGGCGTGGCCCGGGTGACCTTCGCCGCCCAGGGTGGATCGGGCGGCGCCGCGCCGAAACCGGCCGGCGGTCGCTGACGCGCGACGGGCCGGCGATCCGATGCGCCCGTCGCTGCGCCGGCGTCTCGAATCCCTGCTGCAGCGGCTCTGGTTCGATGCGGAACCGGCGCCGTTCCTCCGGCTGCTGCGCGGCGCGCTGGCGCCGCTGGCCGCCCTGACCGGCCGGGTCGCGCGGCGACGCCGCGC
>JBDHRX010000070.1:0-16318 GCA_039807785.1 Burkholderiaceae bacterium
GCGCCGCGCGCGGTCGCCCAGCGTGGCGCGCGCCTCCGGCCCGCGCGCCGCGGTGCGCGGCGGCAGCCAGCGCAGGCCGAGCAGGATCAGCACCGTGGTCACCGTCTCGACCATCAGCTGGGTCAGCGCGAGATCGGGCGCGGACAGCCAGACGAAGGTGAGACAGGTCACGAGCCCCGCGCCGCCCATCAGCGCGAGCGCCATCAGCCGGTGGTACTTGGCCTGCCAGGCGGCGCCCACCGCGCAGGCGATGCCCACCGCCCACAGCAGCGCGAACACCGGGTCCGGCGCGGTGGTCGGCGCGTCGCCCGGACGCAGCCCGCCCGGCAGCAGCGGGAGCGCGCCGGCGACCACCGCCACCAGGACCAGGATCGCCAGCTGCGGCTGCAGCCGCACCGTGCCGAGCAGCCGCTCGAGCCGGGTGGCCCAGACGCCGACGCCGTCGAGGAAGCGCTCGAACAGCCGCTGGCCGTCGAAGCGGTGCACCAGCGGGACCTGCTCGACGCTGCCGAGCCGCAGCGTGCGTTGCAGCAGCAGGTACAGCGCGGCGCCGCCGACGAGGGCGATGGTGCTCATCAGCGCCGGCAGGTTCATGCCGTGCCAGACCGCCAGGCTGTACTGCGGCGTCTGCGCGCCCAGCACCGAGCGGGCGGCCACGTCCAGGAACGGACCCACGGTGAGCGCCGGGACGATGCCCACCACCAGGCAGGCGAGCACCAGCAGCTCGATCGGGAAGCGCATCCAGCGCGGCGGCTCGTGCGGCGTCTTGGGCAGGTCGACCGGCGGCGGCCCGAAGAACACCTCGTGGACGAAGCGCAGCGAATAGGCGACGCTGAACACCCCGGCCACGGTCGCGGCGATCGCCAGCCGGTAGTCGCGCGACGAGCCCGCCTGCGCCGCCTCGTAGAAGAACATCTCCTTGGACAGGAAGCCGTTGAGCAGCGGCACGCCGGCCATCGCCGCAGCCGCGACGGTGGCCAGCGTCGCGGTGATCGGCATCACCGGGTACAGCCCGCTCAGGCGACGCATGTCGCGGGTGCCGGTCTCGTGGTCGACGATCCCGGCGGCCATGAACAGCGACGCCTTGAAGGTGGCGTGGTTCATCGTGTGGAAGATCGCCGCGATCGCCGCCAGCGGGGTGCCGATGCCCAGCAGCAGCGTGATCAGCCCGAGGTGGCTCAGGGTCGAATACGCCAGCAGCCCCTTCAGGTCCTGCTGGAAGATCGCGACGAACGCCCCGATCAGCAGCGTCGAGAGGCCGGCGCCGCCGATGATCCAGGTCCACTCGGGGGTGCCGGCCAGCACCGGCCACAGGCGCGCCAGCAGGAACACCCCGGCCTTCACCATGGTGGCCGAGTGCAGGTAGGCCGACACCGGGGTGGGCGCGGCCATCGCGCGCGGCAGCCAGAAATGGAACGGGAACTGCGCGCTCTTGGTGAGCGCGCCGAGCGCGACCAGCGCCAGCACCGGCCGGTACCACTCGTGCGCGCGGATCCGGTCGCCCGCGGCGAGCACGCGGTCGAGGTCGTAGCTGCCGACGATGTGGCCCAGCATCAGGACGCCGACGAACAGGCACAGCCCGCCGGCGACCGTGATCGTGAACGCCATCCGGGCGCCCCGGCGCGCATCCGGCCGATGGTGCCAGTAGCCGATCAGCAGGAACGACACCAGACTGGTCAGCTCCCAGAACATCACCATCTGGACCAGGTTGCCCGACAGCACGATGCCGAGCATCGAGCCCATGAAGGCGAGGAAGAACGAGAAGAAGCGCGGCACCGGGTCGGTCGGCGACATGTAGTAGCGCGCGTACACGACGACCAGCAGGCCGATGACCAGCACCAGCATCGCGAACATCCACGCGAAGCCGTCGACGCGCACCACGAACGACAGGCCGAGGCTGGGCAGCCAGGCGACCTCGTGGCGCAGCACCTCGCCGGCGGCGATCGCCGGATACTGGAGCGCCAGCACGACGGCCCCCGCGAGCGCGACCGCGCCGGCGAGCCAGGACTCCCGATTGCGCGCGTCCGGCGGCATCAGCGCGGCGAGCGCGCTGCCGAGGAAGGGCAGGACGAGCGGGATCAGGAGTTCGGGCATCAGTCGTCGATTGTACCGACCGGCGGATCGTCGGCGAGCGGTTCGCGCAGGGTCACCAGTTCCTCGGCCGCGGTCGGATGGACCGCGACCGTCAGATCGAAGTCGCGCTTCGTGGCGCCCGCTTTCATCGCGACGCCGGCGAGCTGGATCATCTCGGCCGCGTCGGGACCGCACAAGTGCACGCCCAGCACGCGCTCGTCGGCCCGGTCGACCACCAGCTTGACCAGCATGCGCTGCGCGCGCGGCGCGAGCGCGTTGCTCATCGGCCGGAACCGGCTCCGGTAGATCGCCACCCGCAGGCCCCGCGCGCGCGCCTGGGCCTCGGTGAGCCCGACGGTGCCGATCTCGGGCGTGGAGAACACCGCCTGCGGCACGTTGTCGTGATCGCAGCGCCACGGCCGGCCCCCGAACTCGGTGTCGGCGAAGGCGTGTCCCTCGCGGATCGCCACCGGGGTCAGGGCCAGGCGATCGGTCACGTCGCCGACCGCCCAGACCCGGTCGGCCGTGGTGCGCGAATCGGCGTCGACGCGAATCGCGCCGCCCGCATCGAGCTCGGCGCCGACCGTCTCCAGGCCGAGGCCGCGGGTGTTCGGCACCCGCCCGACCGCCAGCATCACCTGGTCCGCCTCGAACGCCGCGCCGCGGTCGGTCCGCACCGAGAGCGCCCCGGCGCGACGCTCGATCGCGGCGATCGCCGCGCCGGTCCGGATCGCGATGCCGGCCTCGCGCATCGCCGCGTCGAGGTGCCGGCGCAGGTCGTCGTCGAAGCGGCGCAGGATCCGGTCGCCGCGATAGACCAGGGTCACCTGCACGCCGAGCCGCTGCATCAGGCAGGCGAACTCGACCGCGATGAAGCCGCCGCCCTCGATCGCCAGCCGCGCCGGCAAGGCCGGCAGGTCGAAGACCTCGTTCGAGGTGATCGCCAGATCGGCGCCGGGGATGCCGGGCCGGCGCGGCGTCCCGCCGGTGGCGACCAGCACGCGCCCGGCGCGCACCGTCGTGCCGAGCCCCGGCAGCGCGACCCGGCCCGGGCCGTCGAGGACCGCGCGCGCATCGAAGGTTCGCACCCCCGCCTGCGCCAGCCCTTCGCGGTACAGCCCTTCCAGGCGCGCGAGCTCGCGGTCCTTGGCGGCGCGCAGCGTCGGCCAGTCGAAACGCGCGCCGTCGACGCGCCAGCCGTGGCCCGGCGCGCGCTCGAACTCGTCGGCGAACCGGCTCGCCAGCACCAGCAGTTTCTTGGGCACGCAGCCGCGGATCACGCAGGTGCCTCCGTAGCGGTACTCCTCGGCGAGCGCGACGCGCGCGCCGTGCCCGGCCGCGATGCGCGCGGCTCGCACGCCTCCCGATCCGCCGCCGATGACGAACAGGTCGAACGATTCGGACATGGCGGTTCTCCTCGTGGATGTCGCCCGCGTCGCGGTGCGGCGGCCCGGGCAGGATGCCACGGGCGCGGTTCAGGCCCGGGGCAGCACCGGCCGCTGCAGCTCCGCCTCCAGCGCCGCGATGAAGGCCGACGTGCGCCGCGGCAGCAGGCGCCGCCCGGGGGTCACGCACCAGGCGGTCAGCGTCGGCAGGCACCAGTCGGGCAGCACCCGCTCGAGCAGGCCCTGGGCGACCAGCGGCGCCGCGTAGCGCGCCGACAGGCCGGCGATCCCCATCCCGTGCCGGGCGAGCGTGACCAGCAGCCCGACCGAGTTGGCGGCGATCGGCCCGTCCGGCAGCCCCGTCCATTGGGCCCCGTCGCGCAGCAGCCGCCACGGCTGGGGCTCGCCGCCGCTCGAGACCAGCCGCAGCCCGACGTGCGCCATCAGCGCCGCGGGCGCAGCGGGGCGGCCGGCGCGCGCCAGGTAGGCAGGGCTGGCGTACAGGCCCTGCTCCAGGTCGACCAGCCGGCGCGCGACCAGGGTCGCGTCGTCGGGCAGTTGCGCCGCCACGCGCACCGCGACGTCGAAGCGCTCGGCGATCACGTCGACGCGCCGCGGCGAGATGTCGAGCTCGAGCCTGACCTCGGGATAGCGCTCGGTGAACGCGAGCAGGCAGGGCACGAGATCGAGCTCGTCCAGGAAGCCGGGCGGCAGCGAGGCGCGCAGCATCCCCTGCGGCGTGCCGCGCCGGTGCTGCGCCAGGGCGTTGGCGGCCTCGGTCTCCTCGAGCAGCCGGCGCGCATGCTCGAGGATGCGCTCGCCGAACTCGGTGATCGCCAACTGGCGCGTGGTGCGCGTCATCAGGCGCTCGCCCAGCTTGGCCTCGAGCGCGCCGATGCGCCGCGACACGGTGGCCTTCGGCAAGCCGCAGCGCTCGGCGGCGCGCGAGAAGCTGCCGGCCTGCGCCACCCGGGCGAACAGCACCAGGTCGTCCGCATCGAAGTTCATCGTCACCTCATCGCTGCCCGGATTGTTCCGAATATGGAACTATGATATCTGAATTCACCTCTTCTGAATCGGGTTCGACACCAATAGATTGGCGGGGTGACTTCAATACCCTCAGGCAGGACGACACCATGAAGATTCTCCAGCTCAACGCCAGCGCCCGCTCCGACGGTTCGAACTCGACCCGGCTGGCCGACGCCATCACCGCCCGGCTCGTGGCGCTGCATCCCGGGGCCGCGATCGAGGTGCGCGATCTCGCGCTCGACCCCCACCCGGTGCTCGACGAAGCCGCGCTCACCGCGCTGTTCACCCCCGCCGACCGGCGCAGCGCCGGGCAGGCGGCGCGCGTGGCGCTCGACGACGCCGCCATCGCGCAACTGCAGTCGGCCGACGCGGTGGTGCTCGGCGTCCCGATGTACAACTTCGGCGTGCCGGTGCAACTGAAGGCCTGGATCGACGCGGTCTCGCGGGCCGGCGTCACCTTCCGCTACACGGCGGACGGTCCGCAGGGGCTGGTCACCGGCAAGAAGGTCTACGTCGCCCTGGCGCGCGGCGGGCTCTACCGCGACACCCCCGCCGACTCTCAGGTACCGTATCTGCGCGCGGTGCTGGGTTTCCTCGGCATGACCGACGTCGAGTTCGTCTATGCCGAGGGGCTCGCGCTCGGCGCGGACTCGGCAGCGAACGCGTTCGCGCAGGCCCGCGCGCAGATCGAGGCGCTGGCCGCCTGAGCGGCCGGTGCCCGTCGATCCCATCCAGGGGAGGACACGATGAAGCAGGATGTTTCCAGGGACGCCGGTTCACGCGCGGTCGAGCGGCTGGTGCGGGGCATGGCCACGTCCGACGGCGCCGGGGTGCGGCTCACGCGCGTGCTCACGCACGACCTGCAGCGCCGGCTCGATCCGTTCCTGATGCTCGATGCGTTCCGCAACGAGAACCCGGACGATTACATGGGCGGATTCCCCGACCACCCGCACCGCGGCTTCGAGACCGTCACCTACATGATCGCCGGACGCATGCGCCACCGCGACAGCGCCGGCAACGAGGGCCTGCTCGGGCCGGGCGGCGCCCAGTGGATGACCACCGGCAGCGGGCTGATCCACTCCGAGCTGCCCGAGCAGGAGGAAGGCCTGATGGAAGGCTTCCAGCTCTGGCTGAACCTGCCGGCGGCGCGCAAGATGGTCGCGCCCAGCTATCGCGACATCCCGCCGGACGCGATCCCCGAGCTCGACGCCGGGGGCGGCGTGCGCGTGCGCGTGCTCGCGGGCGAGAGCCACGGCATCGCCGGCGCGGTGACGCGCCCGGACACCGAGCCGCTGTTCCTCGACGTGCACCTGCCGGCCGGCGCCCGCTTCGCGCAGGCGCTGCCCGCCGGGCACAACGCGTTCACCTATCCCTACCGCGGCAGCGTCCGGATCTCGGGGACCGAGGTCCCGGACCGCCACATGGCGATCCTCGCCAACGACGGCCGGCCGGCGGTCGAGATCGAGGCGGTCGCGGATGCGCGCGTGCTGGTGATCGCGGGCCGCCCGCTGAACGAGCCGATCGCCCAGTACGGCCCGTTCGTCATGAACACCGCCGAGGAGATCCATCGGACCTTCGAGGACTACCGGCGCGGGGCCTTCGAGGCGGCCGCGGTGCGGTCGCTGTAGCCCGCGCCTCGCCGGCCGTGCCGTGCCGCGCCGGACACGCCGGATGCGCCGGCAGGGCGGCCCGGCGACGGCCGTGCGCGGAGCGCGGGGCGGCCGGACGGCGCCTTCAGCCGCGCGGATGGTGTCGCGCGTGCAGCGCTTTCAGGCGCTCGCGCGCGACATGCGTGTAGATCTGCGTGGTCGAGATGTCGGCGTGCCCGAGCAGCATCTGCACCACGCGCAGGTCGGCGCCGTGGTTCAGCAGGTGGGTGGCGAACGCATGCCGCAGCGTGTGCGGCGACAGCGGCGCGCTGATGCCGGCGACGACGGCATGACGCTTCACCAGGGTCCAGAACATCTGGCGCGTCATCGGGCCGCCGCGCTGCGTGACGAACAGCGCATCCGCGGCGCGCGCCCCGAGCAGCGCCGGCCTCGCCTCCCGCAGGTAGCGCTCGATCCACGCGCGCGCCTCCTCGCCCAGCGGCACCAGGCGCTCCTTGTCGCCCTTGCCGACGACGCGGACCACGCCCTCGTTCAGGCCGACCTGCACAGTGGCGAGCGACACCAGCTCGGATACGCGCAGGCCGCTCGCGTACAGCGTCTCCAGCATCGTGCGATCGCGCAGCCCCAGCGGCGTGCCGGCGTCGGGCGCGCCGAGCAGCGCCTCCACCTGGCGCTCGGACAGCGACTTCGGGAACCGCGGCGGCTGGCGCGCGGCGCGGATCTGCAAGGTCGGATCGTCGTCGCGCGCGCCCTCGCGCACCAGGTACCGGAAGAAGCGGCGGAACACCGTCAGGCGCCGGTTGGCGCTGCTGGGTCGCGAGCCGGGGTGGCGGAACGCGATGTAGGCGTGCAGGTCGGCCTCGGCCGCCTGGTGCAGCGCGACGCCGCGCTCGGCCTGCAGCCAGCGCGCCAGCAGCGCGAGATCGCGCCGGTAGGCGGCGAGCGTGTTCGCGGACAACCCCCCCTCGAGCCACGCGGCATCCGCGAACGCTTCGATCCAGTGGCTCGCGGGCCGGGGCGCGGCATCCATCGGCGGGCTCAGCGTCCGAGCATCGCCTGCTTCAGCTCGGCATCGATCGGATGCTCTCCGACGAAGATGCGCAGGATCGCGTGGAACAGGTCCTCGCCCGGGATCGCCGGGCCGAGCCGGTGGCCGTCCACGCTGACGCTGGTGGCGCCGGCCGCGAAATCGATGTCGATCCGCTCGCCCTTCCGGGTCTGGCCGAGCGTGAGCATCGTCTCGATGAGGCGGTCGACGCGCGGGGCGAGCCGCGCCAGCTCGGCCTCGCGGGCGTTGTCGCGCAGCGCGGCCAGGAAGCGCTCGGTGAACCACTCGGCCGACAGGTCCGCCAGCATCGTGAGCGACAGGCGGCGCGGCCCCTTCTGCGCCAGCAGCACCTCGGACCGCTGGGATCGCACCGGCACGTAGAGCGCCGCCACGTAGGCCTTGACGATGTAGACGGTGCGCATCCCGGCGCCGTTCAGCTCGAGCCGCGCGCCGTCGACCTCGACCGCGTCCTCGACGCCGATGCCCTCGACCTCGGCCGCCCGCGGCTGGGGCAGCCAGGCCAGCGCGACGCAGAGCGCGAGCGCCAGCGCGGTCGACGATCGCCGCCGGGTCGCGGATCGGGCTTGCTGCGCGGGCTGCATCGTCGGGAAGCGGCGTCCGGGAGGTTCCGAACGGCCGAATATAGCCCGTTCGGGACGCCGGCCCCAAGCCCGAAGCTCCCGGGCCGCCGCCGGCGGCGACGCACGGCCGGCGACGCACGGCCGGCGGACCGGCCGCCGCGGCTCAGAACCGGTAGCTCAGCTCGCCGTAGACCGTGCGTCCGGGCTGCCGGTTCGAGACGAAGTAGACGCGATCGGTCAGGTTGTCGACCGCCAGGCTCAGGCGCCAGTGGCGATCGAACCGCCAGGCGAGGCGCGCGGCGACCACGGTGTAGCGGTCGTACGCGCCGGAGACGCCCTGGTACCGGTCCTGGTTCATGTCGTCGCCCGAGGGAAACACGTGGCCGACATGGCGCGCGACGACCAGGCCCGACCAGGGGCCGCGCTCGTACTCCAGGCCGATCGACCAGGCGGTGCGCGGCACGTCGGTGAGCTTCTTCCCGACCATGGCCGGATCGCTGTCGTTGCGGCTGATCTCGTAGCGGAGCTGGTGCGTGAGCGAGCCGAACGCCCTCAGGCCCGGCAACCCGGTCGGCCAGCGCACGCTGGCCTCGATGCCGTCGACGTCGGCCTCGCCCACGTTCTCGGCGCGCGTGCGGGTGACGATCGGCGTGCTCGTGGGCAGCGTCTTGCGATAGACGAGGTCCTCCAGGCGCTGCCGGTACAGCGTCACCGACGCCCGCCCGCCGCCCTCGAACGCCATGTCGGCGCCCAGCTCGAAGGCCTTGACCCGTTCCGGCTCGAGCAGCGGGGACGGCTCGTACACCAGCGTCGCCGCGCCCACGCCGACCACCGTGAGCCCGTAGAGATCGAACAGCGACGGCGGACGGAAACCCTCGCCGTACGACGCGCGCAGCGACAGCCAGCGCCGCGCCTCCCAGACCAGCGCGAGCTTCGGACTGAACTGGTCGAACTCGCGCTCGGGGTACTGCTGGGCGAACACCGGGGCGACGTTCTGCAGCGTGCGCCCCTCGGTGCGGTAGCGGTCGTAGCGTCCGCCGACATAGGCGGTCACGCCGTTGTCGAAATAGTGCTCGCTCTGCAGGAACAGCGCGGCGTTGTCGGCGCTGCCGCCGTCGGCGCCCAGCAGCGCGCCGGTGCTGCCGGTGTCGCGCCAGTCGGATAGCGCGCGCACCGTCCGGTCGAGCGTGCTGCGGTTCAGCGATGCGCCACCGACCAGCACCCAGCTCGAGGTGACCGGCGCGCGCAGCGACAGTTCGGCGTCGATGCGGCGGTTCGGCTGCTCGGTCAGGTTGCCGGGGCCGGAGTCGTACTGCGCCACGCCGGTCGTGCCCTGGGCATAGAAGAAGTCGTGCCGCAACGTGCCGACCTGCGCGCGCAGCTCGCCGCCGCCGTCGAGCCGGTGCTCGGCGCGCACGAAGATGCGGCGGTCGCGCTCCCCGGCCGGCGTGGCGGTGAACCAGTCGGTCTGCGAGAGCGTCAGGCCGCGCGTCGTCCCGGCGTCGTCGAACAGCACCGCGCCCGCGTACACCGGCATGCCCGCGGCATCGCGCAGGAAGCTCTCCGGCCGGCGATGACCGAGCGCGTAGTCGGCCCAGCCGAGCCCGGCCACCAGCTTCGTCGAAGCCGATAGCGCATAGTGCAGGCTCAGCTGCGCGTTGCTCTGAGACCACGGGCGCGCGCCCTGGGTGCCGACCCAGTAGCGCGGCGAACCGTCCGGATCGGTCGTGGGACGCACGCCGGTGACCGGTGTGCCGGCGGTCACCGCGCCGCGCGGCAGGGTCTTGATCACGTAGCCGGCATCGGGGTCGCCGGCGTTCTCGCGGTAGCCGACCGACAGCGCGACGCCCAGCCCGCCCTCGTAGCGCTTGCGATGCACGATCGCGGCGCCGCGCTGCCCCATCGTCCCCAGCCCGGCGCGCACCTCGGTCAGCGGATCGTCGGGGCTGCCGGTGAGGAAGTTGACCACGCCGCCCATCGCGGCGCCACCGTAGAGCGCCGAGTACGGTCCGCGCACCACTTCGACCCGCTCGACGCTGTCGAGCGGGATGCCGACGACGTTGATGCCGCCGGTGAGCGCGTTGTTCACCGGCTGGCCGTCGATCATCACCAGCGTGCGCGGCGTGCGCGGGACGCCGCGCAGCGACAGCACGCCCTGCCCGGTACCCGGATGGGCGGCGCCCATCGCGGCGCCCCGGATGTACAGGCCCGGCACGTCGGCCAGCGCGTCGCCCAGCCGCACCGGCTGGCGTTGCTCGAGCTCCCGGCGGCCCACGACGCTGACGCTGGCCGGCACCCCGAGCTCGGCGGCCGGCGAGCGCGTGGCGGTCACGACGACCGGCGCCAGCGACGCGTCGGCCGCCTCCTCTTCGGCGCCTTGCCCGGCCGCCTCCCGCGGCGCCGCCCCGGCGAGCAGAGCCAGGCACAGCGCGGCGAAGCGGCGCGCGGCCGCCGCAGGCGGATCGTGCAACGCAATATGACGCCCCGGGGCCGGGCCGGGAGGCGGAAGCGCGGGCATGGCGCGTTTGATCCTGATCAGAGTCTGTTCGTATAGATGGCTGACCGGGACTCTAGGAGCGTGTTGCAATGCAACACTTGATGCGCATCAATGAGGCATCGAACGCAGGACAGCGAAGATAACCCCGCAAGTTAAGCGGATATTGGGTCCACAAGAGAGGAAGAAGCAATGAGACGGATCGCTCGGATCTCGACCACGGCCTGGATGGTCGCTGCCGTCGTCGCCGGAGCCGCGGGTGCGGCCGCCGCCGCCGACAAGCCGGTCACCGAACCCGAAATTCGGTACCAGGCGGGCAGCTCGCCGCTCGCCGGTCAGGAGATGCACCAGAACATCAACCCGAAGGCGCCGCCGATGACCAAGGCGGAGTTCGACAAGGGTCGCCAGATCTACTTCGAGCGCTGTGCCGGCTGCCACGGCGTGCTGCGCAAGGGTGCCACGGGCAAGCCGCTGACGCCCGACATCACGATGGAGCGCGGCACCGAGATCCTGAAGACCTTCATCAAGTACGGCTCGCCGGCCGGCATGCCGAACTGGGGCACCTCGGGCGAAATGTCCGACCCCGAGGTCGACCTGATGGCGCGCTACATCCAGCAGGAGCCGCCCACGCCGCCCGAGTTCGGCATGGAGGACATGAAGAAGACCTGGAAGGTCATCGTCGCGCCGGACAAGCGTCCCAAGAAGAAGTTGAACAAGTGGGACATCGACAACCTCTTCTCGGTGACGCTGCGCGACACCGGCGAGGTGGCGCTGATCGACGGCGCGTCGAAGAAGATCATCAACATCGTCAAGACCGGCTACGCGGTGCACATCTCGCGCACCTCGGCGTCGGGTCGCTACCTGTACGTGATCGGCCGTGACGCGAAGATCAACCTGATCGACCTCTGGATGGAGAAGCCCGACAACGTCGCCGAGATCCGCATCGGACTCGAGGCCCGGTCGGTCGAGACCTCCAAGAACAAGAAGTACCAGGACCTGTTCGCGGTCGCGGGTTCGTACTGGCCCCCGCAGTACGTGATCATGAAGGGCGACACGCTCGAGCCGCTGAAGATCCAGAGCACCCGCGGCACCACGGTGGACACGCAGGAGTACCACCCCGAGCCGCGCGTCGCGTCGATCGTCGCCACGCACGACAAGCCCGAGTTCATCGTCAACGTCAAGGAAACCGGCAAGATCCTGGTCGTCGACTACAGCGACATCAAGAACCTGAAGACCACCGAGATCGGCGCCGCGCGCTTCCTGCACGACGGCGGCTGGGACGTGACCAAGCGCTACTTCCTGGTGGCGGCGAACCAGTCGAACAAGATCGCGGTCGTCGACAGCAAGACCAACAAGCTCGCCGGTCTGGTCGATGTCGGCAAGATCCCGCACCCGGGTCGCGGCGCCAACTTCAAGGATCCGAAGTACGGTCCGGTGTGGGCGACGGGTCACCTCGGCGACGAGACGATCGCGCTGATCGGCACCGATCCGAAGAACCATCCGAAGAGCGCGTGGAAGATGGTCCGGTCGCTGAACGCGCAGGGCGGCGGCAACCTCTTCATCAAGACCCATCCGAAGTCGAGCAACCTCTGGGTCGACACGCCGCTGAACCCGGACGCGAAGATCGCGCAATCGATCGCCGTGTTCGACATCAAGAACCTCGACAAGCCGTTCGAAGTGCTGCCGATCGGCGACTGGGCGCAGGTTGGCGAAGGCGCGAAGCGGATCACGCAGCCCGAGTACAACAAGGCGGGTGACGAGGTCTGGTTCTCGGTCTGGAGCGCGAAGAACCAGGAATCGGCGATCGTGGTCGTCGACGACAAGACGCGCAAGCTGAAGGCCGTCATCAAAGACCCCAGGCTCATCACGCCCACCGGCAAGTTCAATGTCTACAATACGCAGCACGACGTCTACTGATCCGGAGGAATAGACGATGACCCGATCCCTGTTGATCCGCCTCGCGCTGGCCGCTGCCGCGGCCGGCGTGGCAGCGCCGGCGACGGCCGGCGTGGAAATGGCCAAGAAGTACAACTGCACCGCCTGTCACTCGACCGACAAGAAGATGGTCGGTCCGGCGTACAAGGACGTCGCGGCCAAGTACAAGGGCGATGCGGCAGCCGTGGCCAAGCTGTCGGACAAGGTCAAGAAGGGCGGGTCGGGCGTCTGGGGCCCGGTGCCGATGCCGCCGAACCCCGCCGTGCCGGACGCCGACGTCAAGGCGCTGGTCGAGTGGGTGCTCGCCGGGGCCAAGTAAGCGCGCGGCCGTGAGGCCGGAGGCGCGGGGCGGCTCGTCGAGCCGCCCTTTTCTTTTGCGCGCGTGTTTTTCGCGCGGAGCGCCCGGGCGGAGGCTGGCGCGGGGGTTCGCGCTCGCGTTCGCGCTCGCGTTCGCGCTCGCGTTCGCGTTCGTGCTCGTGCTCGCCGCCGGCGGCGCCCGCGCCGCGGCGCCCGGTCCGTCCGCGGCGCTGCTCGCGCTCGGCGAGCCGGGCACGACGCAACTCGCGCTGCTCGACTGTGCCGACGGCCGGCGGCTCGGCCACGCCGATCTCCCGGCCGCGCTCGCGGCGGCACCGGTGCTCGCCGGCGACGGCAGCGCCGTCTATGCCTCGACCCGCGATCGAAACCTGTGGCGCTTCGCGACGCCCGGCCTGCGCGATCCGGTCCGGACCGCGCTCGGGTTCGAGGCCAGCGTGCTGGGCGCCGCGAGCGGCGCGGACGCGATCGTGCTGGCCGGCGGCGCCGGCGATGCGGCCCTGTCGGCGCACGATCCCGCCACGCTCGCGCCGCTGCAGCGCTACCGGCTGCCGGACCGGTTCGTGGTCAGCGCGATCCGCGACCTCCCGGCGCGGCGCCGCTTCGCGGTCGCCTTCGCCGACCTCGACGAAGCCTGGGAGATCGCCTACGACGCCGCGGCGCCGCCGGTCCTCCAGGGACTGGTGCACGACTACCGGATGGGCGAGGCGGTCGCGCTCCCCGGGCGGCTCACGCCGCGGCGCTTCCGCCTCCCGACGGCGACGCGCGCGCTGCTCGACGGCGCCGCGCCCGGCGAACTGGCGCGGATCGACACCGGCGGCGCGCTGGGCATCGTGAACCTGGACGTGCGGCGCGAGATCGAGCGGCCGATCGCCGCGGACGCCCCGCCGCCGACGCGGATCGCCGCCTGGCGCGAGGGCAGCCGGGGCGGCTGGCTGCTGGCGCCGCCCGGTGACGCCGGCCTGGCGCGGCTCGATCGCGACGGCTGGCGCGTGGGCGCGCGGTGGCGCGCGCCCGGCGAGATCCTCGCGCTGGCCCGCAACGGCCGGCGGGTGCTGGCGGCGCATGCGAGCGCCGATGGCATCGTGGTCGCGCCGGTCGATCCGTCGGGTGAGCGCCTCGGCGCGCCGCTGGTCCGGTTGCCGCGGGCGCCGCGGCCGCTGCGCTTCGTCGCCGGCACCGGAGACTGCGTCGCGCTGGTCGACCGCGACGGTCGCTGGCTCGCCGGCTTCCCGGCGCCGGAATGACGACCGGAGAGAACAGCCGGAGAGGACGGCCGGGAAGGATGGCCGGAACCGGGCCGGAGGTCACGCGAAAGGCGATGCGGAAAGGCCGCGCGCAGTGACGGCAGGCCGGGAGGGGAACCAGGAGGAGAACCGAGAAAGGAGATCGAGGAAGGATCGAGCGAGGATCGGGGCCGGGAGCGGCCGGGAATGCGGAAGGGTCGGACCGGGAAGGTCCGGGAAGGTCGCGGACGGATCAGGAAAGGAAGCCGCGCAGGCGTTCCGGATCCAGGATCGTGATCTCGGCACCCTTCACGCTGATCAGCCCCTCGTTGCTCAGCTCGCCGAGGATCCGCGAGAAGTGCTCGGGGGTCAGGTTCAGCCGCGACGCGATGACGCCCTTGCTGGTGTCGAGGACGATGCGCACCGGCCCCGACGCGGGGTCGCTCTTGCGATCGAGGTCGCGCAGCAGGTAGCCGATCACGCGCTGCATGCCCGAGCGCAGCGAATAGGCTTCGACGTCGTGCACCAGCCCCACCAGCCGCCGGCTCAGCCCGGCGATCATGCGCCGCGCGAGCCGCGGGTCGCGCGCCAGTTCGCTGTCGACGGTGTCCTTCGAGATGTGCAGCAGCAGCGAATCCGCGAGGCACTCGGCGTTCACCGGGTAGGGCCGGTCGAGGAACATCGCCGCCTCGCCGAACGACTGCCCCGGCCCGAGGATCTCGATCACCTTCTCGGTGCCCTGGGGCGACAGGAAGCTGAGCTTGACCTGGCCGTACATCACCGCGTGGAAACCGACGCAGGGGTCGCCGCGCTGGAACAGCGTGCGCCCCTTCTGGACGCGCAGCTCGGTGGTGCCCGCCGCGACCCGGTCGAGCTCGTCGCCGCCCAGTTCGTTGAACAGCGCGAGGTTCGCCAGGAAGGTGCGGGTCATGACTTTGGGTGCACGCACGGGAACAGAGTCCTCCAATTGGTCGACGCCGGCTGAACCGTCGGCCCGTCAGGGCGCATTGTGTACCGGATTTGGGCCGGCGAGAGCCCCGGCCCGGCCCGCCTCCGGCGCCAGCCGGCGCAGCGCCCAGTCGATGTGCTCGCGCACCAGGGCGGACGGATGCCCGGCGCGGGCGCGCAACGCGGCCACGACAGCCGGGCCGCCGGAGGAATTTCCCAGCGCCACCGCGATGTTGCGCAGCCAGCGCTCGTGCCCGATGCGCCGGATCGGCGAACCCGCCAGTTCCGCTTCGAAGCGCTCGGCGCTCCAGCCGAACAGCTCGACCAGCGCGGCGGCGTCGAGCCCGGCGCGCGCGGCGAACTCCGCCGTGGCCTGCGGGCGCGCGAAGCGGTTCCAGGGACAGGCCAGCTGGCAGTCGTCGCAGCCGTAGATGCGGTTGCCCAGCGCGGGGCGCAGCGACTCGGGGATCGGTCCCTTGAGCTCGATGGTCAGGTACGAGATGCAGCGCCGCGCATCGACCCGGTACGGGGCGACGATCGCCCCGGTCGGGCAGGCCTCGATGCAGCGCGTGCAGCGACCGCAGTGGTCGGCCCCGGGCGGCCCGGACGGCGCCAGCGGGAGATCGGTGTACAGGGTCCCGAGGAAGAAGGTGGAGCCGCGGTCCGGCTCGATCAGCAGGGTGTGCTTGCCGCGCCAGCCCAGGCCGGCGCGGCGGGCGAGCGCCACCTCCATGACCGGTGCCGAATCGCAGAACACCCGGTAGCCGTAGGCACCCACCGCCGCCTCGATCCGCGTCGCCAGGCGCTGCAGCCGTGCGCGCACGACCTTGTGGTAATCGCGTCCCAGCGCATAGCGCGAGACGTAGGCGCGCTCCGGGTCCGACAGCGCGGCCCGGGCCTGCCCGATCCAGCCCGGATCGTCGGGTGCATAGTCGAAGGTCACCATGATCGCCGACACCGTGCCCGGCACCAGCTCGGCCGGGCGCGCGCGGCGCGCGCCATGGCGGGCCATATAATCCATCTCGCCATGGAAACCGGCCCGCAACCAGGCCTGCAGCCCTTCCTCGGCGTCCTCCAGGTCGAGGTCGGCCACGCCGACCGACCCGAAACCGAGCTCGCGTGCCCAGGCCTGCAACTGTTCGATGCGCAGCTCCACACTCGGATTCTAGAACGTGTCCAAGGCCGCCAAGACCGACGCCGACGCGCCGCCCGCAGCCCCCGGCGACGCCGGTCCGGCCTGCCCGCTGCCCGACGTTGCGGCCACCGGGCGGCTCGCCGCCCGGCTCGCGCCCGCGCTCGAGCCCGGCTTCGTGATCTTCCTGTCCGGCGACCTCGGCGCCGGCAAGACCACCTTCGCCCGCGCGCTGCTGCGCGCCCTCGGCTTCCAGGGGCGCGTCAAAAGCCCGACCTACACGCTGGTCGAATCTTACGCACTGTCGAGATTCCAGCTATATCATTTTGATTTGTATAGACTCTCCGCAGACACAGACTGGATCGATGCTGGCTTCGACGATCTTCTCGGCGGGCCCGGCGTGGCGCTCGTCGAATGGCCCGAGCGCGCCGCCGCCTGCCTGCCGCGCCCCGACCTGCGGCTGCGGCTCGAGCTCGACCCGGCGCACGGCGAGCAGGCGCGCGCGGCGCGGCTCGAAGCCGCGACGCCGCGGGGGGCCGCAT